>NZ_JAJHJB010000004.1:0-191294 GCF_020819555.1 Pelosinus baikalensis
TACGCCGAAAGTACTTGGTTGGAAACGGCCTGGGAGGATAGGTAGTTGCTGGTTAATAAAAAGCACTCATTTATGTGAGTGCTTTTTGTGTATTAAGAAAAAGATTATATTTTTTTAGTTTTTTATTAGGTTTTGCAGGAAGGCAATGTCTTTTTGGGGAAGAATACAAAATGGAAGGAGTGTCATACGTGAATATAGTTCTAGAACAAATTGAGGCAAAAGTTATGCAGGGAATTCGTCTTAATCGAGAAGATGGCATTGCATTATTTGAATGTAACAATTTGACTTGGTTAGGTTACCTAGCAGATATAGTTAGACAAAATGTGAGCGGCGATTATGTATATTACAATGTGAATCGTCATATTAACCTTACTAATATCTGTACTGCTCGTTGTGAGTTATGTGCTTTTGGATGTGATGCAGAGAGTGTCCACTCCTATGCCATGAATAAGGAAAATGCTTTAGAAATTGCTAAACAGGCAGCTAAAGATCCAGATCTTAGAGAACTGCATATCGTGAGCGGCTTGCATCCAGATTGGCCTTTTTCATACTATGTCGATGTAATAAAGGAATTAAAACAGGCATTGCCACATATTCATTTAAAAGCGTTTACAGCAGTAGAGATTATATATTTTTCTGCTATTTCTGGAAAGTCTGTTGCCGAAGTATTAATCGAACTGCAAAATGCTGGTTTAGACTCTATGCCTGGAGGTGGTGCTGAGATATTGTCAGATCGGGTAAGAAATGAGATTTGTCCTAAAAAGGCTACTGCCGCTGAATGGTTGGAGGTAGCTCGCATAGCACATAGTCTAGGGATTCGCAGTAATGCCAGTATGTTATATGGTCATATTGAAACAGTAGAAGAACGAGTGGATCATTTATTATCTTTACGCAATTTGCAGGATAAAACAGGCGGCTTCCAAACGTTTATTTGTTTTCCTTTTCATCCTAATAATACGGTACTTGGTGAACGAATAGAAAGAACTTCAGTATGGGATGAACTTAAGACGATGGCTATTTCTCGTTTGATGTTAGATAATTTTAAGAATATAAAAGCTTATTGGGTCATGCTAACATTGCCGATAGCTCAGCTTGCATTGGGATTTGGTGCAAATGATATTGATGGTACAGTAAATGAAGAAAAAATCATGCATGCAGCAGGCGCAAAATCTGCTACATCATTGAGTAAAGAAACAATCATTAAGACAATCCGTCAAACTGGTCGTATTCCAGTAGAGAGGGATTCTATGTATAATATAGTTAAAATATTGTAATAGAAAGGAACAGCCTAAATTGATATTAGCTGTTCCTTCTTTATGGATGGAGCTGCAAGCCCATCTAAATTAAATCTTCTTTATAGCGGTTCATTTAGTGTAGAAACCAGTAAATGCGCACAGACTACATTTGTTGCAACTGGGATATTATGAACATCACATATTCTAAGAAGGGCTGTGATATCTGGTTCATGGGGTTGAGCCGTTAGAGGATCTCTTAGAAATATTACTAAATCAATTTCTTCACAGGCAACACGTGCTCCTATTTGTTGGTCACCACCAAGTGGTCCGGATAAATATGTGGTAACATCTAGACCAACGGATTCTTTAATTAGGCGACCAGTAGTGGCAGTAGCCACTAAATGGTGTTTTGCTAGAATTTTTCGATGTTTAACAACAAATTCTAACATGGTTTCTTTTTTACGATCATGAGCAATTAACGCAACAGTTTTCATGACAACACCTACCTCTAATTATAGATAGATAAATTATATCATAATTAGCTTTACTAGTATGTTAAAGTTAATAACATAGTGTTAATTTTTCCAAAGAACTAATCCTGCTAAGAGAAATAGGCTGTAGAATTTAAGCTAAGTCCGTCCTATGGATTTTTTCGGATTCAAGGATCACTTATATGAGTGAGCGCCTAGATTTAACAGTGGAGTAACTGGATCAATAATTTATTATATAATATGATTCTGTGGAAGAAGCAGGATGAGTATTGATTTATGGCGAATAGAAAGTAGTAATGAAGCTTTAATTTGCAAGGAGTGATTAAATGTGTTGCCATTTCTAATAATAGCATTCTTAGTAGTTAATTTCCTGTATTTCTTTATGGAAATGCCCGTATTAGCATTTGGTTTTACGGATTGGTCGAATTTGGTTATAGCCTGGGGAATACTATTTTTATTTATCTCAGCATTAATTTTGCTGAATAAGTTTAGGTTATTTATAGCCAAAACAGCCTGGGGAGAAGTATTAAAAAAATTATTCCCTCAGTTATTTCAGGAACGGCCACATGTTGTTGATATTGCTAATTATCAAAATCAAGGACAAAATTTTAAACGCTATAGAATGCTCGGCTTTGTAGGGATTATATTGTTAGTAGTTGGTGTGAGTAATTTGTTGATTCTACCAATATTAACAAGCGCTCCGATGCTATATAGCAGTGCTTACAGAGGTTTATTAGGCGAGGTAAAAGAAAGTTCTTTTACTTCTGATATCGAGCCGATAAACTTATCGCAAATACGAATTGTAGATGAGGAAACAGCTCGTAAGCTGGCAGAAAAAATCATTGGTGAAGTACCTGCTTTAGGTAGTGAAGTGCAAATTGGTGAATTATCACTGCAAAAGGTACGAGAAAAATTATATTATGTAGCACCCCTAGAACATCGTGGTATCTTTCAATGGCTGACGAATTATACTAGGGGAAGTAAAGGCTTTGTTATGGTCTCTGCTACGAATCCCCAAGATGTACATTTAGTGCAGTCGGTTAATGGCAAAGAGGTATATCTAAAGTATCAAATGAAGGGTTTCTTCTTTGATTATTTACCCAGATACGTATATTTTAATGGATTTTTTAATATTGGGATTTCAGATTTTTCTTTTGAAGTAGATGATGATCTTAATCCATATTGGGTTGTGACCTTATATAAAAATAAAGTAGGTTATCACGGTTCTGATGCAGTAGGTGCAGTGATTGTAAATGCTCAAACAGGTGAAATCAGTCGGCATACTATTGATGATTTGCCTAGCTGGGTTGACAGGGTTCAGCCAGAATCCTATGTATATAAGCAAGTTAAAGATTGGGGCGATTACATAAATGGTTTTTGGAATAGTGTATTTGCCAAAATGGGAACATTAAAGCCAACGGGAAATGAGCTTCATCTCATTTATGGCAACGATGATAGTGTATATTGGTATACAGGGATTACCTCATCAGGTAAAGATGGAAGCTCGGTCGGTTTTATTTTGATCAACTCTCGTACGAAAGAAGCAAAATGGTATAAGGTATCTGGTGCTGATGAAGGCGGCGCAAAAAAATCAGCAGAAGGTCAGGTACAGGAGAAATCCTATCGTGCCGGATATCCTATTTTGTATAACATCGGCGGTGTGCCAACTTATATTGCTCCTTTAAAAGATAAAGAAGGGTTATTAAAAGCTGTATCCTTTATCTCCGTAGAAAACTATAATTTAGTAGGTGTTGGAGCTGATATTGAAAGTGGCTTGCGTGCTTACCAGCAAGTATTAGCTAGCAAGGGAAATCAGTTTATTCCAAGTCAGGAAAATAAAGCATTGAAATTGCAAGGTAAAATCAGCCGTGTTTCTCAAGTGGTTAAGGGTGGAGAGTCTTATTTTTATTTTATGATCGAGGGCGATAATCGAATTTTTGTGGGGAGTTCGAATACGTCACCGAAAATTCCTTTAGTTAAGGTAGGAGATCTCATATCGGTAACTGCAAATGATACGAAAGAAAATACATTAAGCATAACTGAGTTTAAAGGTGAAAACTATTAAATAAAACAAGTCATTCAGCTACAGCAAGTAGAAGGATGACTTGTCTTTATATGGAAGATAAATTATAGTAGTGATAAAGAGAGATACTATAAAAGAATAAATCAGTATCTTTTATAGGAGGTTTTTATTATGAATTTTAATTTTGAGAAATACTCGACCAAATATACGGATAAAAAGCTGTTTGAGAAATTAAAAAGATTTTCCCTTAAAGCTGGTAAAAAGTTAGTATATGTTGCGTTACTTTTATATTACACATTGCAAAAAGACAATGTTCCGAAAAAAGTGAAAGCGGTTATTATTGGCGCACTGGGATATTTTATTTCCCCTTTTGATTTCATTACAGATTTTTTGCCTTTTTTAGGATATACGGATGATTTTGGTGCGTTGATGATGGCGTTAGCGGTAGTTGCAATATATATTGATAAAGAGACAAAAATCCGAGCAAAGTCCCGTTTGGAGTCTTGGTTTGGTGAAGTAGATGAAAGTGAACTGGAAGAGGTTAATGCTAAGTTATGAGTGCTAATAAATATAAGGCAACTTGTATATTGGGGATTGTTTCTTGTGGATTCTTAGCAAGCTATCCTTTTTCCCACACGTTCTTTGGCGGTCTTTTAGCCAGAGGGTTCGGTGCTGCAATGATAGGCGGTTTAGCTGATTGGTTTGCTGTGTCCGCCTTATTTCGCCGCCCCTTAGGCATACCTTTTCGTACGGCGATTATCCCCCGAAATCGGGAAAAGATATTTCAAGCGTTGATTGATATGGTCGAGCATGAGATATTAATAAAAGAGAATATAAAGAAAAACTTGGATGACTATGATTTAACGGCTACATTACTATATTTTACCAATGAGAATAGCGGTAGGCAAGATGTGAAAAAAATGCTATATCGCTTTTGGCAGGATTTTGCTCTTCAAGTGAATCCGGAAGATTTAGAGGTATTAATTCAAGATTTTGTGGAAGACAATATGGACAATATTAAGGTTCTTCCCTATGGGATCCCCATTGTCCAATGGTTTATGGATCACCAATATGATGACAAAATACTAGATCTTATCATTGAGCAATGTATCATTGCTGCCCAGAATGAAAAGTTTGTCCACTTGCTGGCAAATGTTTTTGCTGCTGTTACCAAGAAATATGAACATGGTATGAATCGGAGGAAATTATTTAATTTGCTGATGGATTTATCCCCTAAGCAATTGGCGAAGGCAGCTCAGCATGGATTGGTCAGTATATTATTAGAAATGAAATCCGCCCAGCATCCTTTCAGGCTAGACGGAAAGGTGAAATTGAAACAGTTTGTAGTCAGGCTGCAAAATGATGCTGATTTTGGGCAACGGGTTGAGTCATGGCTCCAGCAAAATATAATATATAAATTTAAATTAGGCGAAAAAATATCCAGGTCCATGGTAGCTGTATTTAATAAAGTGATTCGTGACAATAGACTGGCAGTTCGAGGGATGGACTCTCTTATGGCACAGCTGGAGATAGTTCTGGAAGATTTCGCTGAAAATCAGGAAGATCGGGTGAAGATGGATTTGTACCTTAAGGCTGTTTTAGGAGAATGGCTAGATCGCAACCATGACCAAATTGGCAGAATTGTAAAGGAGAGCCTTAATGAATTTACCAATGAGCGATTAGTAAATTTTATTGATAGCAAGATGGGCAATGATTTGCAGATGATTCGTATTAATGGCTCATTTGTTGGCGGTTTGGTAGGAATGATTCTATACATATTGACCTATTGGTTATAAATGCAGGTGAAGAGAAATGAATAATAAAAGCATAGCAAATCAAATTTTACTATTGGTATTTTTACTATTTTTATTGTCTGCTGGGCTTAAATATTACTATAAAGATATTTTCGCTGTAGAGATGCTCTTTGCTGTAATGGAGGCGGCGTTGGTAGGTGGGATTGCCGATTGGTTTGCGATTACTGCGCTTTTTAAAAAACCTTTAGGTTTTCCTTGGCATACGGCATTGATCCCCAGGCATCGTCAAAAGGTAATTTGGTCCATTCGGAATATTATTGACCAAGATTTGCTTACGGTACAATCCATTAAAAAAAGAGTAGAGAGTATCTGCTTTGTTACTTTGCTGATTGGCTTTGTAGATCATGAGAGAGGAAGGGAGTTCATAAGAAGTTCTCTGGAGCGATTCGGTAAGGATATGATCAGTAAGCTTGATATTCGAGATTTCGTTAATCATATGGAAGGTTTTATTAGAAAAGAAATCAAAAACATTGATCTTATCTCGCAAATGAACAATATAGTCAGATGGTTATTAGAAAATGACCGTGCTCGAGTTTTAACAATGTACATTGTAGATGAACTTATCAATCAGCTAGATAAGAATGAGGCAAAAAGAAATATTTACCAATATTTAGAAGAAATGACGCAAACCAAGAATCGGTCACCCTTAGAAAGAGCCTTCATTTGGTTAGGTGAGCAGACTAATAGTGTAAGCCTTTCCGATGCAACGGATGCTTTTTACGCAGAGATTCTGGCAATTTTGCAAGATATTAAGAACCCTGATCATGTCATACATAATAAAATTCATGAGAATTTAACAGCGATAGCCGAAGCATCTGAAAAGAATTATACTTGGCTAGAACAAGTGGAGAACTGGAAAATAACGTTGGCGACAGAAGTAGAATTAGGTGATGCAGTGATTCATGTATCGGAGAATTTTCTAAAGACAACGAATCCTCAGCTCAGTCCTCAACTCATCGATTGGATCTATACTCAAATGGATCGATACTGGATGTTTTTTAAGGGAAATATTGAGCTGCAGGAATGGCTAGAAGTGCGTATTAAGCAGGTGATATATGAGCTTATCGAAAAAGAGCATTATATCATTGGTGAAATTGTTCAAAGGGTTTTAGGGGAATTTAACGATGATAAGCTGAATCGTTTCGTGGAAGAAAAAGCAGGGAATGATTTACAATGGATTCGCATCAATGGTTCTATCGTAGGCGGTATAGTCGGTTTAATAATGTTTTTCTTCTTACGTTATATTTATGATCCCTATGTCGTTCCCATTATCCAAAGTTTGTTTTAAGGAAAAATGATGAAACAACGTTTTGTAATTGCAATACTTATTATTATGGTAGTCATATTAGAAATTGTTGACGAAGTCGCAAAAAGAATCACCTCTCTATACACGAGAAGGTGATTCTTTTTTAGAAAGTTAGTTTTTTACGGAGAACGTTACACACAGAGGGCGCAGAGATCCACAAAGAGCACAGAGAAGTATTATTCTTCCCCCTTTATGTTCTTTGTGTCCGCATGAGCGGCTTTGCGTCTTTGTGATTCAACTATCTATGTCTTAGAGGTATGACTAGAAAATAAACTGATTACAATCAATAAAACGCTATTTTAAGAGTTTGGTCATATACTAATAGAAGGTCGCTGGAAAGTTATTTTATAAATAACAAGGGAGTGGTTAAGGTGAAGGTTGGTTTAGTAGGGATTGGACGTATGGGAAGAGTATTAGCGGGATTATTAGCAGGTCAGGTAGATTTAGTCATATTTGATCGAAATATAGAGAAGGTGGAAAAAGCAGCAGAAGAAATTAGTGTTTCTACTGTTGGTTCATTAGGAGAGATGGCGGAATTGGGAATTGTAATTTTGGCTCTCCCTGATCCAGAAGTCGTGAGTTGTATTAAAGTATTTAATGACATAGGAAAAAATGTAACTGTGATTAATATCGCGACAAATGCGAGCCAAGATATGCTAAACAGTATAGCGGATTCCCATGTAAAGTGTATTTGTGCTAAATTTATTGGCCATGCAGGTGAGATTGCATTAGGACATTCTCCAGTCATTATTGTCAATCAGTTTCCTGTAGAGTTAGTTGCACAAACTGTGGAAATCTTTCAATTAGTTGGACAGGTAATCATCGGCAAGGCAGATTTAGTGTATACCATTAATACGGTAGCTGCTCAGAAAGCGATTGAAGCGGGCATGGCTATTGAGGAGGTCTTAAAGCAAAAAGGGATTTCAGATCCAGGGATTATAAAAAATGCTATTGGGCAAGTTGCCGCTGGAGTGATGAAATCCTATGCTGATGGCACCTTGGGACCTTTTGCCAGGGAAATTGTACAATCTGTCAAACATAAGAACGAGACAAAAGCTTGTAATTTTTGTGTGTGAAAAGATAGGGAATATTATGAACCACAAAGGCGCAATGCCACTGATGCGGCACACAAAGGAGTACACCAAATAAGTTATAAATAGAACCCTTTGTGTCCTTTGCGTCTTTGTGGTTCGATTTTTTTCAAATCTGTACCTATTGAAAAATATAATTCTGTATATTTTAAAGAGGTCTATTTTGTTTTATAATAACATTATATTTTTAGAAGTCCTCAATAACAAATGATCCTAGGACTAAAAATAAAAACAAGTACAGGAGGCATAAACAATATGCAGCAAGGGACTTTTCGCGTAAAGGCTGGTTTGGCAGAAATGCTTAAGGGTGGCGTGATTATGGATGTAACTACGCCTGAGCAGGCAAAAATTGCTGAGGAAGCAGGAGCTTGTGCTGTAATGGCATTAGAACGTGTGCCAGCAGATATTCGCGCGGCAGGCGGGGTTGCTCGGATGGCTGATCCCACGATTATCTTGAAAATCATGGAGGCTGTGACCATTCCAGTTATGGCTAAAGGAAGAATTGGCCATTTTGTAGAAGCGCAGATCATAGAATCACTAGGGGTTGATTATATTGATGAAAGTGAAGTGCTAACACCTGCCGATGATAAATATCATATTGATAAACATCAGTTTAAAGTTCCCTTTGTATGTGGTGCTAAAAATCTTGGTGAAGCACTTCGTCGTATTGGTGAAGGGGCAGCGATGATTCGTACCAAGGGAGAGCCAGGAACGGGCAATGTAGTCGAAGCTGTAAAGCATATTCGTATGGTTATGAGTGAAATTCGTCAGCTGCAGAACTTACCCAATGAAGAAGTATCTGCCTTTGCCAAAAATATTGCAGCTCCTTTAGAACTTGTTATGGAAGTGAAAAAACAAGGACGTCTGCCAGTTGTTAATTTTGCGGCAGGAGGTATTGCGACACCGGCTGATGCGGCTCTGATGATGCACTTAGGCTGCGATGGCATCTTTGTTGGTTCGGGTGTCTTTAAGTCAGGTGATCCTGTAAAAAGGGCAAAGGCAATTGTAGCAGCTACTACCTATTATAATGATCCCAAGATTTTGGCTGAAATCTCTCGCGATCTTGGTGAGGCTATGGTGGGTATCGAGATTTCTACCATAGCAGATCATGAGCGCATGCAGGATCGTGGCTGGTAAGCAAGAGAGAAAGCAGGGATTATTATGAAGATCGGAGTATTGGCATTGCAAGGTGCTTTCCGAGAGCATTGCTGGATGCTGGAAGGCTGTGGAGTAACAGCAGTAGAGATTCGAAAGCCAGAAGAATTAGATGGGGTTGACGGTTTGATCATTCCTGGGGGAGAAAGTACCACTATTGGCAAGCTAATGATAGAGTGGGGACTGATGGATAAGATTAAATTAAGAGTGGATCAGAAAATGGCGGTATATGGAACTTGCGCTGGCATGATTCTGCTGGCGAAGGAAATTAAAGATAGCAATCAGCCTCGTTTAGGGATCATGGATATTGTGGTTCGACGCAATGCTTTTGGCCGTCAGCGTGAGAGTTTTGAAGCGGATATGACAGTGCCTGAATTTGGCGCAGAATCGTTAAAAGCTGTCTTTATTCGCGCACCTTATATTGAAGAGGCAGGCCAGGATGTAAAAGTTATGGCAAGGGTACATGATAAAATTGTTATTGCTAGGCAAAATAATATCCTTGTTACGGCATTTCATCCTGAATTGACCAAGGATGATCGAATTCACCAGTATTTTATTTCAATTGCCAAGAACGCGTAATAATAAAAAAATCATTGAACACTTTTGTGTTCAATGATTTTTTTGTTATTACGTCATTAGGTAGATATAGAAATGACGAATATGTCTGAAATATATATATCATAGCAGCAGGGAGCTGGGTTCCCAGGTGATGATGATTGGTGACGGCATCAATGATGCTCCAGCCTTAGTCTTTGCCGATGTAGGTGTAGCTATGGGCGGGCGGCGTACGGATATTGCAGTTGAATCGGCAGCGATGCTAAAAATGTATTTCAACATTACAGCCTCCAGTAGCCCAAGGAGTGGCTGAGGTGCCCGTGGATGAATTAATGAGAACAAAAAAGAGCGTTTGGAAGATTTGATTGCTGAGCGACAAAGCATTGGTGCATAACACGTATCATGAAAACAAGTCCAAGTAGCCGTTTGACTACTTGGACTTGTTTTTCGTGTATTTCTTAACTTTCTGTATGTATCGCAATGGCGGTAGCGATGGCAGCACCAATACCTGAGCCATCTTTTGTAAGGGTGCTGGTAATTTTCTTCTTAGTTCCAAGTCCTTCATCCAACGTCATCTGAATGGTTTTAGCGTAGTTAGGGGCTTTTTCGTATAGTGAGCCGTCGATGGCAATGGTATGGTTTTGAGAACAATCCGGATCAATATGATGCAAAATTCCGATATAAGTAGCCGCCACCAAGCGGGCAGAGCGAATGGATACAAGGGAGGCAATCTTTTTTAAGGTTTGGCGATCCTCAAGCGTAGAGTTTGTAATACCTAGCTTGCTCTCAAGAAAGTGGGCGATCTGTTCTTTCTTCTCGCTGCTATCTTCCAGTAAAAGCGAAATATGAGCACCATGTAATATATAAGGAGTGGTTAGTATTTTTCTTGTAGAGGTGCTTCCTGCCAGTAATCCATCGTCAAATAAACTACATGTTATGATGCGCACTAACTCACCAATATAGTGACCAGAGACCATTTTTTCTAATCGTTGCTCGCCGGGTTTCTCACTTTGTTGGTCCAATAGGGCGTCATAAGCGGTAAAGGGTAATTGATCAAAATTACCTGATTCTAGGTTGATAATCATTGGGCTTTTGGTATCCGGCGCACAAGGTTCAATATAAGCTGTGTTGTGGCCAGTACCGCAAATAGAGCCAATATCCGTAAAGGGATCTTCATAGGCTGAGGCAAGTAAGGTACCGACAGTATCATTTATGATGACTTTAGGTATCACATTACGAAGATTCTGTCTGTCTAAGGCTGATCGTAGCAAAGTTGTAATGTCTTTACCTTCCACACCTGTTGTTTCAATTTCTTTTGTCCAATGAATTAATGTGCCTGTATTAAGACCTCTTTGGTCTGTGGGGAAGGAAAACGTATGACCTAGGGGATATATCTGATCGGGTTTTACAAGAGGGGCAATTTGCTTTGCAATAAAATCAAATAAGTGATCGGCAGTAGATTGTTTGGATATATGATTGTATTGCTCTTCTTCCTGTTTAAGGGGCTTTCCTGCCCGAGCATGTATTCTATACTGTCCTTCTCCTAACAATTCCGTTAACAGGACTCTTACATTGGTTCCGCCAAAATCTAAAGCCAGAAATGTTCCTATTTCTTTTCGGGACGGTTTGCTTAAATAAGAGGGTAACATTTTTAATGAACTAGGTGCTTTGCGTAGTCCATTTTCCATAGCTTGTTGAAATTTAGCGGCGATGCAACCAATTTGCTCAGGGGAAATGGTGAGTTGTGCGGCTAGCTCATGTAGCTGAGTTAACAACTTGCTCATACTGTAAACCTCCAGTAAAAAATCGATTCGCTATGTTTATGACAGCGTTTATGGAAATTATATCATAAACATATGAAATTTAACTGACTTTTTACGCAATTATCTCAAAAAAGTTAAATATATACAATCAATTTAGAGCTTGTATATTCATTGCTTGTTGGCGTAAGTTGGTTTTTAGGATTTTTCCCGTCGAACTTTTAGGTAGAAAATCTACAACGATAAACTCCTTGGGAATTTTGTAAGAAGCAAGCTTTTTTTTCAGATAGGTGAACAAGCATAATTGCCTCCTTAAAAATCAGTGAGGGGTTCTAGATCTATTCATTCTTTATGGTAACGTAAATTCTTCCAATGGTAAAGTCTAGAGCAAAGAAAAGGTCACTAGAATGTTGATGATAAGAGGGAAAGCAGCAGAATGCGTGTTAAAACATTGTAAATATATTGCTATATTTGTCATTTGGCGCAGGTAAAAAGATAAAAATATAGAATGATAATAACTTAATAGATTGCTAATCGTAAAAAATTATGCTGGCGGTGAGACGATGAATAAAATTCGAGTACTAATAGTTGATGATTCCCCTTTTAGTCAGAGGTTAATAAAAGATGCTTTGAAAGAATCAAAGTATGAGGTGTGCGGTTGTGCTGGTACGGGTAGTGATGGTATACTTCAGTACCGTGAGCTACAGCCGGATTTGGTAACGATGGATTTGACATTGCCTGATATGGATGGGTTGGAGTGCTGCCGTGAATTGTTGACCATTGATCCAGCCGGTAAAATTGTAGTGGTAAGTGCCATGAAGGATGAAGCCATTATCAATCGGGGGACAGCCATTGGCGTAAAAGCATTTTTCCAAAAGCCGGTGAAGTCGGAGGCGCTCCTCCTTGGATTTGAACAGATTATCGCTGAAAAGGGGAATGAAGCAGGTCAGCAGCATTTCTTGGAATATTTTATTGCAGCCTTTACGAAAAATATTATAGACATGACGGGAATGGATGTTCTTTCTGTAGATCATAGTAAGATTCAGACGGTAGTATCCCATGGTTTAGGCGTTATCATTGGTATCACAGGAAGTCAGCAAGGGCGAATTATGCTGGATGTATCTATGGACGTGGCGCAAGAATTTACTAAGAAGTTATTAGGAACTGATGTAGTAGCGGATGAGGATGTATTTAATAGTATTTCTGAATTTACTAATATTATTGCAGGACATAGTATCTCTGAGATTAATAATGTATTAAAAGCTAAGGAATTTGAAATTCGTCTTACACCACCGAGCATTATAATTGGTGAGTCCATTGCTATTATTAATCCTAAAATGACTTCGAATACAGTCACAGCAAAAACTGCTATTGGTTCATTGCATATGAATGTTGGGTTTGTAGGAGGGAAATAATTTTGGATGTAAAAGTGATTAATCCATTTATCGATGCGATTATGAATATTATGCCGCAATTAGGTTTTCAAAATGTTGTGAAGGGCAAGCTTTCAGTAGGGGAGCAGTTTGTCGAGAGTAAGGGAATTACCGTGCTAGTAGGATTGACAGATCAGTTGCGTGGCAACATTGCATATAATTTCACGGAAGCAACGGCCATGTCGATTGCATCGAAAATGATGATGGGGATGCCTGTTGCATCATTAGATGACTTAGCACAAAGTGCAATTTCTGAGCTAACCAACATGGTTACGGGAAATGCTGCAACTCATTTTGAGAAGGATGGCTTACGAGTGGATATTTCTCCTCCTAGTCTAGTTATGGGGGAGAATTTCAAACTGAAAGTAAGCAGTGCAAAATTTTTAGTAGTGGAAATGATTGCCGATTCATTAGTAATTGAACTAAATATTGGCATCGAATAATTTACGGGGGGACGTTTACAGCCTTAATCATAGAGACATTGTAGTTCCTTATGAAATCGTGAGTAAAAATCGATAACTGGCTGATTGAAAACCAAAGGTGTAAGAGTACTGCTCTGTAATAAAGAGGAGACCTTAGGCCTTTTTATTTTAGGATCAATTTACAATAACGTCCATCTGTTGCGAGCATAGCGAAGCACCCCTTGCTAAGAGATTGCTTCACTCTGTTCGCAATGACAGAGCGCGAATTGTTTTCTGTTGCCAATCGTTAATTTAGCTAAGCAATATAAAAAAATAGTATAGAAAATCTTAACAAATAGGAAGGTGACAGTTATGTATGAAATCATATTATTTGACTTGGATGGAACATTGACCGATCCTAAAATCGGTATTACATCATCCGTTCAATACGCCTTACAGAAAATGGGAATTAAGGAAAAAGATCCAGATGTGTTGATCCCTTTTATCGGACCACCTTTATTAGCATCCTTTAAAGAGTTCTACCATATGAGTGATCAGGAGGCAGTGCAGGCGATTGGATATTATCGAGAACGTTTTTCGGTAACAGGATTATATGAAAACAAAGTATATGCGGGCATGGAGGAACTATTAGCCAGTTTGAAGAACCAAGGTAAAAAACTAATCGTAGCAACTTCAAAGCCTACCGAGTTTTCAGTGCAAATTTTAGAACACTTTGGTTTAAAACAGTACTTTGCTGCCATTGTGGGAAGTAATCTTGATGGAACAAGGACTGAAAAAAGCGATGTCATCGAATTTGCCCTAATAGGGGAAAACATTACTGATCTAAGTAAAGTTGTAATGATTGGAGATCGAAAATATGATATCAGCGGTGCTAAGAAGAATCATATTGATGTGATTGCTGTTGCTTATGGATACGGCAGCCAAGAAGAGCTGGCTGCCGCTGATCCTAATTATATCGTTTTATCAGTTTCAGAACTTGCTAGTCTCCTGGGAAGATTGTAAATTCACCTAGAATTAGGCGAAAGTAGTATCCTTTTCAATATTGATTATAATGCCCTAAAAAAAATGAAAAAATGAAATAAATTTTCTGAATGAGCAGGTATCCTTAGACTTACACTAGAATAATACAGTAGCAAGAGGAATTGATTTGTTACAGAAAGGGAGGAAACAGGGATGTTATATGATATTGGATTGGTTGGCTTAGCTGTAATGGGTGAGAATCTAGTGATGAATATGGCTAACAAAGGCTTTGGTGTAGCGGTATATAATCGTACGGTAAGTAAAGTAGATGAATTTTTGGCGCAAAATGCAGAGGGCAAAAAGATTGGCGGGGCTCATTCTATAATGGAGCTGACCAAGATGCTCACCAAGCCTCGGAAAGTTATGCTGATGGTTAAGGCCGGTAAGCCAGTAGATGATATGATAGCTGAATTGCTGCCTTATCTAGATCAAGGGGATATCATTATTGACGGTGGTAATTCTTATTTTCAAGATACCCGCAGGCGATTTGATGAATTATCTCGTAAAGGGATTCGTTTTATTGGCATGGGCGTGTCTGGGGGAGAAGAAGGAGCACTAAAGGGACCAAGTCTCATGCCGGGAGCTGAACTTTCTGCTTACCAGGAAGTTGCACCGATTTTTACAGCGATTGCTGCTCAGGTTGCAGATGGTCCGTGCTGCGCTTATGTGGGACCAGACGGGGCCGGTCATTACGTGAAAATGGTACATAATGGGATCGAATATGGCGATATGCAGCTCATTAGTGAAGCATATTATATTATGAAAGTTGCATTAGGGTTGTCAGCAGAGGAACTCTATGAAGTATTTGCTGAATGGAACAAAGGGGAGCTGGATTCGTATCTTATTGAAATTACACGAGATGTGTTTTTAGAGCAGGATGAACTCACGGGTAAACCATTAGTAGAAATGATTTTAGACAAAGCCGGTCAGAAAGGGACAGGTAAGTGGACCTCGCAAAATGCTTTGGATTTGGGAGTACCGACGCCAACAATTACAGAAGCCGTATTCGCGCGCTGTATGTCGGCCTATAAAGAAGAAAGAGTGGCTGCATCTAGTATCTTAATTGGTCCAAATGATCAATATAAGGGAGATCGCAAGGTATTTATTAAAGCGATCCATGATGCTTTGTATGCATCGAAGATATGTTCTTACGCCCAGGGGTTTGCTCTTTTAAAAGCTGCTGATAAGGAATATGCCTGGAACTTGAACTATGGTGACGTGGCTCTTCTTTGGCGAGGTGGATGCATTATTCGGGCTCAATTTTTAGATCGGATTAAAGAGTCTTTTCAGCAAGATGCTAATTTGCCGAATCTACTGCTGGCGCCTTACTTCCAAGAGGCACTAAGCCGAGTTCAAGAGAATTGGCGCCTAGTTGTAAAAACGTGTAAAGAGCTAGGGATTCCGACGCCTTCTTTTAGTGCTTCCTTGGACTATTATGACAGCTATCGAAGAGCCGTGCTCCCTTCCAATCTGATCCAAGCTCAAAGAGATTACTTTGGTGCTCATACCTATGAGAGAGTTGATCAACCTGGTACTTTCCATACGGAATGGATAAAAAAATAGGTTCATAAGTAGAGAACGTTAAACACAGAGGGCACAGAGATCCACAAAGAACATAGAGATAGAGAAATATATTCTCTTCCTTTGTGTTCTTTGTGTCCGCGTAAGCGGCTTCGTGTCTTTGTGATTCAAAACGATCATTCCATTGTTTTAAGGGATGAGAAGCGTTGTTAGTTATCTGTTTTTTCTCTGTGCCTCTGTGGTTCCTTATTTTTTACTGGTTTAGCGTAACATTATAATTTGTTAGCATGGTATTATTCTGGTTAATAAAGGTTACCCGGATTGGACGGCGGGTATCAAATAATGAGCGTTCCATGGCAATATAGTCATAACCCTTGGTAGTCGTCACACTCTCACTAAGGCGAGGGCTTTTTGTTCTTACGGTAACAGTAAGGTCATTTCCTGATTGCGTGATCTTTTCAATGCCGATACCGTACCCAGTTGAGTCTACGGTACCAAGGTGAGTATAAACAACGATTTGATGGTTAAAGTCAACATTTTTCATCTGGTTGATGATGTCTTCTGGAACTAAGTTCGTTCCTCGTAAGCGGGGGTCTTGAATCAGAGCACCAAAGGTCATGTCGGCGGGGTAGGAGGTATTGTACCATGTCCATTCACGGAAATCATTCGTTTGATATAGGGTTTGGGGAGCATTGGGGGTGATAACCACTGGACCCGTAATGGGGCGGTGGGTAAAAAAGCTGGCGGGAGTATAAGTAGCAGGATATCTTGAATTGCCAATACCACGTATTGCAGTAATTTCCCATCCCTGATTACGAGTCTTTACTAGGTTCACTTTAAAAGTCTGACCGCTGGTTCGTACTTCAACAGTTGCTTTGTTTGCTGACTGATCAAGAATTGTAAATCTATCACGAAAGGGATTAAAGCCATAGGTGTAGGCATTTTCCTTTACGGTTCTTACGGGGTCCATTTTGGATGGGTTCGACCAATTTTTTGACTTGGAAGTTTGATCTGCTTCAGGAGTTTGGTTTGTTTCATTCGAAGCGGCAAAAACTTTTGTTACAGGAAGACCAGGCAACATTGCCGAAGACATAACTGCCGCTCCTGCAACAGCAGCTAATAGTTTCTTCGAGTGGTTCTTTATTTGCTTTCTACGAATTATACTTTTCATAGCTAATCTTCCTTTCATACATTTTTGTTAGTGTTTCCATTACTGCATGGATACATGTTAGGGAGTTTTATCCGAAAAATAAGTAAAGATTGGATGCCTAAACCTTCATGAGTCAAAAGAATATATTTATGATATTAAAAAGAACTAGCCCTTTTTTAAAAAATGAAAGGGCTAGTCGTTTTTGTTTGCGAGGCTAAAAAGTATAAGCTTTCTAAGGGGAACGTTAAATACATAGGACACAGAAATGCACAAAGAACACAGAGACATGTTTATTACCCCTTTGTGTTCTTCGTGTCCGAGTAAGCGGCTTTGTGTCTTTGTGTTTCAAAACTGCTATGTTTAAAAGGACACGAAGCACTTTTCTTATTTGCTACAAAATATCTGATTATCAAATTTTAGAGCAAATCGGGCAGATTTGCATGGAGAAGGGCTGTTCTAGACCTGCCTGTTCTAATAGGCATCTGTCGCGGAAGATTTCAAGGGTAGGACCATCAGCGAGAATGGTGCCATTATGCAAGACAATGGTCCGCTTGCAAAGATCCAGTACCATATCTAAATCATGCGTTGCAATAATTTTTGTATGACTAAATGTGTGCAAAAGAGTGATCAACTGGCGGCGGGCCAAGGGATCAAGGGCTGCGGTTGGTTCGTCCATTACCAATATTGCCGGGTCCATGGCTAACACCGTCGCGATGGCTACTGCTCGTTTTTGTCCTCCTGAGAGGCGATAAGGGGGACGGTCTTTTAAAGCATAAGCACCTACGGTTTTTAATGCTGATGTTACACGCTTTTCCACTTCTAGAGGCGGATATCCTAAGTTTAGGGGACCAAAAGCTACATCATCATAAACCGTTGGCATGAACAGCTGATCGTCAGGATTTTGAAAAACGATGCCAACTGTGCGGCGGATGTGGGGTAGAGTTTCTTTGACAACGGGATAACCGCCAATATTGACCTCTCCTGCGGTGGGAAATAGCACACCATTTAAATGAGATAGCAAAGTGGTTTTACCTGAACCATTGGAGCCAACGATTGCGATCGCTTCCCCATGACCGATATGAAGAGAGAGATTCCTTAATGCAGTTGTGCCGTCAGGATAGGTATATAGTACATTTGTTAAATCGATTGTGTGATGACTCATTGAAAACCTCCTGTTAGCAATGTTCCCAAGGTCTGTGGAATATTAATAAAACGACAGAGGAGAAAGAAGGATAGACAAAAAAGTAGATAGAGATGATCTTTTTTTGTCCAACTTGCAGCAGATCGTAAAGGGACCTTTCCGTCAAAGCCGCGACACAGCATAGCTTGATAGATTCGTTGCGCTCGATCCATGGTTCTAAGTAGTAATTGTCCCAGCAATGACCCCCAAGCCTTATAATGAATTCCATTTGCCTTGAAAGAACGAAGATTGTAGGCCTGATTTGTTTTTAGAAACTCTTCAAGCAATACATGGAGATAGCGATACATAAAGAGGATTTGAATCACAATAGGCTTGGGAACACCAATTTGCGACAAGGCTGTACAAATTGAATTCATACCCGTTGTTGCAACCAAAATTAAAGCCGATGTTACGGTTAAGAGTAGTTTGATGGTAATGGATAGAAAGGATAGCCAGCCTCCAGTAATCAGAAAGGGTCCGAGCTTTGCAATCGGCGTTTGGTCAAAAACTGGATTGAATAGGCCAATAAAAACAATAAAAGGAGCGATCAGTATCAAGCGTTTTACTATCGGTTTATAAGGCAGATTTCCTAAAGCCATTAAAGCAACAGGATAAAATAATAGGGGAAGAAGACTTGTAACTTCGTATTTAGAAAAGGAGGTAACCAGCACGACAAAGACTAAGGTCGTGATCAGTTTAGTACAGGAATTCAAAGAGTGAATGAAAGTCTTTTGAGTGGCGAGATCATCAATATTTCGCAGATCGAGCCAAGTTGACTCCAGTTTGATCATAGTAACCTCTTTCATTAGAAAAAAATAATATTTGCATACCCATAAGAGTAAAGGATACGACGTATTGTCGCATCCCTTATAGTATACTAGCGTTTTGCTGCAACTTGTAGCCCTTTGCCAATAAAATAAGCTAAAATCAATGTAATTAAAGATCCCACAAGACCAGCTACCGAGGTTCCTGTATCTACCGTAGGCCAAACTGCTTCTGTGGTTGCCTCGGTTTCTTCAACTGCCGCTGGATGAGAGGCAGGCGTAGTCTTAAAATTGTAATCAGGAAGGAAGGCGATTTTTTCCTGTATTTCGGCGAAAAAACCATGAACCTCATCCGTTGCTTGCAGCTCTTCTTCGCCGTTGATTCCGGAAATCGACCACTCCAGTCCATCGGGATTGCTGGAAGCAAACCAGGATAAAGCGCCGCCTGTGATTAAAGCGAGGACAAATAAGACGATAATCACTTTTTTTATAGAGGTAGGACCTAATGGTTGATTTAAAGCCGTGGGTTGGATGATATGGGGTGCTTCTTGAAAAATGAATCCAATGACCACAGCGGTAATAATGCCTTCAATCAAACCAATAGCAAGGTGAATGGGCTGCATGAGCAGTACAAAGGTTGAAAAAGGTAGAGCTGATATTCCAGAAAAGAGGGTTTCTAAAACTACGCTAAAGGCTCCTAGTTGGAGTCCTGCAACTGCTGCTATGACGGAGCCAAGCATAATACGTCTTTGTGAGGGAGTCGTGCCGACTAATGGTTTATAGATAAATGGATACGCTATATAGCAAGGAATAAAACCCATGTTAAAAATATTGCAGCCAAGGGCTAGTAAACCTCCATCGGCAAAGAATAATGCCTGAACCGTTAATATAGAAGCAATTGTTAAAAAAGCAGCATGAGGGCCAAGGAGTATCGCCAGCAGCACGACTCCTCCGATGTGACCGCTTGATCCTGTACCAGGTATGGTGAAATTAATCATTTGGGAAGCAAAGACAAAGGCACCCAACACGCCCATCAAGGGAACTTTCTGCTCATCCATATCATTTTGAACTTTCTTGGCTGCGTAAGAAGCCAAGAAAGCAGTAGCGGCCCAGAGGGTTCCACCGACCGCTGGGGAAATTAGTGCATCTGCCATGTGCATACATCATCACTCCTAATTATATTTCTCAATTTATATATCCAAGACACTTAATGTAATGTTTCTCTTTTTTCTTCATAAAAATAGCTACGCAAGAAAAGCTCCAAAACTTCTTGGAGCATGACTTTCGTAGCCATCTGACAAGCCTTCATGACCTGTAGTAGTAAATATATATATTTATGACTTTCAAGTTCGCCGCTTTTTTTCTTTATCCTGCTTCTTGCAGAAAATAATAATAAAAATACCAGGTGTGATCTTCCAATGATTTATGACCTTATACATAATAATATACTTAAATTTATTGACAAAGCAAAATAAAATATTGCATTATATACTTATGCAAAAATATTATTTTGTGTTTCGTTATAAAGGAGCAGGATATTGTTATGAGACTTGATAGTTATGACCGAGCCATTTTGAGTGCTTTACAAAAAGATTCTTCAATATCCAATTTGGATTTGTCTAAATTAATTGGTCTTTCAACCTCTGCATGTCTTACTAGAACAAAAAACTTAAAAGAACTGGGGGTTATTAAGCAGTTTACAACGATTGTGGATGAAAGAAAGCTTGGGATGGAGACCATTGCCTTTATTATGGTGATTTTGTCTCCTTTGAATCGAGAAACAGCTGATTTTTTCTTAGAGCAGATTAATAAGCTTCCACAAGTACTTGAGTGCTACAGCATTACTGGCAATAAGGACTATCTTTTAAAGATCGTTGCTAAAGATATGCCAACGTACAAAGACTTTGTAATCGATTCACTTATGGCGATACCCGGGGTAAGCCGGGTGGAAACCAGTATCGTAATTAATACTGAAAAGAGAACATTATCGATACCAACGGAAGAATGATCCGAACAAAATGCAATTGAAAAAGGGGAAAAGTATGGATAGTAACACTACAAATCAACAAATACAACGTGGTCTGAAAAATCGTCATATCCAAATGATCGCATTAGGGGGAGCCATTGGTACAGGTTTATTTTACGGTTCCGCTACGGTAGTAAAAACTGCTGGACCTGCGATTACTTTATCGTATTTAATTGGCGGCATTATTATTTTCTTTATTATGCGAGCATTAGGCGAGATGGCTGTGGATTGTCCAGTATCGGGCTCATTTAGTCAGTATGCCTATCAATATTGGGGTGAGCTTCCTGGATTTATTGCTGGCTGGAACTACTGGTTTAATTATGTGGTTGTTGGTATGGCTGAATTATCAGTTGTAGGGACTTATATTAATTATTGGTATCCTGATATTCCTACATGGGTAACAGCACTTGCTTGTTTAGTGGTTGTTACATTCATTAATACGGTAAATGTAAAAGCCTATGGCGAGCTTGAGTTCTGGTTTGCGATTATTAAAGTTTTGGCAATCATTGGAATGATCGTTTTTGGCGTAGCTATGATTGTTTTTGGCATTGGTAATAGTGGACAGCCTGTTGGAATCAGTAATTTGTGGGAACATGGCGGTTTTTTTCCGAATGGCGTCTTGGGAGTGGTGATGTCACTGGTTTTAGTCATGTTTTCATTTGGTGGCGTTGAGCTTGTGGGGATTACTGCCGGTGAAGCTGAAAATCCTAATAAAACAATTCCACAAGCAATCAACCAAGTAGTTTGGCGGATTTTGCTTTTTTATATAGGAGCTATGGGAGTTATATTAGCAATCTTTCCTTGGAATGAAATTGAGGCAACGGGCAGCCCTTTTGTACAGATATTTTCTCACGTGGGTATTCCATCCGCGGCTAATTTATTAAACTTTGTCGTTCTAACAGCGGCCCTATCTGCATATAACAGTGCCCTATATAGCAATGGAAGAATGTTATATGGCTTAGCAGTACAGGGGAATGCTCCCAAACTCTTTGGAAGACTCAATTCAGCTGGAGCACCAATCATTGCAATTTTATTTTCTACCGCGTTTACATTACTTACGGTGTTAATCAGCTATTTGGACCCAGAAAAGGTGTTCCTATACTTTATGGCGCTGGCAACGATTTCTGTTATTATCAATTGGGCGACCATTTTGATTGTACAATTAAAATTTCGAAGGCATAAAGAAAAGACAGGTGAGCCAATCTTGTTTAAGATGCCGCTGCATCCGATTTCATCGTATATTAGTTTGGTCTTTTTAGTTGTTGTTGTTGTTATTATGGCCTTTATCCCTGATTTGCGCTTCTCTTTATATATTGCTCCTATTTGGCTGTTTTCTTTGTATATCGGCTTTAAATTAAAAACGGCTGCAAAGAAGAATTAATTACATCCAACTATAAAAATTACTACTCAGTGCCTACTCTTCTTATTGTGGAGTAGGCACTTTGGTTATAATAGAAAATCATATCGATTAATATAGTTAACGTGTTGCAAGGGATGTTTTGCGTTTAAGCCTTCGAACGTAATTCTTGAGATGTACAATGGTATTGTCTTATGAGGCGTTAATGTCTATAGTTCAAGAACATGGGTATGATATGATGTATCTGCACACTCATCGATTCTTTCCCGGCGGTTTTAACTTTTGGAGAAATCAGGGCTTTACCATTACGGTTGATGAAGAAGGAGTCGCTCAGATTGTTCATATGGAAAGAATAGTATAATGGTAAAAAAGGAAAGCTCTTGTTAAATTCCCTAGGGAGTTTAGCAGGAGTTTTGTTCTTTGCTAAGAAATATACGAATAGGTGAATCGAATAAAGGGGTGCAATGCTGCAGCCAGCGGAAGGTCACGTAGGATTGATCATGGAGGAATGCCTTTTAATTTAAGATAGGAGAGATGCACTCATGAGTAAAGAATGTCTTTTTATATGGTATCCTAAATGCACTACTTGTCAAAAAGCGAAGAAATGGCTTGATGATAATGAAATTTTATATGAAATGCGAAATATTAAGGAACAGAATCCAACCGCATCGGAGCTGCGTCAATGGTGGGAAAAAAGCAACCTTCCCTTGCGCAAATTCTTTAATACCAGCGGACTCCTATACAAATCCTTAGGACTAAAGGATAAACTGTCAGGTATGTCTGAGGAGGAACAGTTTTCCCTGCTGGCAACTGACGGAATGCTTGTTAAACGGCCTTTGGTGATAGCCCAGGATAATGTTCTGGTCGGGTTTAAGGAAGCGGAGTGGGAAATACTCACTGCGCGGTGCTAAGAAGCAGGCATTTGAAGTTACATAAATGCAAAGGAGCTCTGTGATGTTTTTATTTCATGCAACCAAGTATGAATGTCCCTTTGATTGCTTTATCAATATGATTAAAGGAAAATGGAGAACGACGATTATTCTGTCACTAATTAACGGACCAAAACGATTTTCCCAACTGCATAGACTAATCAATGGCATCAGTGCCAAGGTGCTGTCAGATAATCTGCAAATCCTCGAAGAAAATCACATTCTAACTAGAACTGTGTATCCAGCCATACCGCCAACTGTTGAATATTGTCTCACTGAGCAAGGAACTGAGTTTGCTAACATTATTGAAGATATTAATACATGGGCATATCATTATACGAAAATAGACTAAAAAATAGAGCACTGCTTTTTCTAAAAGCAGTGCTCTATTTTTTTAGGATGAGTAAGCATTGAGATGATCTTACATTAATATCCAATTGTAAAGCGTTCTCGTATATGGTATGGATGTTCTATTTCATCTACCAGCGCAATCGCATAGTCTTCCATGCTAATGTGACTTTGACCTTGGGCATCAGTGAGGAGATGGTCCTTGCCCAAACGGAATTGGCCCGTTCTTTCTCCCGGTCCAAACTCAGCAGCAGGGCTAAAGAATGTCCAGTTTACATTGTCAATTGTTCTTAAAAAGACCAGTTCTTCTCCCATTGCTGTAGCTGTAGGGAGATATGCAGGCGGGAAGTTAGGGGTAGAAGATACTTTTGTTCCCTGATCATCAACCAGCAAGCTGCCAGCTCCTCCGACGATTAACAGTCGTGGTTTTTCTTTACCCTTAAGCAGCGAAACTAAATGCTTCGCTGCTTCCAGGTGCAAATGATTCTGGCTGGAATCTGTGCCAAAAGCATTGACAACGGCATCAAAAGGCTCAAGATCAGCGGCCTGTAAGGAAAAGATATCTTTTTCGAGGCTTTTTGTATCAGAATCAGCTAATTTTGCTGCATTACGTACAATGGCAGTAACATCATGCCGGCGGTTTTTTGCTTCTGTTAGAATTCGGGAACCAGCTCGACCGGTAGCACCAATCACAGCTATTTTCATAAAAAACCCTCCTTATATTTTATATTGATACCAGTCATAGAAATGCCTGGACTTACAAATCTACGGCTGCCTAACCAGGATCATGTCGCTTTACGATAATGATATCACTTAATGGTTAGAGAGAGAAGAGCGCACTTTACTATTAGCTGCTTACCTAGAGGTAACCTCTTCCAACCGACATCCCTGCAGTTCACTGGCAAGGCTCCAGATCAATAGCAGCGATCGATTTACTCGTTACACTTGATTTGCAGAGTTCTAAAAGTGAAGCAAGAAGAATGATTCAAAACGGTGGTATAAAGATTAATGGTGAAAAGATAGTGGATATACATGCAGTGATTACGATAACGAATGACTTGATTATTCAAGTTGGCAAGCGTATCTATCGACAGTTAAAATGCAATTGATCGTTTTTCAAGGCTTACGATAGTAACTTGCTCACAGGGAATCCGTTCTACTAGGAATATTGTATTTTCTCATTCGATTTAAAACTCCAGTATGGGATAAACCAAGTATTTTACCGACTTGACGGGAGGTTCCATACTTATTAATGGTTTCGTGAAGAATACAGCATTCCATCTCTTCTAAGACTTCTTTTAATTTGCGGGTGTTACTAGTTGGTGTGGTAACAGTAGAAGTCGTGGGAGTAATATGATCCAGGATAATGTCATCCTGGGTGATTTCTCCATGAGAAGCAAAGCTAACGGCACGTTCCATTACATTTTCTAATTCCCGGACATTTCCTAACCAGTCGTGCTGCAGCAGTTTGTCCATGGCAGGCTTCAAGATATGCTTAACATGTTTTTTCAAGCGATGATTTTTCTTAAATAAGAGGCTTTCGATGAGTAGGGGCAAGTCTTCTTTACGCTCACGCAGAGGAGGAATGAAGATTGGAATCACATTTAAACGATAATATAAGTCCTCACGGAACTGATTTTTCCGAAGCATCTCTTCTAAATTACTATGGGTTGCTGTAATAATTCGGACATCGACATCGATTTCCCGATTGCCGCCGACGCGTCTGATTTTCCCCTCCTGCAGCACTCGTAATAATTTTGCCTGGAGACTAAAGGAAAGCTCACCGATTTCATCTAAAAAGATTGTCCCGCCATTGGCATATTCAAAAAGTCCACTTTTGCCATATTTCTGCCCTCCTGTAAAAGCACCTTCTTCATAGCCAAATAATTCACTTTCCAGAAGAGCATCTGGCAAAGCTGCACAATTCACAGGTGCAAAAACTTTTTCCTGCCTTGGACTTGCCATATGTATGGATCTTGCAAAAAGTTCCTTGCCAGTACCGCTTTCTCCGCGAATGAGCACGGTAGAATCATTTTGCGCAACTAATTTTGCCACGTTTATGGTATGTTCCATAACTTTGCTAACATGTAGAATTTCCTCAAAACTATTAATCTCAGGTTTGGTTACTGAATATACTAATTCCTCCACGTCTTTCATGGCTTTTAATACTGCGACAGCTCCGATAACGATACCGTTGGCATCCTTTATGGGACGTCCGCTTGTAAGATAATGATTCTTACCTTTCACCGTGGTAACTATGATTTCGCGATTATTATAAGGCAGTCCATTATGCAGTATTTCTAATAATGGTACTTTGGAGATAAAAACATCTTTAATATTAGATCCAATGATTTTTCCACTTTTGCAGCTCATCATTTTTTCAGCAGCGGCATTAAAATGGGTTATGATTTCCTGTTGGTTAATAGCTAAAATCCCATCACCAATCGTGTCCATTACTGTCTTTAATTCTTGTTCCCGTTCCTGATGAGGCATGCGAGATATCCGATTCACATTGCCGATCTGCGGGATCTCACCCAATTGGGTATTGAGGAGTACTTCCTCGTAAGGGGACAAGGATTCAATTTCTAAATACATGATATCGGGTAAGACTTCCATAGAAAGAATATTGATATTTTGCTCTGCGAGTACACGAGAAATATCAAGAACAAGTCCTACCCGATCCTGATTGCAGATTTTTAAACAGAGATTGGCCATCTCCTTCACTCTCCTTATAAGAAAATCTCTTCCTCTTGTTAATAATATGAAAGATGAAGCTATATTATTAACAGGCTAGGTCCAATGCTATATTTTTTAGCTCTCTCAATAAGGACAAACTTTTTTCTAAAAATAGTATAACATTGGAAATCTCCAGAATAAAGAAATTTTTTGAATTAAATGTCAATTTAAGAACGAGCTTGTCTTAGGTGGTACAAAAATGTTCCATGCGGAACATTTTTGTACCACCTTTTGGAACGAAAATATTACAGAATATATAGAAAAGTTAGTAAAATCTGAATTATCAGCTTGGCATGTTTGTTGCATTACTAATTAGCAAGTACTCATGATAAGTACTTGCTAAATTATTAGATGGAGGTTTTTTATAATGATTATTGGTGTAGCAAAAGAGATTAAAAACAATGAAGCTCGTGTAGGCTTGACGCCAGCAGGTACTGAAGCTCTGTGTAAGGCTGGTCACGCCGTCATGATTGAAAAAGGCGCAGGCATTGGTTGTGGCTTCTCAGATGAAAGTTATCAAAAAACCGGCGGAGTTATTATTACTGACAGGAAGACCTTATTTGATAAAGCAGAAATGATTATTAAAGTAAAAGAGCCAATCGAATCAGAGTATGAACTTTTCCATGAAGGGCAAATTCTCTTTACATATCTGCACTTAGCACCAGAGCCTAAATTAGCTCATGCTTTATTAGAAAAGAAAGTAATTGGTATTGCCTATGAAACCATTATAGGGCGTAATAATACATTGCCATTATTATCACCAATGAGTGAAGTCGCAGGTCGAATGTCAATACAGATCGGTGCCCAATTTTTAGAAAAACCTTGGGGTGGTAAAGGAATTCTCTTAGGGGGCGTACCAGGAGTTGAATCCGCGCAGGTCGTTATTATCGGCGGCGGCAATGTTGGCACGAATGCAGCTAAAATGGCTTTAGGTATGGGGGCACGGGTTGCCATTCTTGATAAATCAACCGATCGTCTGGCTTATTTGGATGATATTTTTGGCGGAAGAGTTACAACTGTCATGTCCAATAGCTACAATATTGCCCGATGGGTCAAGAAAGCTGATCTTTTAGTAGGAGCAGTGTTGATTCCAGGTGCGAAGGCTCCTAAATTAGTAAGTGAACAAATGGTTAAAACGATGGAGGAAGGATCGGTTATTGTGGATGTTGCCATTGACCAGGGCGGTTCTATTGCTACCATTGATCACGCTACCACTCACAGTGATCCTACCTATACTAAACATGGCGTGGTGCATTATTCCGTAGCGAATATGCCAGGGGCAGTATCTCGTACTTCCACGTTGGCATTGACAAATGCTACATTGGATTATGCACTGCAGATTGCAAATAAAGGTTGGAAACAGGCTGTACTTGATAATGAAGGGCTGGCTAAAGGAGTTAACGTATTGGACGGTAACGTGACCTACAAAGCAGTAGCAGATGCTTTGAAATTACCCTATGTAGCCTTAGAAGAGTTGATTCGTAAATAATAAATAGCCATCTTTGGCATAGAAGATACAGATTTAGATCAGCTATTTTTAAGAAAAACAAAATGAAATTATAACAAGATAAAAACAGGAAAGAATGCTTTTTCGGGTAAATCATCTAAGAACTGGTAATAGGACCATAAATACTAGGATTAATTTATGGTCCTTTTCCAGGTTTTCTTCCATATATAATGTAACAGTACGATTATGTAGTTTAACTTATATATAAAACATCTAAAATATGAGAATATTCGCGCAAGGAGGTATTTCTATGAGTCAGTTAAGCAATCATAATTCACCTGAAAAAGAGCTACGAGCTGATCTTGGGCTGATCTCAGCATTGTCCTTGGTAGTCGGTATGGTCTTGGGGGCTGGTGCGTTCATGAAACCACCAGCTGTATTGGCAGCGGCAGGAGATTTTAATTTGGCATTAGCTGCCTGGGCTATCGGTGGTCTTTTCTCGATTAGTGGTGGTTTGACACTCTGTGAATTGGGTGTTATGTTTCCCCGTACAGGCGGTATTTTTGTCTATCTGGAAGAAATATATGGTCCTAAAGTGGCCTTCTTATACGGTTGGATGATTAGTGTAATTTTTGGACCGGCTTTGGTTGGAGCACTTACTGGATATTTTAGTTCTGTATTCTGCTTGTTATTTAATATTCCGGATTCATATAATGGCGTTGTCGGCGCGGGAGCTTTAGGCTTTATTGCCTTTGTGAACTCCATCGGTGTAAAAGAAGCCGGATATCTGCAGACTGTAGCAACCTTCTGTAAACTGATTCCAATTATTTTATTAGCCGTATTCGGCATTTTAAAGGGGAATGGGCAGGTAGCTATATTTGGTGCCAGCGGTGGGGGCATAGCGACCGCAGCTCCCTTTTCTGTTGCAATTCTTGCAACTTTATTCGCCTATGACGGCTGGGCTCAAGTTGCGTCTGTAGCTGGTGAAATCAAGAATCCCAGTAAGGTATTGCCGAAGGCGATTATTGGTGGGATATCATTTCTGATTATCGTATATATCAGTATTAATATTGCCATGTTTAATATTTTTCCTGTAAGTGAAATGGTTGCCCTTGGTCATGATGCATCTTCCATTGCGGCACAAAGGATGTTCGGTCTGATGGGGGGCAATTTGATTGCAGTGGGTATCATGATTTCGATCCTGGGTGGTCTTAATGGATATATTATGACCTTGTCCCGCACGATTTATATTATGGGAAAAAGAGGGCAGATTTTCGGCGCTTCTATTCTAAGTAAGATTGATAATGACAGTAATTCACCAGTCAATGCGATACTGATGCTGGTTACAAGTTCTTATATCTATTGTCGCCTGTTAGATGCTGACAAGCTTTCCGATATTGCGATGTTCTCCGTTTGGCTGTTTTATTTACTGGCGTTTGTTGGTGTTATCATTGCCCGGAAGACCCATGCAGATGTACCACGATCCTATAAGGTGCTTTGCTATCCAGTTGTCCCCCTAATTGCAATTGGTGGTGCCATATATGTCATTTATGGTATGCTGAGTTATCAATTTCTCAACGGTATCATCTCCATTGGCCTTACGTTGGCTGGATTACCCTTATATTATTATCTAAATAGGAGTGAAAAGAAAGTAAACCTGTTTTCGAGATTGAAAACAAAATATGTAGTGGGTATAGGCGCTTTGCTTGTTATTGGATTGCTGACGCTATTTGTGCAGGTAATTGATAATCGGGAAGAAATTACTGTAGGTATTGTACCTCAATTCGCGCCCTTTGCTTATGAAGATCAAAACGGTAAGCTTACGGGATTTGATATAGAACTCATTAATATCATAGCAGAAAAGGCCGATTTAAAAGTCAATTATCGAATGGTTTCGTTAGAATATATTTTTGAGGCGGTAAGTCATGAATATGCTGACATTGCGATATGTTCTTTATCTGTGACACCAGAAAGGCAAAAGAGTGTCAAATTTACGAAACCCTATATTGAAAAAGGCGGCTTAGCCCTATTGGCTAGACAGGGGGCGTCGATTCAAGATGTGAAAGACTTGACCGGTAAGGTCGCAGGTGTGCCGCAAGGATCGACTAGTGAAGCATTCATCCGCAATAACAGTAACGCAAGAATACAGGTTTTTCAATCCAATTTGGATATGATCCAAGCCTTTAATCAAGGATGGATTGATGTGATCGCCTTTGATAAGTTAACATTAGAGTATTTCATATCACAAAAAATGATTGCTTATCCGGTGGAGCTGCAAGTGATCCATCAAGAAGACTATGCGATTGCTTTTTCCAACAAGAATAAGGCAGTCGGTGAAAGGATTAACAAGATCATATCAGACATGAGGAAAAACGGTGAATTGGAAGCATTGTATCAGAAGTGGTTTAATAATGTGAGTATATAATGGAATTAAGAGATGGTGTATGCTTGCTTATAAAATATGATACGAGGTGATACTTGGAGTTGAGTTTCGCTATGGTTGATTTTAGTAAGAATTAATCTCATAGAAAAGCAGCATCTCCCTTGTAAAAAAACAAGGGAGATGCTGCTTTTTTTAATACTTAGGCCAATTTCTTTATACTTTTCTTGGCTAAAGCAATGAATGTGTGCACAAGTGGAGACGTTTCATCATTTCGCCATGCTAAAGCTGTTTTAAGAGTTGACACTGAATTTTTTAATTGGCGATAAGTAATACCTCTTACCCGGAGATTTTGGATTGAATCGGGCACTAGTGCAACTCCCATTCCGGCAGCAACAAGTGATATGGATGTATGTAGTTCATGCACCTCCTGCGTAATATTGGGGCTAAAACCAGCATTATGACAAATATTTATTATAGTATCGTAGTAAATTTGTCCCGAGTTTCTTGGAATCATTATGAATAACTCTTTTGAAAACTCTTGTACCTCAATTGGACCTGATTTTGAGGCTAAGGGATGGTTTCTGGGCATGGCAATAATGAATGGTTCCTGGTGAATAACCTCAAAATTTAATTGAGAGTTTTTGATAGGGGCACAGAGTATGCCAATATTAATTTCACCGTTCAGTAATGATTGAATTTGATCTGTAGTGCTCAATTGAAGTACCGAAATGTCAACGAATGGAAATTCACTTCGATAAGGCTGTAATAGCTTTGGCAGAATATCATAAGTAGCTGTTCCAGTAAATCCTACTACAATATTACCAATCTCTCCCTTCTGTGCCCTTTGTGCAGAATCACATGTTTTATCGAGGTCAATAAGGATTTTGTATACATTCTTGAGAAAATTCTTTCCGGCAGCTGTTAGTTCAACTTGACGTTTAGTTCGCTGAAATAACTGGACACCTAATTCGCTTTCTAATTGGCGAATTTGTTGACTAAGGGGGGGCTGTGCCATATTTAAGCGTTCAGCGGCCCGGGTAAAATGTAATTCTTCTGCAACAGCTACAAAATATCTTAAGTGGCGCAACTCCATAGAAGATCTCCTTGTTTTATATTAATAAAGTATAAGTCTATTATAGATTAAGTATTGGACGCAGTTTGTCAGTTTTTGTATACTACTTCCATGAATACAAAAAAATACCATATTGAAATGGGGGAACCATTTATGTGTGAAGTCTCTAATGAGATAATTTCCGCCAAAGGGAAAGATATACCGATATTATTAGCAAAAAAAGACGACGATCACATTGAGATTAGATATATGAAACTCTGTGAGGCCGTTGATGTAGTGCGTCTCATATATCAATGTTATGGATATACATATTTTTATGAGAATTTTTATTACCCTGAGCATATCGCTGAATACAACGAGCGGGGTGTAATGAGATCATTAGTGGCCGTAAATAAGAACGGTGAAATAATTGGTCATATGACTTTATTCAGAAATGAAATCATTGGTAATATTGCACGAACTGGTACTAAAGAAGAATGTAAACTTGGTGAACCATCAATGGTAATGGTAAGACCTGACTATAGAAATATGAATATATTTAGCAGAATGATGAATCGGGTAATGAAAGAGGATCTTTCGTACACGAAAAATCTTTCTGGTTTATTTTCTCCACCAATTTCTGAGCATATATATTCACAATTAGCAATGTATAAATGTGGTTTTAAAGATTGTGGATGCTTACTAGGAAATTACCCTCCAGCGGAAATAAAAGATATATCAAATAAACAATCGCAAAGGATAAGCTTAGTTTTAACGTACTATTCATTGCAGAATCGAAAAAATAAGATTATTTATCCTCCGAGTCAGCATAGAAAAATGATTTTAGATATTTATGGAAATTTAGGTGCGGTCCCGAATTGGGAAGAACCACAGTGTCATTATGATGATCAAAGTTATAAAGAAACTTCTTTGATAAAAGCGAAAATTGTTCCAAAACTTAATAACGCAAGTATAAAAGTAAGCAGATATGGTGCTGATATTGTGGAATGTGTGAAAAAAAAGATGAAGGAAATGCTGGCAAAGAATACGGAAGCCATACTTCTCTATTTAAGTCTAAATGATCCGTTAACATATAAATTTGCTGAACAGTTTGAACAAATGGGATTTTTTTTCGCGGGTGTTTTGCCAGCTATGTCTATTGGCGATGCTTTAATTTTACAATATCTTAATGCAAGTAATTTTGATTATAACAAGGTTCAAATCGCTTCTAAAAATGCGAAAGAAATATTGGATTATGTTAGAAAATGTGAACTTAAAGCAAGACATATGATTAGGTTAGTTGGCTAGTTTAATCTGCTACGCAAGCCTATGATGCAAACCGGTATGGAAAATATTAAAGAAAGTTTTCCTAGTGCAAGCATTGGCTTGTAAATAAAAAATAGAGAAATTAACTAGACATTATACTAAGGAGGTGATTTTTTTAAAAGCTTATGAAGCACCAATTAATTAAACTGTAAATCTTTCTATTGGTAATGATCTAATTGCGAACATGGGATTCTCATCCGTAGGGAGAGTAGAGTTTAAAAAATGTCAGTACAAAGAAAGGGTGGTTTACATGTTAAAAAGTGAGGTTCTTAAATGCTTTACAACGCCGCTGACGGGGCCAGCTTTCCCCAAAACTACTTATAGGTTTAACAATCGGGAGTATCTTAATATCGTTTATCGCACCGATTTAGCGGCTCTGCGCCAGGTGGTTCCAGAACCATTAGAAATTATAGACCCATTAGTACGATTTGAAATGATGCGTATGCCAGATGTGACTGGTTTGGGTTCTTACACTGAAAGCGGTCAGGTTATACCAGTGCGGTTTAATGGAGAGGAAGGTGACTATTTGCATGCTATGTATTTGGATAATCTTCCCGCCATTGCATTTGGGAGAGAAGTGAGTGCTTTTCCCAAATTATTAGCAACACCCAAATTATATGTGGACAATGACACGTTAGTGGGCACTCTTGATTATGGTTCACTACGAGTAGCCACTGCAACAATGGGATATAAGCATTTTCCAATTGAGCAAACAGAGGCCTTCGCGGAAATTGGCAGACCTACTTTTATGATAAAAATAATGCGGGGGTACACTGGTGAACCAAAAGTCTGCGAGCTTGTCCGCACACAGACTACGGATATCACTATACATGGTGCATGGACAGGTCCTGCACGACTGCAGTTATTTGCCCACGCCCTTGCGCCATTGGCAGACTTGCCAGTGTTAGAGGTTGTTGGTGCATCTCATATTCTAACAGATTTAACATTAGCACCTGTAAAAATGGTCTATGACTACTTGGCAGAAGGAAAATAAATGCGAAAATGCACACAATATTAGAATTATAGAATATATGTTGTAAAAATCTTTGAGACGTAACAATAAGAGGGGGCTTTGTCGGTTTTATTTGGTACCAATAATGCCAAATGAATCCTTATGAATCTCCAAATCAAGGAGGCTAGGTATGAAAAATAAACAATTAAATATTCAACAAGCAAGCGAGTACTTTAAAGACGGCATGACAGTAATGGTTGGAGGTTTTCTAGCGGTTGGCACACCTGAAAGGCTGGTTCATGCCATTGTTGACAGAGGGGTTAAGGATATTACCTTAATTACAAATGACACTGCTGTACCGGATAAAGGGGTGGGACAACTCATTGTCAATCGGCAGGTGAAAAAAGTTGTTGCTTCTCATATTGGCACCAATCCTGAAACAGGTAAGCAAATGATTGCCAAGGAATTGGAGGTGGAACTTGTACCACAAGGAACACTGGCAGAAAGAATTCGCTGCGGAGGATCAGGATTAGGTGGTGTGCTTACTCTCACTGGTGTAGGTACTATTGTGGAAGAAAATAAACGGAAAATTAGTGTTGATGGTAAGATATATCTTTTGGAGAAACCACTACACGCTGATGTAGCTTTGATAAAAGCAAGGAAAGCAGATACAGCGGGGAATTTAATTTACGATAAAGCAGCACGTAATTTCAATCCTATAATGGCGATGGCTGCAGATGTTGTAATTGTTGAAGTGGATGAACTGGTTGAAGTTGGTGAAATTGTGCCTGATGAAGTTATGACTGCTGGTGTGTTAGTAGATAAGATTATTTGTGTGGAGGGTTGCTAAATATGAAAGCAAAAGAGATGATTGCAAGACGCGCAGCTGTGGAACTAAAAGATGGTGATGTTGTTAATCTGGGAATTGGTCTGCCGACCATGGTGGCAAATTATCTGCCTAAAGGTATAGATGTAATGCTGGAATCTGAGAATGGCTTTATCGGTTTGGGATCTGTCGGAGAAAGCACGGATTCCAATCTTGTAAATGCTGGTGGTCAGCTGTGTGGTATTATTCCTGGTGGGGCTATGTTTGACAGTGCAATGTCGTTTTCCCTTATTCGCGGCGGGCATGTAGATGTTACTGTGCTTGGCGGTTTGCAGACAGACCAGAAAGGCAATCTGGCCAATTGGATGGTTCCGGGGAAAATGGTACCTGGCATGGGGGGAGCTATGGATTTAGTGATAGGTGCAAAGAAGGTTATTGTTGCAATGGAACATTGTGCCAAAGATGGTTCTGCAAAAATTTTGAAGATCTGCAATTTGCCGCTCACCGGAAAAGGTGTTGTTGATTTAATTGTTACCGAACTCGGCGTATTCCGTGTGACCGAAAAAGGTCTTTTATTGACGGAGATTGCTCCTGGCGTTACCGTTGAAACAGTGAAAGGTAAAACAGAAGCTGATTTAATTATTAGTAACAATTTAATATCCATGAAAAATGTCTCATAAAATAAGGGGGAGGACTTGACAAGAGTCTTATCATTAAGCAGCCCTATTTGACAAATACCAAGCTAGAATTTACTTAACAGGGTCTACTAAGTATAAGAATGATCCTCTTTTGATTCCAGAACCCAATAGAGGGGGCCATTGTTATTCTTATGGAAAAATACTTGATTAATAAATTATTAGAAGATTGAAAGTGAAAATATTAACACAAGTATATAACTTATGGAGGTAATTACAATGCGAGAAGTAGTTATTGCAAGTGCAGTACGTACTGCTATTGGTAGTTTTAACGGTGTGCTGGCGCCTTTTTCTGCTAGTGAATTGGGAGCAGCAGTAATAAAAGAAGCTGTATCCCGTGCCGGCATAAAACCAGAAAATATTGAAGAAGTAATCTTTGGAAATTCAGTGCAGGCCGGTCAAGGACCAAATCCCGCTCGTCAGTCAGCCATCAAGGCAGGCTTACCAGTAGAAGTAACGTCCTTTACTGTTAACAAATTGTGTGGTTCAGGTCTGAAATGTGTTAACCTTGCAGCGCAGGCAATTATGGCTGGAGATGCTGAGATTATTGTTGCAGGCGGTATGGAAAGTATGACGAATGCACCTTATCTTCTGGAAAACAAGTCTAGGTGGGGTTATCGTATGGGGCATGGTCAAGTTCTTGATAGTCTGTTACAGGATGCTTTGTTGTGCGCATTTAATAACTATCATATGGGCGTAACTGCTGAAAATGTTGCTGAGAGATATGGAATTACTCGTGAAGAACAAGATCAGATGGCTGTTGAATCACAGAAAAAAGCTGCTGTAGCAATTAAAAGTGGTGCTTTCAAAAAAGAACTTTTGCCGCTTGTTATAAAAACTAAAAAAGGTGAAGTAATTGTTGATACTGATGAATTTCCTCGTGCAGAAACTACCATAGAAGGATTAGCCAAGCTAAAGCCTGCATTCAAGAAAGACGGAACTGTTACTGCTGGTAACGCTTCAGGAGTTAATGATGGTGCTGCAGCTTTAGTAATGATGTCAGCCGAAAAAGCCAAAGAACTTGGCATTAAACCAATGGCTCGTATTCGTTCTTATGCTTCTGGAGGGGTTGATCCAAGTGTTATGGGCTTGGGACCTATATCTGCTACTCGTAAGGCATTGACTAAAGCTGGTCTTAGTATCAATGATATGGATTTAATTGAAGCTAATGAAGCATTTGCTGCACAGTTTCTGGCAGTCGGTAAGGAACTTGAATTTGCCAAGGAAAAAGTAAATATCCATGGGGGGGCAGTTGCTCTTGGACATCCGTTAGGCGCTAGCGGTGCACGTATTCTAGTAACACTGCTGCACGCCATGGAGCAAAGAAATGCTAAGCTTGGTTTGGCTACTTTGTGCATAGGTGGCGGTCAAGGCGTAGCAACTATTGTTGAAAGAATGTAAGCTTTAAATATAAAAGTGTTGTGGACAAGAAATGTAAATATATAGTAGAATGAAGCATAACAACTGACTAGTAAATTTGCTAGAGGCTGTATTCCATAATTTCGGAACACAGCCTCTTTATATACGTTAATGTAGGATGAACATAAAAGCACAAAATACGTTAAGCAGTCAAGCTTGATGGTTTAAGGAACTATTAATGCGAAATTTAATCTACCGACATCTGATATAATAAAGGAGAGAGTTATTTGGAGGATACAATTTTAATACGAGAAATGAGTATTGAGGATTACGAACAAGTAGTAAGGCTTTGGTCAAGCATTGAAGGTATAGGATTAAGTGATGCAGATACTCAAGTAAATATAAGTAAGTTTTTAAAACGAAATGTTGGTTTGAGTTTTGTCGCTGAAGACGACGGGCAACAGATTGTCGGTGCCATATTATGTGGACATGATGGGAGAAGAGGATATCTTCATCACTTAGCTGTGAGCCCTATTTGCAGGAAGAAAGGAATTGCAAGCAGATTAGTCAAAAATTGCTTTGCAAAGCTTAAAGAAGAAGGTATAAGTAAATGTCATTTATTTGTGTTTTCGAATAACCAGCAAGGTATGAATTTCTGGAAGCAGATCAAATTTCATAAAAGGAAGGATTTGAATATTTTTTCAAAGGACATAGAATAATCTATCTATTTTGGAAAAATGAGCACAAAAATAGATACTTATGATGAACATAGAAGACTACAGCAACATTAAAGTAAAGTTACAAGTCTAAGAGAACAACAAATATATAATAAAGGAGTGTTTCCATGTGGAAATAAGCAATATATATTTTTTTATTTCTATATCGTTTATTCTACTGATATCACCCGGGCCAAATACGATATATGTTGTTACCAAGGGGATGACCGAGGGACGTAAAGCAGCATTTAAGGCAGTATTGGGGGCATCAGCGGGAGATATGGTTCAAGTATTGGCAGCTTCTTTAGGCTTAGCAGTACTATTACAGGTGTCATCGTTGGCGTTTTTCATCATAAAAATACCTGGTGCAATGTTTGTTATTATGGGCTTTTTTGTAATGATCGCTTATGCTGTAGTCCCGAGAAACTACGTTGCTGGATCTCAAAAAATGAAAGAATACAGGCCTATTTAAATTGGATAACAGGGATAATCTTTATCGGTTTTGGATTGCGGGTGGCTTTTTCGGAACGGAGATAGTCATAACTAATGATGAAAGTTAGGATGAAAAAGTATGAGAATTGGCTTAGTAAGACATTTTGAAGTTAATTGTTTTCATAAATATTTATTATCAAGTGATGAATTTGAAAAATGGGTAAAAGAATATGATTGTTCGCCAATTAGAGTAGTAGATACAGTAGTGGATACGTATAAGTGGGAGAAATGTTATTGCAGTGATTTGCCGCGAGCAATTGATACAGCTAAGTATATATACAAAGGAAATATACTTAAATCTTCATTAATTCGCGAAGTACCTATAATGCCGGTTTTTAATTCTAAAATAAAACTACCTCATGTATTTTGGTTAATTGCAGGAAGAATAGCATGGTTCTTATCACATCCGTCTCAGACAGAGTTAATCGAGCAGACTAAAGATAAGGTAGAACAGTTTGTTTCCGAAATTATTGCAGAAGCTGAGGCAAGCGTACTTGTAGTAACACATGGATTTTTAATGATACAGCTTCAAAAGGAGTTGAAGAATAGAGGCTTTTTGGGTGATCATTTCAGAAATGCAGAATGCGGAAAAATATATCTATTTGAAAATTAAGAGATAGTACAAATAAGAAAGAAGTTTTATAAAGAGCTTTGTGCCACTAAGAAAAGTAGGGGGAGAGTTCAATCTTTGGAGTGGGCTCAGCATTTTAGAAAAAGAACCACTTCTTTTTGAAGTTGAGGATAGGACGTCAAATAGTATATAAATCACTTGATTCTATAGATTAAACCAGTATAAATAGGTTATAATTATTCTAGGTATCTATAGTATAAAGAAGGAAAATCAAAAAAATCTAGAAATTAGGAAATAAGACTAAAGATCTAGAATGATAAAGGTATGGAGAATTATATGAAACAAACGATATCTGATATAGCAAAACTGGCAGGAGTTTCAAAAAGTACGGTTTCCAGACATTTAAATGGTGGTTATGTTAGTGTTGAAGCAAAAGAAAGAATAGAGCAAGTAATCAAGGAAACTGGATATGAGCCTAATACCTTTGCCCAAAATTTAAAATTAAAAACATCAAATTTTATTGGTGTTATCATCCCTAGGTTGGATTCCTATGCCACTGCTAGAATTCTTATTGGAGTTGATGAGAAATTAAAACAAAATAATTATCAAATGTTAATAGCAAATACCAGTCAAAATAAAGATAGAGAAGTAGAAAGTCTATATAGTTTTGCGAATCAGAAGGTGGCTGGTATCATTCTTTTAGCCACAGAGATAACAGAAAAACATCAAACTGCTATTGATAATATAAAAATACCAATTATCATAATGGGACAGGAACATTGCAAATATAATTGTATAGTATACGATGATTTTAATGCCGCCTATGAATTGGCTCAATATGTAATCGATATGGGGCATAAAAAAATTGCTTATTTGGGAGTACCGGAATATGATGTATCTGTAGGAGTGAAGAGAAAGGCTGGCTTTAAGAAAGCGGTAAATGAAGGAAGAAACATGGATATTTCTTATCATGTTACCAGCTTTGCCATCGAGGATGCCGTAAATATGTCCAATAGTATAATTAAAGATGAAAAGCCTTCTCTTATATTTTGTGCGACAGATAATATTGCACTAGGTACAATAGGTAGCATCTATTCTAATCATTTACAGGTTCCAGCAGATATTTCAGTTGTGGGTTTTGGCGGATACAAAGTATCTGAAATCATATACCCAGGATTGACAACGGTCAGATTTGACTATAACAATACAGGAACGATTGCTGGCGAAAATATAATAAAGCTTATTAAAGGGGAATTTATAAATAAGTTGATAATTTCTAATTATCAAATAATTAAGAAAAAAAGCGTTGACAAATTGGAATAGAGTTAATTATAATAAGAATATGGAACCGTTCCCTTATATGCAACGATAAGTTGTAAGGACTTATTATTTTTTTATACCATATGGAATCGTTCCCACAAACGAGTAGGGGGGCTGAAGAGATGGATTATGCAAAGATAGCGCAAGAGGTTGTGGAAGCAGTTGGTGGAAAAGAAAATATTGTCGCTGCGGCACATTGTGCAACTCGTTTACGCCTTGTCCTAAAAGATGAAGGTAACGTCAACCAGGGGAAACTAGACAATATGGATGCCGTAAAAGGAACGTTCTCAACTGGTGGACAATACCAAGTTATTTTAGGACCGGGAATTGTAAATCAAGTTTACAAGGAATTTACCGCTGTTACTGGAATAATGGAAATGTCGACGGAAGATGTAAAAGATGCAGGGGCGAAAAACTTGAATCTTTTTCAACAATTTGTAAAAGTGCTATCGGATATTTTTGTGCCTATTATTCCAGCTATTGTTGCAGGTGGCTTATTAATAGGACTCAATAACATTTTTACTGCTCCTAGCTTAGTCATTGCGGGTAAGTCATTGGTTGAAGCATATCCTCAAGCGAAGGATTTAGCTGCTATGATAAATACTTTTGCAAACGCTGCGTTTGTGTTCTTGCCAATACTAATTGGATTCTCAGCTGCCAAGCGTTTTGGTGGAAATCCATTTTTGGGAGCAACGTTGGGAATGATAATGGTTCATCCCGATTTGCTAAATGGATGGAATTATGGTAGCTCTTTAGCAAAAGGTGAAATTCCAGCGTGGAATATTTTTGGATTTGCAATTGAAAAGGTAGGTTATCAGGGAACAGTGATACCTGTTTTGGCTGCATCTTTCATAATGGCTAAAATCGAACAATCTCTACGAAAAATAATGCCGTCTGCATTAGATAACTTGTTAACTCCTTTATTAACAGTTTTTATTACAGGAATACTGACGTTTACAGTAGTTGGTCCTATAACACGTTCGGTAGGAAATTTATTAACAGAGGTTCTTGTTTGGTTGTATACTACTGGTGGATTTATTGGTGGTGGGGTCTTTGGGTTGCTTTATGCACCTATCGTCATTACAGGTATGCATCATAGTTTTATTGCAGTAGAGACTCAACTTTTGGCAAACATTACGAAAACAGGTGGAACTTTTATTTTTCCAATTGCTGCCATGTCAAATGTGGCACAAGGAGCAGCGACATTGGCAGTCTTTTTTGTTACTCAAAATTCGAAAATGAAGAGTATTGCTTCTGCGGCTGGTATCTCTGCTGTGCTGGGGATTACGGAGCCTGCTATGTTCGGTGTTAATTTGAAATTGAAATATCCTTTTATTGCTGCTATTATGGGATCCGCGATAGCTTCAGCATATATTACTTTCTATAAAACCTTAGCCATTGCCCTTGGAGCAGCAGGGGTGCCAGGCATTATTTCGATTCGATCGGACAGTGTCTTGCACTATATGATTGGTATGATAATTTCTTTTATAGTGGCATTTGGATTGACGATAGTCCTTTCTAAAAAATATGAAAATGTGAAATAAGGAAGATGAAGATTATAAAAATAATATTGAGCTTTCTTAGTCTAGGGGGTACGTAATTGAAACAGTTTAAATTTAATAAATATACTACGATATTAGAAGTACAAAAAGAACAATTAGAGGAATTAATACGGTTTTCAAAAAATGATCCTTGGAAGCCTATTTTTCATATACATCCGGAATGTGGACTCTTAAATGATCCTAACGGACTTTCGTATTTTAATAAGGAATATCATGTATTTTATCAATGGTTTCCATTTGGGTCTATACACGGAATAAAACATTGGGCACATGTTAAATCAAAAGATTTAGTTCATTGGGAGAGAATGCCTGTTGCCATCATTCCTACAGAAGAATATGAAGTACATGGTGCCTATTCAGGTAGTGCGATTGTAAAAAATGATGAATTACTTCTTTTTTATACTGGCAACATTAAATATTCTGAGGAAACGAGAACGGCGAATCAATGCTTAGCCATAATGAATAAGAAGTATAAAATTTCAAAATCACTTGTTAATCCTGTCATAACAGGGATACCGGAAGGTTATACCGGACATGTTAGAGATCCTAAGGTTTGGGAAGATTCAGGAAAATACTACATGATGTTGGGGGCACAAAGGAAAAATCTAACTGGGACATTAATTATTTATGAATCTAATAACGCCATTGATTGGAATTTCAAAGGGGAATTAAAAACTTCATTGGTGAATTTTGGATATATGTGGGAATGCCCTGATTTCTTTAAGTTACAGGGTAAAGATATTTTAGTTTTTTCTCCTCAAGGAATGGAGAAAAATGGGCATGATTATCAAAATCTTGATAATGTTATCTATGCTGTTGGAACATTAGATATAAATGAACTAACCTTTGATATTGAATATACTAGCGAGTTAGATAAAGGATTCGATTTCTATGTACCACAAACTTTCCAGGATGCTTTAGGTAGAAGGATCATGTTTGGATGGGCGGGAATGCCAGAAATCCAATATCCATCGGATATAAACCAATGGGCCCATTGTTTAACGGTGCCAAGAGAATTAATTTTAGAAGACAACGTGCTTAAGCAAAAACCTGTTAGAGAGCTAGAGACGTTAAGAAATGATCATAAAAATATACAGGGAATGTTAGATGACAATCTGGTAGAGATGGAAAACGATAGTAATAGCTATGAATTAGACCTGGAATTTACTGCAATTCAGAGTTCTGAGATTCAATTAACGTTATTTAAATCAGAGGGAGAAGCCTTTATTATATGTTTTGATCTTAAAAAAAATGTAGTTTCTATTGATAGACAAAACTTTGTGAATAGTGTAGGCAAGGAATATGGATATGTAAGGACTGGAGAACTAAAGATAGGTGAGAAAATTACCGCTCGAATTTTTGTTGATAAGAGCATAGTAGAGATTTTTCTCAATAATGGTGACTTAGTATTTACATCAAGGATATTCCCTAAGGAAACAATAACAAGAATCGAAATATCTGCCACTGGGACCCTTACTTATCATGTTGATAAGTATAATTTGACAAGAGGGATATAGGCTTAGCAGCAATTCTCGAAATGGCTGAAATAAGGTCTTGTTGTGCATAGAGTTCTAAAAGGAGGTGTAAGATGATAAATGCCTTTAAAAAGTTGTTCAATAGAGGGGCTGCGGTAGCAAAAGAGATCCAATTGGTGTCACCTTTAAGTGGTTCTATCCTTCCATTGAATGAACTTGCAGATCCGGCGTTTCAATTATTAGGGGAAGGAATTGCTATTCGTCCTGCAGCGGGCGAGGTCGTGTCACCTGCGGCTGGGGAAGTGCTATTCATATCTCCTACAAAACATGCTATTGGTATTTGTACGGAAGAAGGAGCAGAAGTTCTGATTCATGTTGGAATTGATACTGTAAATATGGATGGGGAGGGGTTTGTTAGCCATGTGAAGGAAGGAGACAAGGTTATACCGGGGCAGAAACTATTGACTTTTTCGCTTGAATTAGTAGAAAAGAAGGCTAAAAGTATTTTGACTCCGGTGATTATCACGAATCCCAAAGATTTTAGCCGTGTAGTGCTAGCTCAGAAAGAGTATGTTCAGCTTGGAGAAACAATACTGTTTACTCTAGTCTAGTGTTAAGGGTGGAATGAGGGAGTGAGAATTCAAAAGGTATTAAATAATAATAATGTAGTTATTGTCCGTGAAGATGGTCAGGAGATTATTGCTAGGGGTAAGGGGTTAGGGTATCAAAAGAAAGCAAACGATTTAGTAAATTCCGATTTAATTGAAAAGGTATTTGTGCTGGCTGAGAAGGAATATAGCTCTTTTGAACAGATGGTTAAAAGGATGCCTGCAGAACTTATTCATGTTGCAGAGGAAATTATCAGTTATGCAGAACGGCAATTACAGACTAGATTAAATGATCATATCCGTATCGCTTTGACGGATCATCTCTCTTTTGCTATAGAGAGGCTTAAAGTTGGTGTAATTGTTCATAATAAACTCTTGCCTGAAATACGCCTTTTATACCCTAGGGAATATGAAATTGGCTGCTGGGCTTCAAAGAAAATAGCGCAGCGTTTAGGAATTATTATGCCAGAAGATGAGGCTGGCTATATTGCGCTTCATATTCATACTGCTAAAATAAGCCAAATGGATATGGGTATGACGATGAATGTTCCTACTATGATCAAAGAAATAGTAGGAATTATTGAACAGCAGTTAGGTATTGATTTAGAGAAAACTAGTATGGCCTATCAGCGACTTTTGACTCATATGCGTTTTGCTTTGCAGCGTCTGGTGACAGGTAAAGATATATATGATATTGATCCCGATCTATTGGATATGATTAGGATAAAATGTAAGGCTGAATTTTGTTGTGCTCAGGTTATTGCCCGATTTATCCGTCAGGAGTATGAATATGAGCTTCCGGATAACGAATTAGGATATATTGCGCTTCATATCCGCCGTATTTGTCAGTCTTGAGAATTTTAAGAATATTTTTGACAATAGCAAAGAATCGTTTACTGCAATAAATAAAAAGTATATCGTGGGATTGTTACTGAATTATTAGGCAAGACCCAAAAACAGTGGAAGATATCTTCATTGTTTTTGGGTCTTTTTATATACTTATCAGTTATGAATAAAATAAAAAAGGGAGGTACATTTTTATGGAAGTAAGACAAATCGCCAAGGAATTATTACATTATCTGGGGGGAGCTAGTAATTTGGAAAGTGCTGCCCATTGTGCTACGCGTCTGCGGTTAGTAGTAAAAGATATGGATAAGGTGGATGTTAAGGCTATTGAAGCAGTAGAAGATGTGAAAGGAACATTTTCCGCTGACGGGCAGTTTCAAATTATTTTAGGTAGTGGGTTAGTTAATAAAGTATACAGCCATATGCTGAAAGAGGGACAAATGGAGGCTGCCACTACTGGCGACGTAAAGCGAGCAGCCATGCAAAAGCTCAATCCGGTTCAGCGTCTTGCACGAACTTTATCTAATGTATTTGTGCCTATTATTCCGGCAATTGTGGCTAGCGGCTTGTTGATGGGACTTCTCAGTATGTGCAAAACATTTCATTGGGTTGAAGGAAATAGTGGTGTTTTTACTATATTGGATATGTTCTCCAATGCAGCATTCATATTTTTACCTGTACTTATTGCTTTTAGTGCTGCCAAAGAATTTGATGCCAATCCTTATTTAGCAGTTGCTTTAGGAGGCATTATGATTCATCCAGCCCTGCAAAATGCATGGACATTAGGGGACGGCATTGAAAAATCCATTGATATTTTTGGACTGAGTGTCGGTATGGTTGGCTATCAAGGCACCGTTTTACCGGTATTGCTGGCTGTATGGATTATGGGCATGATTGAACGCAACATTCGCAAAGTAGTTCCTGATTTCTTGGATATCATAGTGACTCCTTTTATTACAATCCTGGTAGCTGGTTTCATCACGCTGGTGGCTATTGGACCTTTTGGCCGTTTATTAGGAAGTGGTATTTCTAGCGCTCTCTCTTTAATTTATGATCATGGGGGAGCTGCGGCAGGTCTGATCTTTGGTGGTATATATTCTACTATCGTAATTACTGGTGTTCATCATAGTTTTTATGCTATTGAGGCCGAATTGATTAAAAATGCAGGAGTTAATTTTCTGTTGCCTATTTGGTCTATGGCCAATGTTGCTCAAGGTGGCGCGGCGGTAGCTGTATATTTCAAAACAAAGGATGAAAAAATTAAGTCAATTGCTATTCCGGCAGCAACTTCTTGTCTCCTTGGTATTACTGAAGCTGCAATTTTTGGAGTCAACCTGCGATTGGTACGTCCCTTTATTGCTGCTGCTATTGGTGGTGCTATAGGTGGCGCATACGTAGTATTTATGAAAGTTGGAATGACGGCGGTAGGCCTTACCGGTATTCCTGGTATTTCAATTATCCAGCCAACTGGTGTTATAAATTATATTATTGGTATGATTTTAGCATTCGGAGGAGCCTTTGCTATTACTTATTTATTAGGTTTCAAGAAAAGCGATAGTTCAAATAAAAATGATCATATGGAGGCTATATCAGATCAGCCTAAGGGAAAATTCAACTTGTGGAAATAGGCAGAAAACATTTACGCGATCTATTACTAAAGAGAACTGACAAGTAAGGAGGAGGTATCTTAGGTGCTCGCAGCAGTTCTTAATGTTAGTCAATAGATAGGAGTTTGTTGGTTAGGGAATGTTTAAGGAAATTTAGGAACTTAGATAGATCCCTCTCGAATTAGGCTCAGTAGTACAAGTGGAATAAAAACTAAGGAGCGATTTTATCATGAACAAAAAGTTAGTAGCTTCCCTGGCAGCAGCAATGGTACTTGGTCTAGTTGGCACTTCATTCGCTGCAAATCCTTTTGCTGATGTTCCTACAAAACACTGGTCTTATGATGCTGTTTCCAAATTGGCTGATGCTGGTATCGTTGAGGGCAATAGCGATGGCACCTTCAAAGGTGACAAAACCATCACCCGTTATGAAATGGCTCAAATCGTAGCAAGAGCTATTTTAAAAGAAGACAAGGCAAACAAAGAACAAAAAGTGTTGATCGAAAAACTAGCTGCCGAATACAAAGCTGAGTTGGATAACCTTGGCGTTCGCGTAGACACTTTAGAAACAAAAGCCGAAAAATTCACAATCAATCCTAGCACTTTGCGTTTAAGATTCGATACCCATAAAGATGATGGCGCTTCAAAAACAACTGACCAACATGTAAACTTGGACTTATTTTTTGGTTATAAAGTAAATGACAACTGGAGTATTCAGGGTGAAAGTGAATATCAAAGAGGATTAAGTAAATCCACTTTGAATACCTCTCTGACTGACCAGTTTGAACAACTTTATGTTACTGGACCTGTTGGCTGTGCTACGGTAAAAGCTGGGCGTTTCTCCTTGTATTCCCCATATGGCTTGATGTATGATGATAAACTTACTGGTGTGGAAGCAAAATTTGGTAAAGTAGTCAAAATAACGTTAGATGCTGGTAAATCTAATACTGTGGAAGAGGCGAAAAATATTTTTAGTGGAAGCTTGGAAATTTCAGGTAATAATGCTGCTGACATTACAGCAGTTACTGTAGAAGCCCCTTTGAGTCCTGTGACTAACGCTAAAGTAGCATACTACAGATATGCTAACGGTACCGATAATAATAATGGCTATATTATTGCTGATGGTACTAAATTTAACTACTATACAGTAAGCTTGGATACCAAATTTGCTAAAGATTTTACTTTAGTCGGCGCATATTCTAAATCGGACGCTGATTCTGCTGAATCAAATAAATCTTATTTAGCTAAAGTAACTTATAAAATGGCTAACTACAGTGTTCCCGGTTCCTATAATGTGTTTGCTTTTTATCGTCATAGCCCATCTGCTGCTCAGTTCAGCAATACTGATGACTGGGTTAATGATGTAAAAGGTTTCCGTGTAGGTACTAACTATGTGCTTGACAAGAATATTGGTCTGACTGCATGGTATAGTGATGGCAAGTATATTGCTACTGGTGAAAAAACTAAATGGTATCGTGCAGAATTTGACTTTAAGTTCTAATAGCAACAACAATGAATAAATTTGTTAAAAATAAGAAAATTTAATTGCTTACTAAGCAGAAAATAAAAAAATGCATTACTTAATTGCAGCGTTCGGCTGAAGTGGGTTTGGGCGAGGCGCAGGCATCCTAAAAAAACAAGACATTGGATCTATTGAACGGTATTGGATTGTACACAAGGGAAAACTTGTTTTTAAAGACAGGTTTTCCCTTGTTGAGTCACAAAGAGACTCCAATTCGGCGTCATATAAAAGTAAAAGCCACGCGTAGGCCGTTGTGCTGTTCTTAAACGATTTCCACTTTCTGTTTGCGCAAGGCATTAATAAATTTCGGTCCTACATGTAAATTACTTTGTACTAGTTCTGGAGGAGTCAATGCCATCCACTGGTTTAGCGACATGTCTGCATAGTGGGCAGAGCGAAATATCTCCAGGAACCATAGGCTGCATTCCCCTGTGTTTTGTACGTAGTGTCCATACGGGAAAGGGATATAACCTACATCGCCAGCACGGACATTGAAAGTACGATTATTACCATTCGCTGCGAATACCGACATGCGCCCCATGCCCGAGATGTAGTATTGCCATTCATCGTTGAAGTGCCAATGCATTTCTCGCATTCCGCCTGGTTTGACTTCTACCAAAGCTGCAGCAGTCGTAGTTGAAATAGGGAAGTTGGTGGAATCAACTATGCGTACCGTCCCATATGGATATATTAATGGTTCCTGTGCAAGTAACTGGTGTTTGAAAGTCTTTGGCACAGTACCGAAAGGGTCTGGTACCTTTTGACATTCTATTGGACAGGGGATATTGGATTGGTAAATATACCGCTGCTTTGCAGGGATGTTGGCAAAGGCACTTTGTGGTACGTTGAAGTTTGCCGAAAGTACGTCCTTAGGTGTATGGGCAAACCAATCGGAGATAGAGAAGGTATTAAGATCCGAGAAATTTCCATCGTTAAAGACGAGTAGAAATTCACAGCCATTTTCTAGTCCCTGGATTGTGTGAGGAATGCCCTCTGGGAAAAACCAAAGATCGCCAGGGAAAATGTCACCAATGAAATTTCGACCATCCTGGTCGACGGAGGTGACGCGAGCACTCCCTAATAGTACATAAGCCCATTCCGTTTGTGAATGCCAGTGCATTTCACGTACACCACCCGGTGTCAGGGCCATGTTTACCCCTGCAAGCGTGGTTGCAATCGGCAGTTCTCGAATCGTCACTTCTCGTGACCAGCCTCCGTGATTTAACGTCATATGGGCGTCGGAAAAAGAGAATTTTAAGTTGGGAATCAATCCTGCGTCTGTATCTGGTGGGATGAACATGTCTGGGTTTTCGAGGTCCCTCATGACATCCCGTGGACCCAGATCAAAGGCGCCAGCGCCATCATATCGAATTGGCTGCGGCTCATCTTCGCACATTGATTGCTTCCAAAATGTTTTATCCATCAAGCATCCTCCTTATTTGTTTCTTACTTGGTACTGCTAAAAAAAAGCATTATGTTATAAGTTATGTAAAAAATAAACAGGAGGAACCAATGGTAAGGCAATAGGACAAGGAGTATGATATATCAGAATAATGACGCGATATTGTTTAATGGGAAATCATATGCATCCATTATTAAAAATTGGTATAGAACTGTTAGAACAAGTGATGCGTCAATATGTAAAGTGAAAAATGTAGTAGATTTGCAGAAACTTGATATAGTAATAAGGAATTATATACTTGAAAGACCTAGAAGAAGAATATAGCTCATTCATTTGCAAAATTGAAACGTTACCAAAAAATATTCTTGAATGAAGGGTATAAATTAAAAAAATACATAAAAAAATAACTGCGATATTATTTCTGTTCTAAAATATTGCTGTTATTACTTTCACTTACACGACTTGTTTTGTTAGGAAATAATACTAAAAGAACAATAATTAGAAAATTAATAATATTTAGTATTGAAACTTTATTATGAATAGGTTAAAATAAAAATGAAACGTTTCCAAAATATATGGCATGATAAAGAAATCAGGTGGTGTATTTATTTGACGGAATTAGTAAAAATGGAAGGTATTTATAAAACCTTTCCTGGTGTTAAGGCCTTAACCAATGTAAGTTTTGATATCAGAAGTGGTGAAGTACATGCTATGTTAGGGGAAAATGGTGCTGGAAAGTCAACATTGATGAAAGTGCTGACAGGAGTATACTCCTGTGATTCGGGCAAGATCCATTTTAAGGGGCAAGAAGTTAGCATTCATCAACCTAAAGATGCTCAAAAGCTTGGAATTAGTATTATTCATCAGGAATTTAGTTTGTTTCCACATCTTAGCGTAGCAGAAAACATTTTTATCGGACGAGAACCTAGAAATAAAATACTTAACTTTGTAATAATGGAAAAAGATTTAAAAAAGAAAACAAAAGAGCTTCTTGCGACAATTCATCTAGATATTGATCCTGACACGTTAGTAAAAGATCTTAGCGTTGCGCAGCAGCAGATGGTTGAAATAGCACGGGTATTGTCAATGAATTCGGAAGTTATAGTTATGGATGAACCGACAGCAGCGCTTACAGAGCGAGAAGTTAAAGAATTGTTTAGAGTTATAAAACAACTTAAAGAAAGTGGAGTTGGCATAGTATACATATCTCACAGATTGGAAGAACTAAAGCATATCGCTGATCGGGTTACAGTAATGCGAGATGGACACTATATAAAAACTGTTGATTATGATGAATCATGTTTAGGTAATCTTATAGCAACTATGGTTGGCCGGAGTCTTGATGAGAAATTTCCTATGCATCACAATTTGACTGAGGGAAAAGTAATACTTGAAGTTAATCGGCTAGTTAGTACAGGTGTACTTAATATTCAGAAGTTTAAATTATACGAGGGAGAAATAGTAGGGATTTATGGATTGGTAGGAGCGGGGCGGACGGAATTTGCTAGAGCTTTGTTTGGTGCTGACAAGTCAGAAATAATGGAAATAAAAATACAGGGTAAAAAGGTTGTCATTAAAAATCCCAGAGATGCTATACGCCATGGTATAGGTTATTTAACTGAAGATAGGAAAAAAGATGGATTGGCTTTAGGATTATCAGTTGAAGATAATATTATTTTAGCGAACCTTCTGAATGTGTGTAAATTTGGTATTATAGATAGGAATAAAAGTAAAAAATTATCGAATCAATATATAGCAGATCTTAATATAAAGACACCGAACCTAGAGCAAAAAGCCAAGTTTTTAAGCGGTGGTAATCAGCAAAAAATTATAATAGCTAAATGGTTGTGTCGACAAGCTAAAGTTTTAATTTTTGATGAGCCGACAAGAGGAATCGACATAGGGGCTAAAATTGAAGTATATGAGCTTATGAATAAACTTGTAGTAGCAGGAGTAGGTGTCATTATGATTTCAAGTGAGTTGCCAGAAATATTGGGCATGAGTGATAGAATACTGGTTATGCGTGATGGGCGATTTACAGGCGAGGTCAACAGAAAAGATGCGACTCAAGAAAAATTGTTATATCATGCTGTTCAATAACGTTTTTATAAAAAGTGATAGGATCTGAAAGGGTGATAATATGAGTGTAGAGACAAGTAAAGTTAGTTTTGGTAAAGCGGGCCTATTTAATAAAAAGATATATAACGAATTGGGTTCTTTTACAGGATTATTAATCATAGGTTTTGTTTTTTCCATCACTACTGATAATTTTTTTACCGTGAATAATCTTCTAACTGTAGCATTACAAACTGCATATATTTGTCTCTTAGCAATTGCTGAGACATATGTAATTATAACATCTGGGATAGATCTTTCCGTTGGCTCCATATTGGCCGTGTCTGGAGTGGTATGCGGCAAGTTATTATTAGCTGGTTTTGGTATACCCCTTAGTATGTTAGCTGCTATTTTAGTTGGTGGTTTGTGTGGTGCTATTAATGGATTAGCTATATCCAGGATGGGAATAGCACCCTTTATTGCTACTTTAGGAATGATGAGTATTGGCAGAGGTGTGGCTAATGTAATTACAGATTCTTTGCCTGTGTCTGGGTTACCTGAGGACTTTTTTTTTATCGGTGGCGGAACAGTATTGGGAATTATACCAGTTCCTGTAATCATTATGTTGTTGGTAGCAATGTTGTTTGCTTTCATTCTAAATAGAACAGCGTTTGGAAAATATGTTTTTGCCCTAGGGAGTAATGAAGATGCTGCTAGACTGTCAGGTGTTAATATTGGTATGACGACAATCGGGGTTTATGCAGTTTCAGGATTACTAAGTGGTTTGGTTGGTGTAATGCTTGCTGCAAGATTAGTATCAGCACAGGCACAAGCTGGTTTGGGGTATGAACTCGATGCTATTGCAGCTTCTATCATCGGTGGTGTAAGCCCCATGGGTGGATCGGGAACCATTCTTGGAACTATTATTGGTGCCTTTATTATGGGAGTATTACGAAATGGTCTTAATCTTTTAAATGTAAATGCCTTTTGGCAGCAGATAGCAATTGGTGTGGTAATCATTGTAGCAGTGTATATTGATAAGTTGAGAAGAAAATGATATGGAACAAAAAATATTATGATAAACGTTGCGATATATTCTATTCATGATTCTTATGAAGCTATCTATTTTAGATAGAATTAAAATTTGTTTCTTTCATATGGGAGGAGGAGATGTTTAACGGTATATAGTATGGTGTTTGTTTTACATTCTTTTAAACAAAATTTAAGAGGAGGAGTTTAGTTTGAAAAAAGTATTAAGTCTTGTGTTAGCCATATTTATGGTGTCAGTATTGTTAGTTGGCTGCGGAAAGTCTGATACTGCCAAAACAGCTGATTCAAAAAACGCAGATGCGGGTACAAAAAAGAGAATTGCAATTATCGTGAAGGGGACAGAAAATGTCTTTTATCAATCGGTGAAAGCTGGTGCAGATGTTGCAGCTAAAGAAACTGGTGTTGAATATTACTTTACAGGTAGTTCCGCTGGCGAAACAGATATTAATGGACAAGTCAGTCTTGTAGAAAATGCGATAAGTCAAAAAGTATCTGGTATTATAATTGCTGCATCTGATGCGAAAGCACTTGTACCGATTACAGAAAAAGCAATTGCTGCTGGTATTCCTGTTGTAGTTATTGACTCTGGTCTGCAAACTGATAAATATACTAGTTTTCTTACCACTGACAACGTAGCTGCGGCTAGTGCAGCAGGTGAATCATTGGCTAAAATGCTTAATGGAAAAGGGAAAGTTGCAATAGTAAACTTTGTGGCAGGTGCTCAAGGCGCTATTGAACGTGAAAAAGGCTTTAAAGATGCGATGGCTAAATATCCTGACATACAAGTATTGCAAACTCAATACTATAACAACGATAAACAAAAAGCCCTTTCATTAACACAAGATATTCTTACTGCCAACCCAGATTTAGATGCTATCTTTGCCTGCAATGAACCAGGAACTGTAGGTGTAGGCAGAGCGTTAAAAGAAAAGAATAATAAAAAAGTTATTGAAATTGGGTTTGATTCCTCTGACGATATTATTCCATTAATTAAAGAAGGTTATCTTAAAGGAACCATTGTGCAAATGCCTTATAATATGGGGTACTTGGGAGTAAAGGCAATGGTTGATAAATTAAATGGTAAAGAAGTTGTGAAAAACCAAGATACTGGATTTACATTGGTCACTACAGAGAATATGGAAAGCCCAGAGAGCCAGAAAGCGTTGTATCCATTGGGAAAAAAATAACTGATTGTTTTTTGTGTAATAAGTTAGTATGTATAGCATGCTAACTTATTACATGAGCATGAGAATGAAAAAGATGCAAAAAAATTTAGTGATAGAAAGTTGATATTTTTTAATTAAGGGGGAGTGTTAATTATGCTAAAAGGAGTTCCCGCAGTACTTTCACCTCAATTGATGATGGTATTAATGGAGATGGGACACGGTGATGAGATTGTAATAGCAGATGGTAACTTTCCTGCAGCTGCATGTGCTTCTAAGTATATAATCCGATGTGATGGGAATAAAGTACCAGAAGTGCTAGAAGCTATTTTAAAGTTTTTTCCTCTGGATAAGTATGTAAAAGCACCTGTTGCGGTTACTGAAGTAGTTCCAGGTGATCCTGTAAAACCAATTATTTGGGAAGAATACAAAAAGATAATTAAAGAGTATGAAGGCGATGTTAAAATAGAAGAAGTAGAACGATTTTCCTTTTATGAACGAGCTAAAAAAGCTTATGCAATTGTTGCAACAAGTGAGGAAGCATTATATGCGAATATTATATTGAAAAAAGGTGTTGTAAAATAACTGGGAATCCTTATTTTTTCTGGTGGTTTTCCGTGTCTCAAAATAATTATGGCACGGTTTAAACCATCAATGCAGTTATTGATGGCTTAAACCGGGGTATGATTATTTCGTTTTTCAGTTAATGTATGGCTTTAATGTAGTTGTTGTGATTTTAACAATTAATTGCAAATCCTGTTTGGAAAAGTTAGAATGCAGTAATTGAAACGTTTCTAAAATGTATGCGAAATAAATTACTAAGGTTTTAAATGAAAAATAGTATATGAATTGTATTTAGTGAGAGGAATGTAGTGATGTCAACTATAAAGGATGTAGCAAAATTATCTCAGACTTCTGTTGGTACTGTTTCCCGATACTTAAATGGATATCCAATTAAAACTGTTAACAAGGAAAAAATCGAGGATGCCATTAAATGTTTAGATTTCAGTATTAATCCCATTGCCAGAGGGTTAAAAACCAATAAAACCTATACGGTTGGAATACTGATTCCCAAACTTGCTAATCTTTTTAGTACAAGTGTGATTGAGGGGATGGATCAAGTATTTGATCCACTTGGTTATAGCATATTAGTTTGTGATTCTAAAAATAGTTTAGAAAAAGAGAAGGAAAAATTAAGATTATTTAAGGACAAACTTGTTGATGGAATCATTTTAATGCCAGTAAATAATACGGAACAACATATACGAGAAATTCAGGAAAATGGGGTGCCTATTGTATTAATAGATAGGCTTGTTAATAATTTGCAATGTGATGGTGTAGTTTCAGATAATGTGAATGGTGTATATCAAGCCGTTGAAGCTATCATTAATCGTGGGCATCGGAGAATTGCTATTATCGCCGGGCCACAAAATATCTATCCTGCGAAGGAACGACTTGAAGGATATTTGAGGGCTATGAAAGATTACAATATAGAAGTAGATCATAATCTTATCTATCAGAATGAATTGACGAGGGAAGGCGGATATCAAGGCATAGCAAGTTTTTGTGCGATGGATGAACCACCTACAGCTATTTTTACTTCTAATGATGAAACTACAATTGGTGCTTATAAATCAATCATCGAACGTGGCTTACTTATAGGAGAGGATATTTCTTTATTTGGATATGATCAAACCGAGTTATGCCAAATGGTTCGACCGCAAATTTCGGTTGTAATTCAGCCATTAGAAACTATTGGTAAAAGATCTGCGGAAATCTTGATTAGTAGAATGAAAGGTGATTATACAGGATTTCCAATTATTAATCGATTAAAAACGGAAATTGTTGTTACGAATTCAGTTAAAACAATATATTAATTACTGATATACTTATTTTATCATGAAAGGATAGATGGATAATGTTTCATGTTGCGGCATTGGGAGAATTATTGATTGATTTTACTCCAGTTGGTTTATCAAATGCTAAAAATCCAATTTTTGAGCAAAATCCAGGAGGGGCTCCAGCTAATGTTTTAGCATTGGTCTCCAAATTGGGAAAAAAAACAGCTTTTTTAGGTATGGTGGGTCAGGATCAATTTGGTTTATTTCTCAAAGAGGTGCTTGAAAAAAATAATATTAATGTGTCTGGATTAAAAATTTCTGAGAAGTTTCAGACAACCTTAGCCTTTGTCCATCTTGACAAGTCTGGAGATAGGACATTTAGCTTTTATCGTAATCTAGGTGCGGATATGATGCTAAATGCTTCTGATGTGAACTATGAAGTCATTAAAGAAGCAAAGATATTTCATTTTGGATCAGTGTCTATGACTGAGGAACCAGTCAGAGCGGCAAGTATTAAAGCAGCTATGTTTGCAACAGAAAATGGATCGATAATATCCTTTGATCCAAATTATCGACCACTATTATGGTCCTCTGTAGAAGAAGCAAAAAAAATCATTGGAATTGGGGTGAAGTTAGCCGATATTCTTAAAGTATCGGAAGAAGAGCTAGAATTAATTACAGGAAAGATAGATGTGGCAGTTGGTGCTGACATGCTGTTTAGAGAAGGCGTTAAAGTAGTTCTCGTAACTTTAGGAAAGCGTGGATGTTACTATAAATATACTGGCGGCGAAGGATATGTTGATGGATATGCGGTTAATGCAATTGATACTACTGGAGCTGGTGATGCCTTTCTAGGAGCATTTTTATACCAGATTTGCGATATGAAAATGGATGAACTGTGTGGTCTTAATAAGAATGATTTTAAAAGAATAATTGATTTTTCTAATGCAGCGGGGGCACTTGCTACCACTAGGACGGGAGCGATACCAGCATTACCTAGCATCGATGAAATTCATAATATTCGTCTTACACGATAATCACAGCTTATCATTTAGGTATGGATTGTATTCTGTTTAAGAGCACGACAAAAAAATTAAAGATTACTATTATTTCGATCCAAATTTTCCAAGCAGGGATAGTATTTGAAGAAAAAAATATGGTCACTTGACATTCAAGATATGTCTTGGGTTGAACATACTAAAGATGAAATCAATTTTATCATTGATATTATGGATTTATCAGGAACAGAAAGAATCTTGGATTTAGCATGTGGTTTCGGTAGACACGCAATAGAACTTTCAAGAAGAGGTTTTTCAGTAGTTGGTGTTGATATTACACTTGATTATATAAAAGAGGCTATGAGAATTTCTTCTCTTGAAAAATTAAATACAGAATTTATCTGCGCTGATTTAAGGAATGTTTCTTTAAATTAGAAGAGGCTCTAAGGCAGATAACTCGTGGACTCATCGTTTGAAAGCATCTTGCTTTTTTCAATGGCATGTAATGGAATAAGAAATGATATGTCATGGAACAAGAGAATAGAGCCTTACAGGGCTTGGTTTTACTGGCTTTTCAAAACTTGTAAACAGTGTTTTAAGTGACCTTGGTGGCATGTCCATTAAAGTAACATTTTTGTTTACACTAATCTGATCAAAATAGCGTAAATCCTGTTAGTTGAATGTAAACTAGCAGGATTTTTTTGATAATAACAGAAGCTTTTATACAGAGATTATACTGAATTGTTATTTTCCAAGGAGATTACTGTTAATAATACAATTGTTTACTAATAATTTAAGAAATACATTTATTTCTGTCACTTTTTTAGCATTAGTGATAATAGCTTTGTTAGTGCAGTGTGTTTGTCTGGATGCGAAGGACTTTTGAGGTCCAGGTATCTCCAGATGGAAGTAAAAGGTTTAGTAATGGTGAACTTAGATACATGGAAAGGATTCCTGTGTTAAAGGTTTCCGAAAACTATTATGATATGGAAATTCAATACGGAGTGCTTATGCGGGAAATTAACAAAGTGAAAAATGTATGAAGAATTGGATCAAACTCTTAGATTGAGCATGATTTTATAAAATTCTTCAGAAATTAGCGATTAGCTGTTAGTTACATAATTATATGTGAGGCGGAACAATGAGCTTTTCAGATAGCAACTTGACTACTGATGAAAAGACCGAAATTACGATTACCCGATTAATATATTTAATCTTATTAATAGGAATAGTTTTAATTGTTATAAAAAATTCGGAAAAATGTTGGCTGCTTTTCTTTATTTCCAGCCTACTGGTGACATCCGTAACGATTCGCAGAGCCATAATATATGACTCATCTCGATATTTGTATGTTGGCAAAATCAATATCATCCTTGATCTAATAATGGTATTTACCATAAATTATTTTGACCAAAGTTCTTTTTCTTCTATTTTTTACCTTGTACTTATTATCGATGCTTCATTATCTTATTCAACCGCTTTTACTGGTGGAGTCACGCTAGTCGGGTATATTATACACGGATTTGAAAGATACCTTCACTTTCAACAACCTAATTTTAGCTTTTTAGTTTCACTACTCTTGGTCGATTTAGTGATTTTTTTAGGCAGTTTTATTATGATGACTTTTATTCGTTACCAAATTCAACAGAAAGAGCATTTGCGCCAAGTGATGATTCAATTGAAAATTAAAACCAAAGAACTGGAAAAGACTTACCAAAAACTAAAAGAAACCTCCATGGAGTTGGAAGATATTACTGTTTTGCGGGAACGAAACCGAATTGCTCGAGAAATTCATGATACAGTCGGTCACACATTGACCACTGTTTTACTGGGACTGGAAGCTGGAGAACGTTTAATTGTGATTGATCCCGCCTCGGCGGCATCCAAAGTTAAACTGGCCAAAAGTCAAATTCGCAAAGGACTGAATGATATTCGTACCTCTGTTGAAACGCTTAACTCCGGAAACGAAATGCTGGATTTTATTTCTACGATTAAATTGTTGATTCACGAAACAATGTTATATGGCGATGTTAATATACGCTATCAAATTGACGAATTGCCTCAGCTTACCTCAGAAGAGGAAAAAGCACTCTACCGTGCCCTCCAAGAAGGCATTACCAATGGAATTCGTCATGGAAAAAGTAACGCTTTTGTGTTCAACCTAAAGCTCACAAACAAATGGATTGAGTTCCTTCTTCAGGATAATGGCGTCGGTGCTAAACAGCTCATTCCTGGTTTTGGTTTGACAATCATGGAAGAACGGATTAAAGGGGTGGGAGGAATTTTTAGAATTTATTGCAAACCAGGGGAAGGTTGTCTAATTCGTATTTCAATTCCACTTAAGGAGGACTACAATTATGCTGGTTAACATTATGATCGTGGATGACCAACTGTTATTCAGAGAAGGATTAAAAACAGTTCTGGATTTGGAGAAAAGCATTAATGTCATCTCCGCAGTGGCAAGCGGCAAAGAAGCGCTTTCGCTTCTTAATTCAAGTACTCTTCCCGATTTGGTATTGCTCGATATCAGAATGCATGAAATGAATGGTGTGGAGACCGTTAAACACATTAAGCAAACTTATCCCGAAATCAAAGTTCTTATGTTGACAACTTTTAATGACGAAGAATATATAATGGAAGCTTTGGCTAACGGGGCTAACGGATATGTACTTAAGGATATCGAAATAGAAAAATTAGTGGAAGCCATTCATGATGCTATCGGCGAAAAAATGATTTTGCCGCCGGTTGTCGCCACCGAGCTTGCCAAGGGGTTACATAAAATTGCCCCTAAAAAACCAAGTTCAGCGTTAGATAAGCTGTCTGAGAGGGAAAAAGAAATTGCCACTATGCTAACCCAGGGCTTTTCGAATAAACAAATTGCGATGGCACTTTTCATCTCTGATGGTACGGTTCGTAACTATATCAGTACCATTTACAGTAAGATGGGCGTTAATGATCGGACTAATGCTGTATTATTATTAAATCAAGACCTGTAAACTAGGATTATGACATTATTAGCAAACATCATATATAGGAGGAAACAAATGTTAGAGGCTCGAGAATTAAGTCTTATTTATGGCAATGAACGAAATGAAGAGTATTACGCACTTCGCGATATCAACTTTCTGGCAGACCGCGGCGAAATGATAGGAATGATCGGCCCGTCCGGGAGTGGGAAAAGTTCACTATTATATATCCTGTCCGGATTAAAAAAGCCCACTGCTGGTACGGTGTATTATCAAGATCATTCAATAGAAGTCATGTCTTTTAACGATTCGGCGGCAATCCGCAGAAAAGAATATGGATTTATCTTCCAAAGACATTTTCTCATTGATTATTTAACAGTGCTTGATAATGTTTTAGTCGTGGTTAACCAAAGCCAAAAAGCTTGGCGAAATACCGCTATAAACCTCCTTGAAATTTTGGGAATTGCCGATTTTGCAGATCAAAAACCTCACAAAATGTCAGTTGGGCAACGTCAAAAAGTTGCCATTGCCCGTGCTTTGGTAAATAAACCTAAAATCATCTTTGCCGACGAGCCTACCGCTTCCCTTGATCACAGTAATGCTCGACTGGTGATGGATATTTTGGCGAGTTTAAAAGGTCAGACCACTATCTTGGTGACCACACATGATTATTCGATCTTAGAGCAGGCCGACAGGGTGATTCATATGTGGGATGGTCGTATTATTAAAACTACTCTCCCATCAAGTCTTTTTGACCCAACAAAAAAGTAATCCCATCATGAAAAGGAGTTAAAATGACCAAGCCACTTTCCGTTTGGAAGTATTACCGAAATAATCAAAAAAAAGTTATAGTAGTTTTGTTGGTAACTTTTCTCAGTGCTTTCTTACAATCCGCCCTATTGGTCTTTGCAACGACCATGATTAATTTTTATCAAGCGACAACGCTCGAACCTGTGGCGACCATGATCATAATTGGTAGTTCAAATCAATCCCAGGAAAACCGAGACCGTTTAAGACGATCGCTTGACCAAAACCAAGCGATCTCTGAAGTCATACCATTTTCAACCAAAGTCACCTCGGTGTATGGTAGCGACGTTGCCTATATTTTTTTGTTACAATCAAAAGATATTAAAACCGTGATGGACTATTTAAACCTTACCTTAATCAACGGGCAACTTCCAACCCCGGGTTCCAGTGATGTCGTCTTGCACTGGAAACTCGCCGCAAATAAGGGGTTGAAAATCGGCGACCATTTTGGCCGTAAAATCTCCCAATCCGAATTGCTTATGGGAGAATATCGATTAGTAGGCCTTTTGGATGGAAAATCAGTCATCGGATTTTCTGACTTGGAGTGCACCGAACAGCATTTTACTGAAGACGATTTCGCAAACTTGGTTATTATTCCTAAAAAAGAGCAAATTGCCCAAGCTAAAAACTACTTAGCAGACCTTGTCCAACAGGATGACAAGTTATATACTACAATTGCAGAAGAAGTTTCTTATAATAATGTAAATAACAGTATCATCATGTTTTTAAACATTATTTATTTAGTGATTACAGTTATTGTAACCATTTGTGTCAGTTTCCTGTTTTATATCTATTTTTACCAAAGACGTCCTGAGTTCGGCCTGCTGGAAGCGTTAGGGCATACCAGGCAAACTATTATCGGCAAAGCGTTTTTAGAAATTGCCGGAATTAATTTGTTAGGATTCATCGGTGGGGTAGGAGTTGCTACAGTATGTGAATGGGCTTTAAGCAGCTTTATTTTGATGGAGCGCGGCTTGCCATTAGTGCTATGGGATCAAAGTTATATTTTCAAACTATTATCCACGCCCTTATTTGTCACTTTTAGCAGTTTACTACCGGTCTGGCGCATGCTAAAAAAAGTCGATGCTATTTCAATCATTGAGGGAGAAGTATAATAAGGATTAGGCCTGATGTTTTATTGCGGCTCCAAAAACTATGACTGTTTTGTCATATGATTAATGTCATTTTATTTATTACTCAAAACATGACTTGAGTGAATAGTAAAATGGCATTTTTCTATTTATAATTTGATTGAGGAGATGATGTTATAGCGCCAAGTCCCCGTTTGCATTTTTTAGTTGTTTTGTAGGTGACGAATCGACCACTATTAATTGTAGAGTAGGAAATACAATAATGAATGAGCAAGGTGTAGATAACGAAAAAACCTTTTGCCAAACGAACCAAGGTTGGGAGATACCCAAAATACAAACATAGCCCTTTGAAAGGATAGGTTCTGACTATATGAATACATCAGAAGTCTTTATAAATGAGTCAAAAGTGCAAGCTTTTATTCGCTTATTGAGACCCAAACAGTGGACAAAAAATTTGCTAATCTTTGCCGCATTGCTGTTTTCTATTAATCAAATCAATATTGTAAACGTATATTATGCGAGTTTGGGATTTGTTCTATTTTGTAGCGTTTCTAGTTGTGTCTATATTTTTAACGATTATATTGACCGTGAGCAAGATAGCCATCATCCGGAAAAAAGGCACCGGCCACTGGCATCTGGAGCACTTGACCCTGCATTTGCTATTGTAGCGGGTGCTGTACTGCTATTTTTATCTTTAGCTATTGCTTTAGCATTAAATCCTATGTTTTTTTTAATCCTAACAGTATATTTTGGTTTAAATGTCAGTTATTCGGTAAGGTTAAAATATATTGTCATCGTTGATATTATGACAATTGCTGTTGGCTTTGTATTACGAGCCGTTGCAGGCGGTGTTATAATTGATGTTACTTTAACACCATGGTTCTTAATTTGCACTCTATTATTGGCTCTTTTCTTAGCTATTGGCAAAAGACGTCATGAAGTTGATCTTATGCAGCAAAATCGAAGTTCTTCTCGTAAGGTGCTTGAATATTATTCTCTTGAATTTCTGGATCAGCTCAGCGGTATTGTTACTACTTCTGTTGTCATGAGTTATGCCTTGTATACTTTCACTTCTGGGCGGACACTGTATATGATGATTACAATTCCGTTGGTACTCTACGGTATTTTTCGTTATCTTTATCTTATCCATGTAGAAAAAAAAGGTGGTAGTCCTGAAAAAGTGTTACTTGAAGATAAGCCTATTTTCAATACAGTTGTTATATATGTTATATCTGTAGCTGTCATTCTCTACTGTTTTTAATAGCGTTTATTACTTGTGAAAATAACAGGTAAGGTTAGGTGTATCGGTGGTTTATTGGATTATCTATAAGAAATAACAGTTGGACCCTATAGTACTAGCCTTCTAATGGAGCGCCTTCAGCGATGACTCACTTCTTTGATGTATTTGCAGCTTTCGTAATGGTAAAATAACCATCAGTTTTGATTTTTGTAAAATATGATTCTAGTTGATATGATTTACTTTTATAAGTTTGCAAAGATTTAGTTTAAAGAGACTTATCAAAGAACAAGGCGGTCTGGTATGTGTACCACATCCCTTTGAACGTTTACGTAAATCGGCAATTGAAAATGAAGCATTAATATCTATTATAAACGATGTCGACGCCATTGAAGTTTTCAATAGTTGCAATATTTTTGATGCAGACGACAAAGCGGCAATGTTTTTTGCTAAAAAGTACGGAAATGCAGTATTAGTAGGAAGCGATTGTCATTCTCCATATGAAGTTGATATAAAACAAGGCACGCTCAGATGCCAGCGTAGCGCGATGGTTGTCCATATAATAATCAAGTGGAATAAAGTTGCTTGTAAGTTTGGCTTATAGCAATGATAATATAAAGAAAAAATCGGTCTTGCTATGCTTAAAAATAAGGAAGAGTTATATCATCATCTTTAAAGGTCAAGCCCCTATTGAACTAAAATTTGCTGTTAATGTTGGGTACAAATAGTAGGAGACATAATACAAACCATCGGGTTCGATAGCATGGGGATATGGACTGGCGATTAGACCGTTTTTCCTTTCATTTTAGACGGCTATTGTACAATGATTCTTCATGACCGCAAAAAGGCAATACGGTTCTACCTTGTAATAGAAATATGTTTTATATCACAAATAATGTACACTTTGGGGGAAGATTAAAAATTGGATAGTAAAATACTTTTATGGATAGCAACAGGCATTACATTTCTCGCAAAATCGCTTATGGCCTTTTCAATTCCGCTCACTGGTGATGAGGCTTACTTTTATACATGGGGAACTTTTGTGGACATTGGTTTCTATGATCATCCGCCAATGGTCGGCTGGCTTCTCGCTATAATTTTAAATTTTAGCTCCAGCGAGTATGCACTACGCCTCCCGTCGCTTATTTTTCCTTATATTATTGGTGCCATTATTTATGGCTTGGTACAGAACCTAGATAAAAACCTTGCCAGGTGGACTGTAATTTTATTCTTTGTATCACCGATCAATATGATGAACGTTTTAGTTACAAGCGACACCCCGCTCATTTTATTTGTCTCGCTTTCGGCTGCATGTTTCTATCGGGGTCTTCATAACAACAAGTTACTTTACCTAATCTTAGCAGGTGTCTTTCTAGGCGGAGCTTTTTTATCTAAATATTTCTCAGTATTGCTGGTTATTGCTTATGGCATATATGTATTGATTTATCAACGTAATCGACGGGGCCTTACCGCACTCGCTATAGTAATTATTTGCGCCACCCCATTTGGATTTCTGAATTTATATTATAATTATACCCATGGATGGTCTAACATTATGTTTAATGTATATAATCGAAATCAAGGTATTGGTACCTTTAAGCCAGAATATTTTCTATTCTATTTGGGAAAATTAATGTTTTTGATAACGCCTTTTGTTATCTACTTTTTGCTCCGTCCCGCTAAAATGGTGATGCAATTTATTGGTTACGAACATCTTAGACAATACTATTCTGTTCTATTTTATGTGCCGCTGGCTATATTTACGCTGTTATCTTTCACAAAGTCCATTGGTCTCCATTGGATTCTATCTTTCGTGCCATTTTTGTTTATTCTAACCTTTTTCCGTTTTGACGAAGAAACTTTTCGGAAGACAACGCTGTTTGTAGCTATTTTTACTTTTAGTTTCAGTATCTTAATAGCTTATATTTCTATTTCGCCGCCTGAAAAACTAACACAGAATAGGGTGTATCAACAAAATTTAATTTATTTTAAACCACAAGTAGTAACTGATATCCTTAAACCTTATGTTAAAGATTATATTCTTACCACAGAAAGTTATTCAAAATCGGCAGTGCTGTCTTACTATACCGACAACTATGTAAGTGTCTTTGGGCAAGGCACATATCATGCCCGCCAGGATGATATGTATACTAATTTTCGACATTTTGATAAAAAGAATATAATAATAGTTCGTACCACACCAGCCGATAAGGATAAATACATTCCTTACTTCCAAGAGGTTGATATTCAAGAAGTAAAGGTGGATAATTCACTACTTTATTTGGTACAAGGTAAAGATTTCAAGTATGATAGTTACCGTGAGTTGGTTCTACTGCCGATTAAAAATAACTTTTATAAGATTCCAGCTTGGTTACCGATGAAAGGTAATTATTTTTCAGATAAGTATTTTGATGGAGAGTAATGTTACCAGCACAGTGTGTGTTATGCGATCACTCCAATTTATGGACCATATCGGGATAAACGACAGATAAAATTATCTTGACAGCGGTTTTGTCTAAGATATAAGATTGTCATAACAATAAATGTCGTGACAATCTTATGGAGGAAAATATGCATTTCAAATTGGATGATTCACTCGGCTTTTGGATAAATGTCGTTGCTGGGAAAATGAAAAATGAACTAAATCGTAGTATTAGCATGTACAATATCACGGCTGAACAGTGGGCCGTTTTAAGTAGGTTGTGGGAAGAACAAGGGGTAACACAAAAAGATTTAGCGGAAAGAACAGGCAAAGATCAACCCAATACTGGACGAATTTTGGATAAGTTAGAAAGGAAAGGATTAGTTAATAGAATTCCTGACACACAGGATCGGAGAATAGTTTTAGTATTCCTTACTGACACGGGGTGTGAACTGAAAGAGAAACTCATCCCGATTGTTACTGATGTTCTAATCCGTGCCCAAAGAGGTATAGATGACAAAGACATTACATATTTAAAGCAAATTCTTGAAAAGCTTTCTCGAAACATCTGATTTTTAAAATTAATACTTGTCTTGACAAGTAGTTAACAATCTTTAAATGTTAAACGGAACATTCCGTACTTTAACTCTTTTATGGAGGTATCTGTATGAAATCAAATGAAACAATTCGAGTTTATAATGGGGCTGTTGCGATTATTACTGGGGGTGCATCGGGAATTGGTGCCGCACTTGGCAGAGAATTGGCAAAACGGGGTTGTGAAGTGGTTCTTGCCGACCGGCAGATAGACTTGGCGGAGGAGATTGCTGAGACAATCCGTACTGCAGGGGGGAAAGCAAGCGCAGCAGAGCTTGATGTTACTAGTTTTGATGCTGTCGAAGCGATGATTTATAAAATCATCAAACGCACTGGCAGATTAGACTATATGTTTAATAATGCTGGGATTGGTACGTTTGGTCCAGCTTCGGTTTACAAAATCGAAGACTGGGATTCTGTTCTTGATGTCAATCTCCGAGGCGTAATACATGGAATTCAGGTAACTTATCAGATTATGCGGGAGCAGGGATTTGGCCATATCGTTAACACCGCCTCATTGGCTGGTTTGTTACCTTCGCCAGGGAGTATAAGCTACACAACCACTAAACATGCTATTGTCGGACTGTCAAAGACACTGCGGATTGAAGCCGCTCCGCTAGGGATTCGCGTAAGCGTTCTCTGTCCCGGGTTTATTCGTACCCCAATTCTCAAAGGGGGCGGAAAATATGGAAAAATGCTTATGGATATTTCGCCACAGCAACAGGAAAAGATGGAAAAAATGATAGAGAAGTTAAGTCCGATGCCACCGGAGTTTTTTGCTGTAAAAGCGGTGGATGCGATCGCCAAGAATAAGGCAATTATTGTTCTTCCGAGCTGGTGGAAACTCTTCTGGTGGTTGGAGCGGTTATTTCCGACATGGAGTTTGCATTTGGCGCAGAAAAGATATAAAACCCAAGTCGAAAACTTTAAGTAGGGACAACGACCATACCTCCTAAATTGGGCGAAAAGATATTTTAATAACTCACTCTCGCAGCAAGAAATAGGCAAACTATCTGCGATTTGGCATACCCTATCAATTTTACTAATTGATTGCTTTTCATAGTGTGCAAAATGATCGGGCAATGTCAATGAGCCAACAGCAAGTACCCCTGCCAGTAGCTGATGACCCCATACTGTTTTACATTCAAGATGAGAAAAGTGATAATCAGTTGATTCCATCGGATTAAAAGCCTGTGACGAAGGCTTTGTCTTTTTAGAAATCGTATCATCATAAATTGCAAAAATGGGTAATTCCGTCTGCTTGGCAATTTGCTGAACAACTTTTCATCTTATCTGTCACAAGGCAGTTGAAATGGGAGCTAGAAAGATATATATTTCTGCACACTCTTCTGAAGAGTCCCAAGCTTTCTACAAGGTAATTGGCTGTGTTGAAGCAGTGGAGATTAATAAGCAATTATTAGATGCAGAAGGGTGCGTCTATTTTACAGCAAAGGGAGCCTTAAAACGGGGATACAAAGTTTCCACCATTCAAGATGGCATTGTCTTATTAGCTGAAAAGAAATGGAACAGTCTTTTGAAAAAGTACAAAAAGAATGGCATTACTCTGTTATTGAGTAAAGAATTTGATGAGAAAATCTCCTAACAAGACATTTAACCAAAATAGGAAAGAGCTATTTGTCCGATGATGGACGAATAGCTCTTTTTGTTACAAGTATGGCTATCAGAAGCAAAATCTCTTATCGTTGTGGGGGATTAATCGGTTTTAGGAGTATGGTCAGCGAAGCATTTTGTACTTTACTGTTTTATGATTTTGGTATACATTTATTGGTAAAGAGAGTTGAAAGGGGACTATTGATATGATTGTTACTAGTACTGGTATTGTCAATGGCATTATCGATAAGAAATATGGAAAGTATGGAGAACAATTTTTTAAGGGGATGCCAACGTATTCCTTACCTTTAGAGATCAAAGAGTATCCTCAAAACACGAGAACTTTTGCGATTCTTATGGAAGATAAAGATGCAATACCTCCTACCGGATTTTCTTGGATACATTGGTCTGCTGCAAATGTAACAAGTGATTCATTAGGGGAGAATGCGAGTGTGAATACCAAAGAATTTGTTCAAGGTACGAATAATCCAGATAAAATAGAAACTTTCCAGTAGAAATTCATTAGCGAAAGAGGTAAGCTTGCCTCTTTCGTTAATAAAAAAAGGAGGGGGCAAGTATGCTTTGGTTTTTAATCATTGGAATTATAGCAGGATGGCTAGCCGGTAATATTACAAAAGGCAGAGGATTTGGTCTGGTTGGTGATTTGGTTATAGGGGTCGTAGGATCTTTCATCGGCGGCTTCTTGTTTAGCCTCTTGGGTCTAAGCGCTTATGGAACAATCGGTGAAATCATTACAGCAACAATCGGGGCGATTGTATTATTGTGGATTATGAGACTGGTTGGATAATGACTATTTAAATAAGAGAAAATCTACTTTTTGCAACCTTCCCGTAAACGGAGGCAGCGTATCTGTGTGGGGCTTCCAGAATTGGATATCGAATAAATTAAAAAGAAAAGACTTGGCGGCTAAGCCAAGTCTTAAGAGCGTATTATTTACTTAGGAGATAATATGGAATTAACGAATGGGAATAGTATTGACATTCTTAATAGCTTTATCTTTCTTAGGTAATGTAATGATCAGAACACCGTCCTTAAATTCAGCATCGATTTGGTCTTCCTGGACATTACCGATGTAGAATGAACGCTGAAATTCACCATAGCGGCGTTCTCTGCGCAGATAATTGTCTTGTTTGTTTTCCTCATTGTAATGACGTTTGGCAATGATAGTGAGATAGTTATTTGCGTATTGTAATGCAATATCTTCTTTTTTGATACCCGGTAAATCAGCTTCAATCAAATAAGAATCTTCTACTTCTTTGAGATCGACACGGAAGTCATTGCCGATTTTAGTTAGAGGAGCAAAAAAATCCTCTCTGAAGAAGTTATCAAATACTTGATTAAAGAAGTCCTCCCTTTTTTCTAATGGATGATTTTTACCAAAAGGAACTAGATTGAACATACTTTTTTCCTCCTTACAAAGATGTAATTTTTTTATTAACCACCAGTGAAGGCAGTTGTTCCTTGCCTTTGATTCTATTATAGTCAAAAGGTCAAATTTTTTCAACACAAGGAAGAATATGTAATCATGTAAAAATAAAAGAAAAAACAATTAAAGAAATGATAACTTCATATTGTAAAAATTTTTAAGGATATTTTCTTGTTTTTGACCTATCTTAAGCATTTTAATATAAAAAATATTGAAATAAAAGACTATTTTAGGATGACAGACTATATTTTTAAACTGATGGAATTGGCTAACCCTTGGCTGGAAGAGGATATTTCCTGCATGACTGCTGACTGCTTTTCTGTGGCAGAAGAAATGTTATGCGTTTGGGCAGCAGAAAGAACTTAGGTTTTATTTTAGCCTATGGTTATTTACTTTAGCAGTCCTACCGACTTCATGACATTTGAGATACTTTGGGCACTATGCTGGAGTTTTTTAATTTCTTCATCGGATAGGGCAACCTCAATGCGTCTTTCGATGCCTTCTTCTGTTATGATGCAGGGAAGACTCAAGGCAACATGATGTAAGCCATATTCTCCTTGCAGAGTGGTAGAGACGGGGAATATGCTGCGTTCATTAAATAGAACCGCTCTGGCAAGATGACAAGCAGCCATTGCGATGCCAGAATTGGTGCAGCCTTTAAGGTTAAGGACATCATAGGCGACAGAAATAACACTAGCAGCTGTCTTTTCTGTGTCTAGAGGCTCATTTGGCTGAAAATAGCTGTCTAACTGATTGTAGGGAACTCCAGCGATATTGACAAGGCTCCAAGCTGGGAATGCGGAATTACCATGTTCGCCAAGCATATAGCCATGAACATTTTTAGGATCTACCTTATACTTGTTTGCCATAATACTTCTAAAGCGCGCCGTCTCAAGGGTTGTTCCAGTACCGAAGATCTTATTCTTGGGATAACCGAAGAAGTTTTCTGCATAATAGACCATAATATCCAAGGGATTTGTGATCATGATGATGACAGCATCTTTGGTGTATTGGGTGATGGAGGTCATTACATCCTTCATTACTTCTACATTTCTACTGGCAAGAGTTAAGCGATCAGGGATTTCACCTGGCATGATACTAGGGCCGGCGGCGATGATAATCACACGTGCATCTTTGCATTCTTCAAAAGTCCCAGCATGAATGTTTACGTTTGTGCCAGTGGAAAACGGTATTGCATGAGTGGAATCCAAGGCTTCGCCTTGGGCTTTTTTGTTAATAACATCGATAACGGCAATCTCGGATACAAAATTAAAGGATAAAGCACAATTTAGTACTGCCGAACCTACATGACCTGTACCAACGATGACAAGCTTGTTTTTTGTTGCATTCATAGATAATTTCCCTCCAGTTTTAATTGATTCATTATAATATATAAAGACATTCGATCCCAACTTTTCTTATAGACCTAAAAGTATAAGTTTTTAGTCATAAAAGAAATTATGAACCACAAAGGCGCAATGCCGCTGTGCGGCACACAAAGGAGAACACAAAAAATATAAAGAACCCCCTTTGTGTACTTTGCGTCTTCGTGGTTCAAAGGGTCTTATTTCTTAAAAGGGAGTGAAGCGTTTTCCTTATAGCAGCTGTTCCCTGAGTTGGAATTCATGTGAGGACTCTTGCCACGAACTTTGAGAGGAATGATATTTTCGTTCAACAAACGTAACCCATCCATCTTGCCTGATAAGTAATATTGTAGAAGAGCGTGTTCCATACTCTGGACTTTCAATGAAGATCGAGGAGAGAGTACGCTCTAACTCCAAACCAACGCCTGTGTTTGGCAGCAGATCATCAGCGGCTTGTTCTCCATTGGTCAGGATCTGCCATAACTCATCTTCGAAAACATCCTCTTGAGTAAGGCATTGGGCTAACTGCTGGCGTCCTTTTTCAAGCTTAGGCCAGGGAGCGTTTAATAGATGATTGCAAAGCCCGTGGACTCCAGGTACGACGGGCTGCACTTGTCCTTGTTTGTTCCCATAATACCACAGGGATTGCAGATCGCCAACAAGGAGGTTAAAACCATTATACTGATCAGCTTGTTTGGCAATCTTTCCTAAGTACTCTTGGGGCGATTGCTGATTGCTAAGATAGTTGGCAACTAAATGTCCTCTAGATAGTGCATCTGCTGTATGCTGGCGAGGATCCCGATAGTTGGTTAGAGCTGCAAAGCGTCCATGGACAGTGATTCCCATCCAAGTGCCAAGCTCTTTTAAATCTCTTCCAGCTAAAATATGAGGATAGTCTGGCCAATATTGGGCTGGGGCAGTAGGGCGGGAATAAAACTCATCTCGGTTTGCAGCAACAATCAAAGGGTATTTGGGATGATGTTTGTAAGAAAATAAAATTAAGCACATCGTAGCAATAACCTCCCTTTATTTTATGGTTCTCCAAGAAAATACCTGTCACCTTCAAAAAAAGTAAAAAAGCTATTTTTAGAAAATGGAATTCTTAATGAGAAAAAAGCTCAAGGAAATATTGTATTTTTTCCCAAGTGAGAATGCAAGCTGGTATCGTATGGGGAAATATAACGAATACTATCCATAAAAGATGAAATATCTTTTTAAACAAGCTGGGAGGAAAAGGAATGAAAAAATTTATTTGTACAATTTGCGGATATGTTCATGAAGGTGAAGAAGCGCCTGACAAATGTCCCATCTGCAAAGCTGGCAAGGATCAGTTTAAAGAAATGACTGGAAAATTAGCTTGGGCAGATGAACATCGAATTGGCATTGTTAAGGATGTTCCCGGAGAGATTGTGGAAGGGTTACGTGCTAATTTTCTGGGAGAATGTACAGAGGTTGGGATGTATTTGGCTATGTCCCGCCAGGCAGATCGGCAAGGTTATCCGGAAGTGGCAGAGGCTTATAGGCGCATTGCTTATGAAGAAGCGGATCATGCTGCTAAATTTGCCGAGATCTTAGGTGAGGTAGTTGTGGCAGATACGAAAGCTAACTTAACAGCAAGAGTGGAAGCGGAGTATGGCGCATGTGATGGGAAGAAAAAGCTTGCGACGTTGGCAAAACAACATAATTTAGACGCGATTCATGATACCGTACATGAGATGTGCAAGGATGAAGCTAGGCATGGGTGCGTTTTTGCGGGCTTACTCGATCGATATTTTAAGTGAGGAGGAATCAACATGGCAAAAATCAACTGTAAAGTTACGAACTGTTCCCATAATCAATCTGGTGAATGTTATGCAAACTGTATTGATATTGTTGGCAGCTCTGCTAAAAAAGAATGTGACACCTGCTGTGGCTCTTTTTTAGACAACCGTCATTACTCTGAACTGACAAACAATACGTTAAGTATGGGTTCCTGTGATTGTTTAAAATGTACTGTTGAGACTTGTTCCTATAATGACAATCGACTCTGTTCGTTAGACCAGATTCAGGTCGGTGGACAAAGAGTAGAATACTATACGCAAACGGAGTGTTCCAGCTTCCAGCAAAGAGGCTAATGTGCAATTTTGAGATGATAGAATCAAAGCCTGTCCATTTAGAAGGTTTCCCCAAATAAGTGAAGCTCACTCTTACGCTGGTAAGAATGAGCTTCATCTGTCATTGCGAGCATAGCGAAGCAATCCCCTGCTGTTAAGAGATTGCTTCACTCTGTTCGCAATGACAAAAATATTAATAAAATCCTTTGTGTACTTTGCGTCTTTGTGGTTCAATTCGTTTGTATGTTTTAAAGGATGCGCAGCGTTTTTCTTGTTATTTTATTATGCAGTGTTAATTTATTTTTCGCATCAATCGCATTCCATTTAACGTTACAAGGATTGATGAACCCGTATCAGCGAAGACGGCAAGCCACAAATTCGCCATGCCGGTGAATGTTAAAATAACAAAAATGATTTTAATTATGATTGAAAAACTGATATTTTGCTTAATGATGGACAGCGTCTTATTGCTGAGTTTGATTACATAGGCCAATTTTCCCAGATCATCGGACATCAGCGCGATATCGGCTGTTTCCAGGGCCGTATCCGAGCCAGCGACCCCCATGGCAACACCAATTGTGGAGGCGGCCATGGCAGGAGCATCATTGACTCCATCGCCGACCATCGCTACATTGTTATATTTATTCAGGAGTTCATTTATGGTTGCTACTTTATCTTGGGGTAGGAGTTCACTATAAAGGGTATCAATGTTCAATTCTTTTGCGATAGAGCCAGCTACTTGTCGATTATCACCTGTCAACATGGCAATGTGTTTTATACCTGCCTCCCGGAGTTTCATAAGGGCATCTTTACTATTTTCCCGTAAGGTATCAGCTACCGCAATCATGCCGTATAGAGTGTTTTGCGTTCCGACTAGCATAAGAGTTTTGCCTTGTTGCTGTAGATCTGTAATTTGTTTTTCGTATTGAGATAGGTTCAATCCCAATTCTTCAAACAAGCGTGGATTTCCGATAAATACAGTTTGGTTATCGATATCTGCTTGTGCCCCACGTCCCACCAGGGCTTTAAAATTGATTATTGGCTTTAAGGCTAACCCTGAAGATTTTTCGACGATTGCAACAGCCAATGGATGTTCAGACCATTTTTCGATGGAGGCTGCGGTGGTTAAAACATCTTGTTCATTGCTGTTCAAAGATATAATATCTGTAACTCTGGGATGACCATGAGTTAAGGTACCAGTTTTATCAAAGGCAATGGCCTGTATGGAACCCATTTGCTCTAGGTAAGCACCACCTTTAATAAGAACACCATTCCTAGAGGAGTTACCAATGGCTGAAACGATGGAAACAGGTGTGGAAATAACCAAAGCGCAAGGGCAAGATATGACAAGAAGGACTAAGCCTTTGTAGAACCATGGAGCGAATGGCTGACTAAAGAGCAGCCAAGGTACAACCATGATCCCTGCAGCAATTACTAACACTGCTGGTGTATAGTATTTCGCGAACTGATCAACAAACTGTTGGGAGGGAGCCTTCTGTGACTGTGCTTCTTCAACTAAGTGCATAATTTTGGCAAGAGTAGAGTCGGCAGCAATTTTAGTAACTTCAATTTCTAAAGCACCATGCTCATTGACGGTACCTGCATATACCCCATCGCCAATTGTTTTTTCTACCGGTAATGATTCTCCTGTAATTGTCGCCTGGTTCACGGCAGATGCCCCGTTCTTAACAATGCCATCCATAGCAATGCGTTCACCAGGCTTTACGATAATGATATCACTGATCACGATTTCTTCTACAGGAAGCTTTTGCTCCAGACCGTTACGCAAAACTAAAGCTTCCGCTGGTGCTAATTCCATAAGTGCCCTTATTGATTGTCTTGTTTTATCCATCGTATAGGTTTGCAATGTGTTACCAAAGGAGAACAGAAAAGCAACCGTTGCTCCTTCGCCCCACTCTTCGATGGCGAATGCTCCGATGACAGCTACTGTCATCAGAAAATTCATATCAAAAGTAAGGGACCGCAGGCTGTAAAAGCCGCTTTTTGCGGTATTGTATCCGCCCACAATGGCAGCTAGAACATATAAGGGAACAATGATTGTATCACCAATACCCAGCCAATCAAGTATCATGCTGACTGCTAGGATGATTCCGGAAAATACTGTGGACTGGGTTTTGGGGTTGGTCCACCACTCTGCCTGTATTTTGGTATGTTGTATCGATTGGGTATTAATTTCTGCCTTGTAACCTACTTGTGCGACCGCCTGCATAATAGCAGAGTCGGTAGTTGTATGCTCTACCGTTAATTTTGCAGCAGCAAAGTTTACATTCGCTGTGTGCACTCCTGTCAGAGTGGAGAGATGTTTTTCCAGCTTATTGGCGCAATCGCCACAATCAAGTCCAGAGACGGTAAATACTGACTTATGAAATTGGGACTGTTTATTTATATCGTTTATTAGACTGGCTTTATATCCAAAACTGCTAACGGCTTTTGCAATTTCTGCAGTTTGAATCATAGTATGATTATACGTTACTTTCATCTTTGCAGTGGCAAAGTTGACCTTTACGTCTATAATGCCTTTTTGCTTTCCGAGACCTTTTTCCAATTTAATAGCGCAATCTCCGCAGTCGAGGCCGGCGATGGTAAAGTTATTTACGATAATATCACTTTGGGCAATGGCTGGAGCAGCTGTGTGTGAGCAATCGCAATGATCTTCAACAGCTGCTGCTTCTTCATCTATGTGTCCCTCATGATTCATATCAGCATCAGTGGGAGAACCTTCTGGCGAGCAACAACTGCAGGATGGTATTGTCTCCGGCTTTGTCAATACTGCACCGGATTCAGAGCAGCTATCGTCACAGGAATGTTTTGTTTCTTCAATGAATTGAGTTTTATTCGCCATGATCTCACTCCTATCGGTGTTTAATATGGTCGATACCTTGAGAGAGCAATGAACGGACGTGTTCGTCATCTAAGGAATACCAAGCCATTTTTCCCTCTCGGCGGTATCGGACAAGTCGAGCATTGCGTAGAAGCCGCAGCTGATGAGAAACGGTAGACTGGCCCATTTCGATCACCGCTGCAATATCACATACACATAACTCCCGTTTTGTTAACACTTGTAATATTTTCACTCTGGTCGGATCACCAAGTAATTTAAAGATTTCAGCGACTTGCTGTGCCTCACTATCAGAAATAGATTCTTTTTTGGCGATACAGATAATTTGCGGATGCTCACAGAGCTGCTCACAAATATCTTCGGGACATTCTTTTGTTTGCAAGTTCTCACTCCCTAACATATGAACATGTATTCATATGTTGTATTATAAATGATTTATATGAGAAGTCAAGGGCAAATGCAACCTTTTAATAAAATATGATTAAGAAAATAACCCCGTAGAAAAAAATATGGTTTATCTTCAATTATACAATCACCGCTAATTAAACTTACTCCAAACTGCTATATTATATGTTACATAAAGACTATACGTAACATAATCTGCATCTTCCGGGGGAAATGTTTCAGCAACGCGATATCTTCCATTGGCAATAGCAGGAATATTGTATTTTTGTGGGAATACATTCATATAGGTTGTTTATAATCAGATAAAGAAATCAATCATGTGGTCAATATGGGGAGGGAATCGAGTGTCGGAAGTAGTTGATAACAGAGAAATGGACGAAATTCTGGAGAAGTATGGGTATGAGAAAAGCTGTATTATACCTATATTACAGGAAACACAAGCAAGATATAGATATCTGCCCAAGGAAGCCTTTTCTTACCTTTCAGAAAATCTAGGAATCAGCACTGCTAAAATCTATAGTATAGCTACTTTTTATGAAAATTTTTCCCTAGAGCAAAAAGGAAAATATGTAATAAAAATATGTGATGGAACAGCGTGTCATGTGAGAAAATCCATTCCTATCTTGGAACGACTGAAAAATCAGCTTGGACTTACTGCAGACAAGGTAACGACCGATGATCTTATGTTTACTCTTGAAACGGTTTCCTGTCTTGGGGCGTGCGGGCTAGCACCTGTGCTTACCGTAAATGATCAGGTATATCCTGCCATGACGCCGGACAAAGCACAGGAACTTCTTAAGAGGCTCAAGGAGGAAGAATAGATGTTTTTAAACAGAGAAGATTTTAAAAATGCCTGTACAACATATACGGACTCTCTTGCTATGCAAATAAAGAAGATCTTGGTTTGTGCCGGAACGGGATGCGTGGCTGGTGGAGCCATTGAGATTTATGAACAATTGATAAAATCCAATGAAAAGTATGATGTACCTTGTACGGTGACGTTAGAGAAGGAGCCTCATGACAAATCCATAGGAATCAAAAAGAGCGGGTGCCATGGCTTTTGCGAAATGGGTCCATTAGTACGAATAGAACCCCAGGGATGGCTATATATAAAAGTAAAGCCAGAGGACTGTGCTGAAATTATAGAGAAATCAATCATTAATGAAACCTTTATAGAGCGCTTGGCTTATAAAAAAGAGGGAGTGATGTATCCTACTCAAGAAGAGATTCCTTTTTATAAAAAGCAAACCCGGCTTGCACTTGAACATTGTGGGCATATTGATGCCACATCGATCAATGAATACTTGGCAATTGGGGGATACGGCGCATTTACAAAAGCCTTATTCGATATGAGTCAGGAGGATGTCGTAAAGGAAATTGATCTATCTAATTTACGAGGGCGGGGAGGCGGCGGATATCCTACAGGCCGTAAATGGAAGCAGGTAAAAGGGCAGAATTCCAGCGTTAAGTATATTGTCTGCAATGGGGATGAGGGTGATCCGGGTGCATTTATGGATCGCAGTATAATGGAAGGCGATCCTCACAGGGTACTGGAAGGAATGATGATTGCTGGTGTAGGCTGTGGCTCAGCGGAAGGCTACATCTATGTACGGGCGGAATATCCCCTTGCCGTTAGCCGTCTAGAAACAGCAATTGGTGAAGCGAAGGAGAGGGGACTTCTTGGCAGAAATATTCTCAGTTCAGGTTTCGACTTTGACATAAAAATATGCAAAGGTGCAGGAGCATTTGTTTGTGGTGAGGGAAGTGCCCTTACTGCATCGATTGAGGGTAAGCGGGGAATGCCAAGAGTTAAGCCTCCTCGAACTGTTGAACATGGTCTCTTTGATAAACCTACGGTCCTTAATAATGTAGAGACTTTTGCGAATGTTCCATTTATTATTCATAAGGGGGCTAAGTGGTATAAAGCAATAGGTCCGGAGAATAGCCCGGGAACAAAGGCTTTTGCTCTAACAGGAAATATCGAAAATACAGGTCTCATTGAGGTTCCAATGGGTACCACCTTAGGTGAGGTGATATTTGATATTGGCGGCGGAATGCGGGGTGGACATGAGTTCAAAGCGGTCCAGATTGGCGGGCCTTCTGGTGGATGCTTGACCAAAGAACAGCTTGATCTGCCTTTAGATTTTGATTCTCTTAAAAAGGCGGGAGCGATGATCGGATCTGGCGGTCTGGTGGTAATGGATGAACATACATGCATGGTAGAAGTAGCAAGATTCTTTATGAATTTTACGCAAAATGAATCTTGTGGTAAATGCATACCCTGCCGCGAGGGAACCAAACGTATGCTTGAAATCCTGGATCGGATCGTTTCCGGGCAAGGAGTCATAGAAGATTTGGATATGTTATTGGAGCTTGCCGACACGATATCAGCCACGGCACTGTGTGGTCTGGGAAAAACTGCAGCATTGCCTGTTGTCAGCACCATTCGAAACTTCCGCGAAGAATACGAAGCTCACATCGTCGAAAAGAGATGTCCGTCAAGAACTTGCCAAAAATTAAAAAGAATCTATATTGCTGCAGAATTTTGCCGCGGCTGTTCAAAATGTTCCAGGTTATGCCCGGTGGGGGCAATTAGCGGCAAATTAAAAGAGCCGTTCTTGATAGATCCGGATAAATGCATAAAGTGCGGTGCATGTATAGAGTCATGTGCCTTCAAAGCAATCAAGGAGGCATGACGCAATGAATACAGAATTTATGGTAATTGATAATATGCCCGTAGAAATAAATGGAGAAAGAAATATCCTGGATGTAATCAGGAAGGCGGGAATTGACCTTCCAACATTTTGTTACTACTCCGAATTATCCGTTTATGGCGCCTGTCGTATGTGCGTGGTAGAGGATCAGTGGGGGACGATTCAGGCCGCATGCTCCACACCTCCTAAAGCTGGTATGGAGATCCGCACGAATACGCCAAGGCTCAGGAAATATAGAAAGATGATTCTAGAGCTGCTGCTTTCCAATCACTGTCGTGACTGTACAACCTGTGAAAAAAATGGAAAATGCAAGCTGCAGGAGCTGGCGCAGCGTTTTGGCATAAAACAGGTGCGATTTCACAACACCTCGGAAGATTCGGAGCTTGATACCTCTTCTCTCTGCATTGTTCGGGATAAAAGTAAATGTATACTCTGTGGTGATTGTGTAAGAATGTGCAATGAAGTGCAGAATGTGGGAGCCATCGAATTTGCTTTTCGCGGATCAAAGATGTGTGTAAGTACAGCATTTGACGAGCCTCTAGCCAATACAAAGTGTGTAGGCTGCGGTCAGTGTTCCGTTGTCTGTCCCACAGGTGCCATCGTGGTTCGAAATGACACAGCGAAACTCTGGAAGGAACTAAGTGATAACAATACAAAAGTAATTGTACAGATTGCTCCTGCAGTAAGAGTGGGCATTGGAAAAGAACTTGGTTTTTCAGAGGGGCAAAATGTGATGGGCAGGATTGTTGCTGCTTTAAGACGGATTGGCTTTGATGAAGTATTCGATACATCTACCGGGGCGGATTTTACCGTATTGGAAGAAGCAGAGGAGTTTAGCAAAAGGCTGCTAACTGGAGAAAACCTGCCGTTATTCACCTCTTGCTGTCCTGCATGGGTAAGGTATGCTGAACAGAACTATCCTCAGCTGCTCAAGAATATATCTACATGCCGTTCCCCAATGCAAATGCTGGCATCAATTCTTAAAGAACACCACAGAAACGATGAAAAGAGAGTCGTTGTCGTTGCAGTCATGCCTTGTACTGCCAAAAAGCAGGAAGCTGCACGAGATGAATTTAAAGAGGATGGCGTTCCCTATGTGGATTATGTGATCACAACACAAGAACTGATCCATCTTATTAAAGAAGCGAACCTTATTTTTTCTGAAATAGAGCCAGAAGCTGTAGATATGCCTTTTGGAACCACCAGCGGTTCTGGGGTCATTTTTGGTGTAACTGGGGGGGTTACTGAGGCAGTAATTAGGCGGCTTTCGGATGATAAATCATCATTTGCACTGCGAGCAATTGCCTTTACAGGTGTACGGGGCATGCAGGGCGTAAAAGAAGCAAGGATTGATTGTAATGGTCGTGAGGTAAAAATTGCAATTGTCAGCGGTCTAAAAAACGCTGATGATTTAATCAGAAGCATACAACAAGGAGAAAAACAATATGATTTTGTTGAAGTGATGTCTTGTCCCGGAGGCTGCATCGGCGGAGCGGGACAGCCGGTTACCAATCGTGATGGGAAGTATAATAGAGGCGCAGGGCTTTATAATGCTGATCGGATGAGCAATATAAAACGATCAGAAGAAAATCCGATTATAAAAGAGCTTTACGATGGGATGCTAAAAGGTAAGGTACATAAGCTGCTTCATGTTAATTATCTTAAATCGGATATGTAAGTTCCAATAAAAGAATTTTAATATTGTTCAGCATTTGGAAAGCTGTATTGGCATTTACTACTGTTTATAGCAATATTGATTGATAATATCTTGTGAAATGATTAAGTGGATTCCAGGGGCCCAAGTGGGGAGTAAGAGAGAGGGGGCGTCAATCCCCATGATCTGTCCCAGGGTATTAAAGACAGAGTTGCAGTTTTTTTTGTGAAAATGCTCCCATAAATTAGGGTAACACAGCTGTAATGCATTAATGGCAGGAATTGCATTGACTGCTGCTTGCCATCGTTCTTTTACCTGGGCTTCATCACCTGTAATACAGGATCTCGTTGGTTGATTGGGCTGCAAGGACCAAGGGATTCCAGCATCACGAAACACTTGCAGGCGATCAACGGAGCTGCCGATTGCCTTGGTTGTTTTAGTTTCTATATGAAATGCTAGGCCATGAATTTGATCTGTTACTCTATGAGTGGAATTGGTTAATACCCAGAAGTTATGGCTAAAAGGAGTATAGGGAATCTGAAAAGCACGTGCTTGGATATCCCATTGATTACTGCTCATTGCTATCGCTTCACCTTCTTTTTTTACTTTTATAGCAGTATCTAACTACATTATTTATAAAATCTCCTGATGGATCATGTATTCTTTCGATTTTGATACCTTTAAGTTAGTATATACGTACCTTACAATATATTACTACGCTAATTTAATTTTTTTAGTTGACTTAGTATATGTTACATACTATAATTTGACAATATTACAGAACTCTGCAGCAAATGATGAATAATGTAAAGATAGTATATGGTGTAAGAACGGGAAATGGATGCTTCTCCAGGCCGAAGTAATCGAGGTTATCATCATTTAAATAAAAAACTCCTACAAGAAATGTGGGAGTTTTTTGTTATGAAATATTGGTTTTTTATTATTTAATAGAAATATGGACCGTTTTTGATTAGTTTTGTATGATTTCGTGCCAATATTGTGAATAGTTATGTAATTACATTTATGTTAGAACTCGATAGTAACAGTGTTTACAAGGGGATTATCTACTTAATTTGTAACTGGCACGATAGTTGCATATATTTATAAGTGAAATAGAATCTGGAGGAGATGAGAGCATGAAAGAAAAAGTGACAATCCTTTGCTGCTGCGGAGCAGGTATATGTACATCCAATTACTTAAAAGAAGAAATTGAAGATCGAATCAAACAGGAAGGTCTAAAAAATGTCAAAATAGTTTTATGTAGAGTAAGTGATGTAGACGAAGCAATCAGCGGAGCTGACTTACTTGTTACAACTGTGGAAATGAAAGCAACATACTCCATACCAATGATAAGGGCTTTAGGGATCATGTTAGATGATAAGGCTGCCAAAAAGGCACTGGATCAAATTGTGGATGAAGTTAAAAAAATTATGCAAGAATAAGTGATTCTGATCGTTGGTTTAAAGATTTCAAGATATTGTGATGGTAACGAGAATATGTATGGAGGGTAAAAAAATGGAATTTATAGATTCAATCACCAATGGGCTATCTGCGTTCTTTAGCTTTGATTCAACCGTCACTATACTAGGTATTATTATTGCCATTTCTTTGCTTGTGAAAGTACCAATTAAGAAAGCTATACTTGGTGCCTTGAAAGTTTCTATAGGGCTTACAGGTCTGTTCCTTGTTGTAAATTTGATACAGACCGCCATGGTAAATCCAATAAGCAATATGATCTCTCTGTATGGCATCAATAAAAGTGTAGTAGATATTGGCTGGGGTTCTGTAGGATATGCTTTTGGAAATACATATGGTTATTTTGGGGTACTCGTATTTCTAATCGTAAATGTAATATTAGTATCTGTGCGATTTACCCAAACCATCTATGTCGATGTTTTTAATACATGGAGAGCGATGCTTTTGGCAGGAATGATCGGAGTTACTACCGGAAACTTCTGGATTGCCACTTTTGCTGTTGTAATCTTTCTGATCATTGATGTAAAAGCTGCAGATATTGCAGCGCCATATATAGAAAGAATTAATAATTTTCCTCCGGGAGGCTCATGGCCTCATGGGACTCACTTTTCATTTCAGGCATGCATTGCCATACCAATTGAATGGGTTTTAAAAAGAATACCTGTTATTAAAGATATAAATATTAATGCTGAAACTATTGAAGAAAAATTTGGAATATTTGGAGAAACAACAGTCATGGGAGCAATACTGGGTATTATCATTGGACTATTTAGCCAAGTCGGTATTATGCCCTCCCTATTACTTGGAGTGAAGATGGCAGCCGCATTTCTCCTTCTTCCAAGAATGGCCGCCATACTTGTGGAAGGTTGGTTTCCAGTCATTAAGGCTGCAAGACAGATACTTGTAAGTAAACTAAAAAGGGATGATGTGCGTATTGCACTTGATTGTTCAACGGTTATTGGACATGCAGCAGTTGTTCCTACAACACTCATTATGTATCCGATAGCATTGCTGATATCGGTTATACTTCCAGGGAATCAGATGATTTCATCCGTAAGTTTAATTATCATTCTCTGGGAGAGTGCAGCGGTAAATGCGATCACAGAAGGAAACATATTTCATAATATCATAATATTATCCCTGATCGTTTGTCTCTTTTGCTGGGGAGCTACTTTCATGGCGGGTCCTATGACTCATTTGGCGGTTTCCATGGGATATGATGCTGCTAAAGGCCTAGTGTCCAATTGGGATGCGGCAGGGACTCCCGGACTGGTTTTAGTATATGGATTGTTTTCTTGGATATTTGGTTTTTAACGTGCACGTGTAAATGAGATTGTTATAGTAAGATTTCTTCATATTGGCAGCTATATAGCTAAGGGTATGAAAAGATACGCTTACACATCCGAATCATAAGAGAAAATTCATGATAAGAGGATGTGTAAGCACATGATTAGCCAACATCAAAAGACTAGGAGGAGGGGAAATATGAGCAATGAAGCAGACACTATATTTTATGACGTAGTAATGTTGAAGAACATAACATCAAAAGAAGCAGCAATACATTCTTTAACGAATCATTTGCTGGAGAAAGGGTATGTCAATGAACATTATGAACGTGCAACAATTGAAAGGGAAGATGCCTATCCTACTGGTCTTCCAACCAAACCAATTGCTATAGCAGTTCCTCATTCTAAACACGAGAATGTAATAACGCAGTCGGTTGTACTGGGAATATCAGATCATCTAATCGAGTTTTCAGAAATGGGAAATAGTGATTCTAAGCTGAATGTTGGAATCATGTTTTTACTGGCACTAAAGGGTGAGAATGGTCATATTAATTACTTGAAGAATATTGTTAATTATTGCAAGGTGGAAGAAAATATTACAAAACTCTATGGTGTAAAATCGGCAGAGGAAGCGTTAAAGATATTTGTATCTGAGATCGTAAATGCTGATTAAAACAAAATAAGAGGAGGATGTTAGTATGGATAAAGGTAAGAAAATAAAAGCATTAGTCGTGGGAGACGATTGGGTAAAAACGAAAGATCTGATTGAAGCTACCAAGCGTGTATTGGAAGGTTACGATTATGAAATTGATTCATTTGATCAAGTAATGGACAAACCGATGAGCAGAGAAAAAAAAGACGATATAGGCGATGACAGTGTTACAGAATATTGTGGGCATCCTCAAGAACTGATCAGCAGGATTGATGGTGTGAATCTTCTTGTGGTTCATACATCTCCTGTTACAAAGCAAGTGATTGAGGCTGGTAAGGATCTTATTGCGATTGGCTGCTGCAGATCCGATGCTGTAAGTGTAAATGTAGACGCTGTTACGGATAAAGGAATTTATTTCTTTAATGCTCCAGGACGGTCCGTTGAACCAGTATCGGATCTTACTATCACTTTCGCTTTGGCACTTTGCAGAAATATAATGAGAGCTGATCGATACGTAAAAGAGGGCAAATGGGCAGGCGATCTCAATAGAGAAGTACCAAGTTGGGAAGAGTACGAAACGTTTAGAGGACTTACCCTTAAAAATAAAAAATTTGGAGTGGTTGGCCTTGGTAAAATAGGGCGGAAAGTCGCTGAGAAGGCAGCCGGACTTGGTATGGACGTACAAGTGTATGATCCGTTTCTAGATAAAAAGATATTAGGTGAGTATGGCACGGTATGTACTCTGGAGGAACTATTTGTAAACAGCGATTTTATAACCATTCACATTCCCCCTGTCGAATCAAACAGAGGCATCATCAGCAGAGAACTCTTTAATAAGATGAAACCTTCCGCATACTTCATCAATGTTGCAAGAGGAGAAATTATTGATGAAGAAGCTCTGATTGATGTATTGCAGAAAGGAAAAATAGCGGGAGCAGCGCTGGATGTATATTATACAGAACCTCTGCCAAAGACCAGTCCTTTAGTCAAATTGGACAATGTGATACTAACCCCTCATTTAGCAGGTCAAAGAAAAGATGTTTCAGAAGGGTCAGCCTCCATATTAGAAGGAACGATGAAGCCATTCTTCCAAGAAGACAGCCTTGCTACTTGCTTTAATTCCGCTGAAATCATGGAAATAAATAAGCGGCAGGCGTAAGTGCCTTAGTATAAAATATAGAGAAAATGAAGGTGAAATTATGCTTACAGATATGAAAAGCATTCTGACAGATGCCAGAAAGAAGTCTTATGGGGTGGCAGCTCCTAATGCATGGAATGAAGATAGCATAAGAGCAGCAATCGGAGCTGCCGAAAGAGAAAAAGCGCCAATCATTATTGCCCTTTATCCTGTAATGGCTGATATTTTTGAATTTGGTAAAATTGCCGTAGAAATGGCAAAGAACGCGTCAGTACCAGTTGCAGTTCATTTAGATCATGGACAAGAGTTAGAACAGGTAGTTAAGGCCATACGTGCTGGATTTACATCTGTTATGGTTGATCGTTCAACCTTGCCTTTTGACAAGAACGTAGAAGCCGTGAAAGAAATTGTTAAGTTTGCTCACGCGGTAGGAGTAACAGTAGAAGCAGAATTAGGCCATGTTGGGCAGGGGTGTGACTATAAAGAAACCAAGGATCAAGGACTTACAGATCCAAATGAAGCAATTGAATTTGTAGAAATGACAGGTGTGGATTGTCTTGCGGTTGCTGTCGGAACTTCCCATGGTGTGTATAAAGGAAAACCAGAATTGCAGTTTGATTTGCTCAGCAAGTTAAATCGTGCAGTAGATGTTCCTTTAGTACTTCATGGATGCTCAGGCACGGGAGATGAAAACTTAAAAAAGGCCATCGGGTATGGAATAACAAAACTCAATTTATATACTGATTTGGATATGGCAGGATATAATTTATTTCAAGAGTCGATAAAGAAGCAGGAAATAAGTAAAATAACAGAAGCTTGCAATTTCATGTTTAAAGGCTACTCTGACAAACTGACACACTACATACAATGGTTTGGAGCAAGCGGTAAAGCATAGTAATTTAATAAAGTGAAAATTTTTTCTATTTAGAGATATGTGAGCTTACTCCTATCAGCTTGCATATCTCTTTTAGAAAATAGAATAGTAGACTAATTTATTTTCTAAATGGCGCAATGATTGTAACTTAGTGTAAAAAAATGTGGAAAAATGTAATGATTTTTGCGTAATTATAACTTGAAATTTCTAATTTGCGTTATAATAATGTCATTACATCACTATTTTGATAAGGAGAAAAATATGGCAGAAGGCAATCGGAAGGACATTACGGAATTAATTAAGAATGAACGTCCCCAAGAGCCATTAACGGATGAGCAAATATCACAAAAGTTGTCCATCTTGCGGGAAACCGTTAACAATGTTAGAAAAAAACTGAATATCCCCAGTTCTCGAGACCGAAAAAGAATGAACGTTAAAAAGGCTGTAGAACTAATAAAGACGAAAAACTCAGATATAACGATAACGAGTCTTGTAGCCAAGTTGAAACAGCAGGGGTTTAAAGTGTCGAGGAGCTATATCGGGGAGATCATCAATAGTGAATGCGATGAAGTAACAAAAGAATTACAGTCACGTGCTGAATGTGAAAATGAAATGGATAGCTTTCAGAATTTAACAGGTTATGATGGAAGTCTTTCCAATAATATTAAACAAGGCAAGGCATCTGTATTATATCCTCCCTTTGGTCTCCCTACCCTTATTATAGGAGAAAGCGGTACTGGCAAAACCTTGTTTGCAGAATGTATTTATCAATATGCGGTTCAGAAGAAAATAATAGAATTGGATGGTCCTTTTGTATCGCTAAATTGTGCTGACTATAGTGATAATCCTCAACTTTTGCTTTCTATGCTGTATGGATACAAAAAAGGGGCCTTTACAGGAGCGAATCAAGATACAGAAGGTCTTGTAGAGCGCGCCAATAAAGGGATCCTTTTCTTAGATGAAATACATCGCCTGCCTCCTAAGGGACAGGAAATGCTATTTTCTATTTTGGATAAAGGAAAATTTAGAAGACTTGGTGAGGTTGTAAATGACCGAAAGTCCCAGATTTATTTTATCGGTGCAACCACTGAGAACATTGAGTCTTCTCTGCTTTTAACATTTAGAAGAAGAATTCCTATGATCATAGAACTGCCATCGCTAAAGGATCGATCCACCAAAGAGAAGATTCAATTGATTTATAGTTTCTTTCAAGAAGAAGCAAATCGGACTCATTTAAAAATTTTTGTAAAGGCTAAAATTATGGAAGCCTTTGTTCTGAAAAAATACTTAGGAAATATAGGTCAACTCAAAAGTGAGATTCAAGTAACCTGCGCAAATGCTTATGTTGAGAAAATGAATAACAGCAGGGATGAAATTAATATTGGCTTTAATGAGATGTTGTATCATAATTTCTTTAACAATAATACAGAAAATTCCGAAATACAGACAACGAAGCTCACAGTTACCTTTAAGGATATGTTATTCATTCCAAACGCAGCGAATAAAGGGGAACACTTTGTTACGGCAAACGATAGTCATTACTCTCTGCCAAAAGATATTTATGAAAAAATTGAAGAAAAATATTATGAACTGAAAAAAGCAAACGTTACACCCGTCGAAATAGAAAAAATCATTTGGAATTTTATATTAAGTAATTTCAGCATGATGGGAATTGATTCGAATAACGATAAAAATATAACTTCTCTAGATGAATTAAAATATCTTGTGGGTGAAAATATTGCAGTAGTCGTAAAACAGTTCATAAAAAGGATTAAAAAAAATGATTCTCAATTACAGGTAAATGAGAAAGTTGCGATATACTTAGCCATTCACATCAGTGAAGCGATGAAAAGGATTAATTTAAAACAAGATATAATTAATCCCAATCTTATCTATATAAAAGAAAACCTCAAAGCGGAATATGATATGGCATGCAGTCTGGTACAAGATTTGGAGGCCAATAATAAAGTCAGGATTCCTGAAGGGGAAGTCGGGTTTATTGCGATGTATATTAATGAGCTGTTAAAACCCAGAAGCAGCAAAAGTAGAATCAATATAATTGTTATTTCTCATGGGAAAATAGCGTCAGAGATGATAGCTGTTGCTAATAAAATGATGAATGTAGATTTTCCAATTGCTGTGGACATGCCTTTTAATGTGAATCCGATAAGGATTTTTGAACAAATCATTGAAATCTCTAAAACCTTAGATAGCCAAAGTGGTATATTATTTTTTGTAGACATGGGCTCCCTGCTAAATGTTGGAGAGATAGTTGAAAAAAGAACCGGTATTAAAACTCGCACCATTGATAGAGTGGACCTTGTTTCTGTTATGGAAGCAATTAGAAAAATATATATATCCGAGGAAACCCTTGATGACATTTATTACGATATAATGAATTCTAAACACACCTATCATATGGTGTCAACGAATCATTCGGATAAGCCCTTAGCTTTAATTGCTATGTGTCTTACAGGTCATGGAGTTGCTATAAAAATAAAAGAACTTTTATCTGCAAATTACCCTCATATAAAAGTAATCCCCTTAAGCATATTAGATGCTAATGTAAAGCAGGAAATCCACAATTTAAAACAAAAATATAATATCCCGGCGATTATTGGTACGATGAATCCTTATATAGAAGGGATTAACTTTATACCCTTTGAAAGTAATTTTACGCAAGACAAAAAGATGCTTCTTGATCATGTATTAAAACAGAAAAATTACAGTAGTCTTAAGAAGATTTTTAGAGAAGATTTTATAATGATTGACTTAGAATGTAAAACAAAGCAGGAAGTAATCGAAACCATGAGTATGGTTCTTTTTAATAATGGTTTTATTAAAAAAGGTTATATAGACTCCGTATTTGAAAGAGAGAATATGAGTAGTACGTGTTTTAAAAAAAATGTGGCCATTCCCCATGGATTACCGTCATTTGTTAATGAAACTTCGATCATTTCTGCAAGGTTAAGCCAAGCCATTGAGTGGGATAACAGCGGAAATTTGGTCAATTTGGTATTTTTACTTGCAGTAAAAGATGATGACATTAATATTATCAATGATTTGTTTAGATTACTTAAACAAAAAAATAATATAGATGAATTTATAAAAGCAAAAAATCGTTTTGAATTTATAAAAGTATTGTATGATTCCTTTTCATAAGTTCTGCATTGTAGGACTTTTGATGATGGCATTCAGTAATATACAAAGGAGAGGGAATACAGATGATTGTTACATGCGTTACTATTTATGTAAAAGAACCCTTTATACCCAATTTTATTGAAGCCACTCTTGATAATCACAGAAATTCAATAAAAGAAGAAGGGAATCTTCGATTCGATGTACTGAGATGCATTAGTGATGAAACCAGATTTTTTCTTTATGAAGCCTACTCCTCAGAAGAGGCGGCGGCAGCTCATAAAAAGACAGCTCATTATTTAAAATGGAGAGATACAGTCGCCGATTGGATGGCACGACCACGAGCAGGAGTAGCACATTCTGTTATTGCTCCTCTTGAAAAGGATTTTTGAGAAAATAAGTAATTTCAAATGGAGTGTAGCAAGGGCAGGTTCAACGAACCTGTTCTTTTTATTTTAGCATTCACTAGAAGTTATAAGTTTTAGAGGGAACGTTGAACGCAGAGGGCACAGAGTTCGCAGAGAGCTCAGAGGTTTTTAACCCTTATCTATTTTTTCTCAGTGTTCTCTGCGCCTCTGCGGTTCGGTTTACTTTCTATGTTTTAAAGGACGCGAAGCGTTTTTCTTATTTGCCTTATAAATTTAAATTGACAAAGTAATATCAATAAATTACAATTAGTTTGAATATCAAACAATCACTAATTAAAACAATAAGACAATCAAAGGAGTTGTGAATAATGAATTCTTTAGATGAATTGACACATGAGTTATTTACTTTTTTTAATGGTTTTTCTTCATGGGAAAACTCCGTAATAAAGACGAGTGAACTGTCTGTTTCGGAAGCCCATGCCATAGAAATATTGGGAACACATGGTCAAATGAAGATGAAAACTCTTGCAGGGCATCTGGGAGTGACGACCGGTACCACTACGGTTACTGTTGATCGCCTGGAAAAGAAAGACTATGCCAGAAGAGAGTCTGTGAAGGAAGACCGTCGCATTCATTTAATTACGCTAACTCAAAAAGGTCAGCAGGCTTTTGCTGAGCATCATCAGTATCATTCTAATTTAACTGAACAGATACTTTCTGTTCTTTCCAGTGAAGAAAATGAACAATTGATAAATATACTTAAGAAAATTAATGCGGAGGCTTTTTAGGTATGGAAGTTGAAAGCAGACAAATGGCAAAAGCAGAAATTACTGAGCACGCTGAGCATATGGAACATGGGGCAGGAGGCCATGTTCGAGATTATGTGGTCATTGCATCCACATCGATCTTGTTATTAAGCAGTTGGTTTCAGTGGCTGCCACAAATTTTTGGCATTGATACAACGCTGATTGCTGCTATCATCGGTGGAGTACCCATTGTGAAAGAAGCAATTACAGCTATTTATAAAAGAGGAGATACCAGGGTTGGTCTCTTAGTAAGTATTGCAATTATTGCTTCCATCGCCATTGGTGAATATTTAGCAGCTGCTGAAGTTGCTCTTATTATGACGATCGGAGAGATGTTAGAACATATCACCTTGGAAAAATCAAATACTGCATTAAAAAAACTTGCGGAACTATCACCATTGCAAGCTCGTATTATAGAGGATGGAACAGAACGAGAAATTGCAGCCGAATTAGTACGGACTGGAGATAAGCTGTTGATAAAACCTGGAGAAAAAATCCCGGTTGATGGTATGGTAGTCAGTGGGCAGGCTACAGTCGATCAGGCTACGATAACGGGTGAATCTATACCTGTTGAATGTCGTAATGGTGCGAGTGTCTTCGGCGGTACGATTGTAACTATGGGGAGTATTGAGATTGTAGCGACGAAGGTTGGGCAAGATACGGCTTTAGGTCATATTATTCGAATGGTAAAAGAGGCTCAGGCCAATAAGGCACCGAGTGCGCGAATCATCGATCGCTGGGCGAATTGGTTTGTTCCATTAAGCTTGGCGATTGCAGTATTAGTCTACCTAGTAACGGGAGATATTGTACGAGGCGTTACAATTTTAATTGTATTCTGCCCCTGTGCGATGTTATTGAGTACACCTACCGCTGTGGCTGCAGCCATTGGGGCGGCAGCTCGTCGGGGTATTTTAATTAAGGGCGGGGAAATATTAGAAAAAGTGGGAGCACTAGATACAATTTTATTTGACAAAACAGGTACAATCACACTTGGGAAGCCTTCATTAAAAGAGATTCGCGGCTATAATGGCTGGCAAAGAAATGAGCTGCTGGCAATTGCAGCAGGAATAGAAAAGCGCTCCGAGCATCATTTGGCAAAAGCAATTATTGAGGAGGCCCAAAAAGAAAACATATCCTTTGTTGAGCCATCTTATTGGGAGCCTGTCATTGGTCAAGGTATAGTTGCAGAAAAAGATGGTGACCATTTCTTATTGGGAAATCAATCCTTGATGGAATCCAAAGATATAGGGCTTACAGCAGAGCAGCAGGAATATTGTTCTGAAAACCAAAAATCAGGAGCCACCGTCGTTTTTATAGCCGTAAATGGCATGATAAGCGGGATACTGACAATACAAGATCCCATTCGGACGGGTTCGAAAGAGGCAATTAACGCCTTAAAACGTGAAAAAATTACAAAAATAGTGATGCTGACGGGCGATGCCTCAAGGGTTGGAGAGGCTGTCGGGAAGCAAGTGGATGTTCCTATCGTTCATGGAGATCTACTACCCACAGATAAAGTCAGCTATGTGGAAACATATCAACGTTCAGGCTGTAATGTAGCAATGATTGGGGATGGAATCAACGATGCGCCAGCGCTAGCCAAGGCGAATATTGGGATTGCCATGGGATACTCTGGAACGGATATTGCCATTGAGGCTGCAGATATTGTATTACTGTCCGATGACCTGAAAAGGGTGCCTGAGACAATACAGAAAAGCCGCAAGGCGATTCGTACCATTTGGCAGAATATTGTAGTAGCAAATGTGATTAACTTTGCAGCAATTATTTTGGCTGCTCTTGGTCTGTTAGGACCTGTTGCCGCTGCTATTGTGCATAATGTTGGTTCCATTTTAGTCGTATTGAACTCTGCGCGTTTATTACGTAATTGATTATGTAGAGTGAACAAGAGATATGGTTATCGTACAACGTATACAAAACTCCTGTAAGATGGATTTTATCTCAATCTTGCAGGAGTTTTGCATTTTTATAGTAATATAGAAAATATAAAAAAGACTATGATTGAGATATACTTATATCCAGATTTAAATAGTGGGAGGGCCCTATAATGAAAAATCTAGGAGGACCGCAGGGAAAACAATTATTTAGCCAATTGCCTGGACCTATTGTAACCCAATATTTAAGTCACTGTCTTACTAAAAAATATAAAAAGAAAGCAGAGATTTTTGGACCAGAGGAGCATTCTGAGTATATTTATCTTGTGGTCAGCGGCAGAATTCGTGTGTATTTACGGTACCCAAACGGTAAAGAGTTCACTCTCACGCTGCTGGATGCGGGCGATACTTATAGTGGTCATACCCGTGCTTTTGGTCAGGCGATTGCCGATAGCGAAATTTTATTTATTCCTGTAGATGCATTTCGAAATTTGCTCATGGAAGTTCCTTCCTTCGCGATGACCGTAATCGGAGTGCTGGGAGACTCCTTAAAAAATTCAATTAACACCATTGAAAGTCTTGTTTTTAAAGAAGTGAATAAACGGCTCTATCAGTTCATTTATAGCCTGGCTTTGTCTAGTGACAGACAAGAATTACATTCCTTCCAGGTTAATATCGGGTTAACCCATCAGCAGATTGCTACGATTGTGGGAAGCACAAGGCAGACGGTGAACACATTCTTTAATAATCTGCAAAAAGAAGGAGTACTCATTCTTGGAAAGGATAAGATTATCATTCAAAAATTTGATATCATTATGGAGCGAGCCAAGGATGATGATGAATAGAAATATAAAAAAAAACATAAGATTCTGTCAGCTAGCCGACATTTTTATTTCCGTCTCTCTGCTAGTGTATAGATAAGTAGACTAAAGAACCGGGTGGATGTTTTTCTCCAGCTGGTTTAAAGTTGAACTTATTTTAGGATAAATTTGAGGGGGAGGATTTACAATGCCTAAGACTCAGGATCACACTCATACGCAGAGGATCTCTTTGGATCATGACTTTGAAGTTCTTTACGAGAAGGCTTGTGAAGCAGGTATTGACACAGCATTTTCTCGGGCAAAACAAACCCCTGTTCCTTGTCCTTTTGGGTCTGCAGGAGTTTGCTGTAGACACTGTTTGGAAGGTCCATGCCGTATAGGATTAAATGGCAAAGGACCCCAGGAAGGCATATGTGGAGCGAATGGAGATACGATTGTTGCTCGCAACTTATTAACGATGATGATCGAAGGTGCGGCAGGACACGCCGAGCATGGCAGAGAGACTGCCTTGGCATTATTAGAAGCCTCAGAGGGGCATTCTGATTATCAGATTAAAGGTGTGGAAAAGTTATATCAGGTAGCTGCTGGTCTGGGAATTGAAACGAATGGCAAAGCAGTGGAGGATATTGGAAAGCAAGTGGCTCTCAAGGCATTAGAAGACTTTCAGAAACAAGCAGGGGCGATGAATTGGCTAACGCTTCACGCCCAGCAGCAATCAATCGATAAGTGGGATGAGCTTGGTATAACCCCTGTTAACATTCATTTAGAGATTTCCAAAGCTGTTACCCGAACATCAATGGGATGCGATGCTGATCCGATAAACCTTCTTTTGGGCTGCTTGACCATGGGATTGGTAGATGGCTTTGGCGGTCTGCATTTGTCTTCGGATTTACAAGACATTCTTTTTGGTGTACCTAAATTGGTCAAATCCAATTTTAGACTCGGCGTAATAAAAAAAGAAATGGTTAATATTGCAGTACATGGTCATGTTCCTTTATTGTCGGAGAAAATTGTAGAATGGTCTCGAAAATTATCGGAAGAAGCAAAAGCTGCTGGAGCCGCAGGCATTAATGTTGTGGGGATTTGCTGTTCCGGTAATGAAATGCTCATGCGTCATGGCATACCTGCAGCTTCTAGTTTTTCATCTCAGGAACTGGTCATTGTAACGGGTATGCTCGAAGCAATGATCGTAGACGTGCAGTGCATTATGCCTGGCATTCAAAAAGTAGCGGAATGTTATCACACCGAGATTATTACAACTCTGCCTTATGTTAAGATTGCAGGATCTACCCATGTTAATTTCCACACGGATAAGGCGGATAAAGCGGCTCAGGATATTGTTCGCAAAGCAATTGCCAACTTCCCCAAAAGAGATCATCAGAAAATTACCAGCTTTACCGGCACTGTAGAAGCATATGCGGGTTTTTCCAACGAACAAATCATAGAAGCGCTAAGTGCGTTAAATAAAGAAGATCCCCTTAAGCCCTTGCTTGATGCAATAACCAGCGGAGCCATTCGGGGTGTTGCAGCCATCGTTGGTTGTACAAATGTCCGTGAATTTCAAGACTGGGGAAATGTTACTGTTGCCAAAGAGTTGCTCAAGAATAATGTTCTAGTCGTTGCTACAGGTTGTTCGGCTCATTCTTTAGCAAAACATAACTTGATGAACATGCAAGGCTTGGAATACTGTGGTGAATCCTTGCGGGGTGTCTTAAAGGCGATTGGGCAAGCTGCTGGGCTTGAATCTCTGCCGCCGACTCTTCATATGGGAAGCTGTGTGGATAATTCCCGTCCTGCCGATCTGTTGACGGCTGTGGCAAATCGATTAGGTGTGGAAGTTAAGGATTTGCCTGCAGTTGGATCTTGCCCGGAAACCCATAGCCCGAAAGCATTGGTCATTGGTACGTACTTTTTAGCCAATGGGGTGGATGTTCACGTTGGTGTGAATCCTCAAGTATCCGGTTCTCAGTTTGTTACAGATGTACTATGCAATGGTGCGAAAGATGACGGTTTGAATTTAGAAAAGCTTTTTGGCGGTAAATTGATCTATGAAAAAGATCCGGTGAAGGCAGCAGCTATTTTGTTAAGACGAATTGAAGAAAAGCGCCTGGCGCTGGGGCTCAGTTCAAAATTGGAGTCAGCAATATGAAAGAAAAAGGGATAAAGATTGCCATATCCGGTAAGGGCGGTGTGGGTAAAACAACGCTGGCATCACTGCTGTGCCATATTTTATCCCGAAAGAAAAGTAAGGTGCTTGCCGTTGATGCAGATCCTGATGCCAATCTTGGTATGGCACTGGGATTCAGCTCAGGGCTTCTTGCTCAAGCAACAACCATTGCCCAGGATGAGAAGCTGATTGAAGAACGTACTGGAGCAGTTCCCGGAGAATTCGGTGGCTGGTTTGCACTAAACCCCTTTGTAGAAGATATACCGGAGAAATATGTAGTAAAACAAGGGAATATCAGTCTATTGCAGATGGGGGCTAAATCCACAGGTGGTACAGGATGTGCATGTCCCCAAAGTATATTGCTGAAATCTCTCTTAAACCATTTGGTAGTAGAGCGGGATGAAGCAGTTATTGTTGATATGGAAGCAGGTTTAGAGCATTTAGGGCGGGGTACTGCCGAAGGTGTAGATGCCTTTATTATTGTAGTGGAGCCTGGGCAGCGCAGCTTTGCTACCGCACGTGCCGTTGCCAAAATGGCCAGAGATTTAAGTGTTCAAAACGTGTATGTTGTTGTGAGTAAGCTTCACGGAGTCAATGCATCCTCTATCAAAGATGAACTGCAGAATTTAAACGTAATTGGTTTTCTGCCCTATAAAGTAGAGGCGGTTTTTGCCGATCTGCAAGGAAAGACGATCTTTGATTTGTGTCCCGACCTGGTAGAAGAAGCCGCTGCTATTTTAGATCGAATTGATAAAGAACTGGCAGAAGTTGATTAAAAAAACCAAGTGTAAATAAGTAGATAGGAAGAAGCCAGGAGTATCAATTGACAATACTCCTGGCTTCTTCCTATTTACAGTATAGATTTTATGAACTATAAAGGTATAAGACAGCTGATACGGCATACAAGATATAAATAGACCCCTTTGTGTCCTTCGCGTCTTTGCGGTTCAAAATCGTTTTATTTTACCCTATCTGTATTTTCTCTGTGTTCTCTGCGCCTCTGTTTTTCTGTTTTAAAAGATAACTATTCTATGTTATTATGGATGAAGAAGAATTATTATATGGAAAACGGAGGATCATGAAGTGAAAAAAATCATTGTATTCCTACTTATATGTGCTATGACGGTTGTTCTCGGAGCTTGCGCTAACAGTAAAAAAGAAGGCGCTGATTCAAAGTCGGGACAACTGCAGAATATTACCATTGGGCTTATGCCTGATGTGGATTCCATTCCCTTCATCATTGCCCAGGAAAAGGGATATTTTAAAGAAGAAGGAGTAACGGTAATACTCAAACCATTTCGAAGTGCTGTAGACCGGGATAGTGCCTTGCAAAGCGGCAATTTAGACGGAGCGATTTCGGATATGCTGGCAGAAGCCTTTGCTAAGGAAGGTGGATTTGATACCGTGATTACCTCTTTGACAAGCGGCAGTTATAAGCTGGTCATTAACAAAGATGAAAAGATTACATCCATTAAAGAGCTGAAAGGCAAGGATGTCGCTATATCAAAAAATACAATTATTGAATATGTAACGGATAAGATTATGGCAGAAGGGGGACTTGCTCCAGAGGACATTCATAAAGTTGTGATCCCTCAAATTCCCACAAGGCTGGAAATGCTGCAAAGCGGCAAGGTGGCTGCTGCCACTCTGCCGGAGCCCATGGCAAGTATTGCTGTGCGCAATGGTGGCAAGTTACTAAATAGTTCAGATCAACTGGGCATCAATCCTGGAGTTCTGATTTTTACTACTAAGGCAGTGAATGAAAAAGATAAGGAACTTCAAGGGATGTATCGAGCTTACAATAAAGCCATAGAGTATCTAGCCAAGGAGCCTATGGACAATTATATTGACCTGTTAATCGAAAAAGGCGGTTTTCCTGAAAGTGTGAAAGGTGCGCTGGTCCTGCCTCAATATAAGAAAGCTGTGGCACCAGGGGTAGCCGATGTTGAAGATTGTGTGACATGGCTTCAAGCTAGACAATTGATCCAAAAGGTCTATCCCTACAAAGAATTGGTTGATGATCGGTTTGTAAGGTAATGATTCAGATTAAGAACTTAAACGTTACCTATGAAGCCATGGGAGAGGGATACGTTGCTCTTGAAAATATTAATCTGGAGCTTGGGGCAGGAGAAACCTGCGCTATTATTGGACCTTCTGGCTGCGGCAAGTCCACGCTTTTAAAAGTATTGGCAGGGATTATCAGAAAATATGAAGGTGTAGTAGAAATAAATGGACAGCCTATTATGCCGATGAAGCAGAAAATTGGCTTTATTCCCCAAAACTATGGACTGCTGCCTTGGAAGAATGTATATGAAAATATCCGGTTGAGTGCCAAAATTAAAAATAAAAAAGAGAGCGACCATTCTAAAGAATTGGATTTTTTTATTCAGCAGTTAGGACTTGCAGGCTTGGAAGGCAGGTATCCTGGAGAATTAAGTGGAGGGCAGCAGCAGCGGGTTGCTTTGGCTCGCTCCTTTTTGCTAAAGCCGGATTTGCTATTAATGGATGAGCCCTTTTCTGCTTTAGATGCGATGACGCGAGAAGAAATACAAAATGTTTTCTTGGATGTTTGGCGCAAATATTCCGTTTCCACCATTCTTGTCACTCACTATGTAGAAGAAGCCTTGTATTTAGGACAAAAGATTGTAATTTTATCTGGTATTCCCGGTACGATCAGTAAAATAATTGATAATCCTCTCTTCGGCATAGACGATATTCGAAACCATCAAGATTTTTTTCAACTCAGCCTTACACTGCGCAAAATGATAAAAGAGGATTGGTCAAAATGATAGAACAGCGAAGGGGAGTTTGGTATCTTTACGGCATACTGATTTTTTTCACTTTATGGTATATGGCTGCCAGCTTAGTAAATCTGCCAATTATCCCAACGCCTTGGATTGTGATGAAGAATTTACTGGGAATTTTTATTCCCAAAATTCTAATTCACGGTTCCTATAGTTTATGGCGTATTGTGGCGGGTGTTATTTTAGCTGTGATTGTCGGGGTTCCTGTAGGTCTATGCATGGGTTATTTTCCAAAATGGGACAGGGCCTTGTCGCCCATTGTCTATTTAACCTATCCCATACCTAAAATTGCATTATTACCGATTATGATGCTGTTATTGGGATTAGGAGAAGTATCAAAAATCCTTATGATTTTTTTAATCATTGTTTTTCAGGTCATTATAGCCGTTCGAGATGGAGTCAAAAGTATACCGAAGGAAACATATTATCCTTTATATTCATTAGGGGCTACATTTAGTAATATTTTCCGGGAAATTCTCATACCTGCTTCCATGCCTAAATTTTTGACATCGATACGAGTGGCTATGGCAACGGCAATTTCCGTGCTATTTTTTACAGAAACATTTGGCACTGAGTATGGGATGGGATATTTCATTATGGATGCCTGGATGCGGGTAAATTATTTGGAAATGTATTCAGGTATCGTGGTGCTAAGCTGCATGGGGCTGGTTTTATTCGGTGTGATTGATTATTTGGATCGAAAAATATGCCACTGGCAGTATAAATAAAGTAGAATGTAGCGTACATCATAAAGTCCCAGTAAATATTCTTATGGAAGAGAATTTACTGGGACTTATGATGGTTTATTCTCGAAAAAGAACTATAGCCGTAGACAAGCAAAGGATGAGCATAACTATAAGCGCAGGTTAAGTACAAGGTTGAAGCGTTAGTTATGCTCATCCTTTGCTGTCCTAATGAGAAGGCAGCTACTGCTGTCAGAGCCTTTTTTTTGATTCCAGATACAAAACTTTTATAAATTTTTTAATATTGATATGAGAATTGGAGATGGAAGGTTTCATATTATTTTGTAAGTTGAGCATCATTTTTCGGACTTCAACAAAATCATAGAACTTTGGTGCATATTCTTCAAATTTTGGATTGGCGTAATCTGTAACGCCGATGGAAGATAGATGATGCAGTCCTTGAAAGATAGCGCGGCGCACTCGCTGCTCTAATGCCTTTGTTTCTTTTTTTATATCATTCGGGTCAGATAAGCCCAGCTTCTTCATTGCTACATTCATAAAGATATCTTTTAAAGACGGAAATTCCAGCTCTAATGGTTGATGATTCTCATAGCTTTTTAGATAGTCCAGCATGCCTAACAAGTCGTTGCAGCCATTTTCTCCGATCATTCCCAATTCAGCGAGCAGGTTTTGTCCCGATACTACAATGGAATGTTTACTTACTGCAGCAGTTCCAGATGCAGAGGGGCCTTTTTCTGTATTGAGCACATTCAAGTTTTTCTCAATATTATTGATCACATTCTGCAGCCTTACATGTTCCATTACATTTTGAATAATGCCGAGAACTTCCAGGCGATTAATAGGTTTGGTAATGTAATAGTTTACTCCTAGTAAATAGGCATTGCCGATCATCTCTTTATTATCTATTTGGGAGAGCATGATAATTTTGCCGCCAAATCCGGATTTTATTGCACGAACCGTTTCAATTCCATCTCGCACAGGCATAAGTAGATCAATTATGAGAATATCAACAGCTTTCACGTTTAACAGATGATCATCAATGGCAGCGCCATTTGCCGCTTCTCCTACTACAATTCCAAGGTCATAATCTTCAATGATTTCTGACAACATAGAACGGATTGCCTCATCATCATCAACAATAAAAAAACGCATGATATTATCCTTCCCTTATTAAATGTTGTGGTGGTAACGTTATGGTGAAAATGGTCTCATTGCTAGGAGAATTTTCTTCGAGTGTAAGACTGCCGTTTAGACTATTGGCTAAATCTTTAATATATGGCAGGCCCATACCTGTAGACGGATTGCCTGATACATCAAACTTAGTAGTGTAGCCAGGTTTGAAAATCAGATTTCTTTTTTTGAGGGGAATTCCTGGCCCCGTATCGGCTACCTGGAAGGCGATGTATTGCTCCTTGCGATAAAAAAAGATTCTGATACAGCCAGAATCTTGAATGGATTCTACGGCATTGGATACCAGATTATTGACGAGAGATAAAACTGTATACACGTGCAATGGTGGCAGTGTTTTTTCAACCTGCAGGTCAAAGGCTATATTCTTGCCCAAGGAGCGGGCATATTTTTGATGGGATTGTACGATAATTTCTGCTAATTCCGAGGCGGTCATATAGTCATGCAATTCACCGTCTGAGATTAACTGGGTAAGACTGGCATAGATTCTTTGGTTATCTTTTTTTATTTCATGTACTTGTCCGGCTATTTCCAGTATGTTCTGCGCAAGTTGGTTTTTAGTAAGCAAAAAATGATCATCATTTACATCTTTATATAATTTATAACAGTCTCGCGTAATATTTTCTGCATTTTGCAGAGACTTTGTAAGTTGAATGGCTTCTTCATATAAACTGGAGATTAATAGTAATATGTGCTTGTTCTGTTCTTTTTGCTGTTCAGCGGCAAATTCCGCGTGGCGTAAGTTTGTGATAAAAAAGAAGCTAAGAACAAAAAAGCTGCGTATAACGGCAGCAATTAAAAGCTTACTAATAATCGAAAATGTAAGTATAAAGGCTGCACTGGAATAGGTAAGGGGGAGTAAGAGTTCTATCATACTAGCGGTAATTTCTGCTAGTATGGACAACAGTCCAATACGTAAGGGGCTGCTATATAAATCATTGGCTTTTGCCAAATAAAAGATCCCTGCATAAATCACATAATAAAGAAATGCTGGCAGGTGAAATAAAAAACTAGAAGTCCAAGATCCATCCCCCGTACTCCAGTCTAAGAGCATGCGAAAGACTAAAACGGACAAACCAGAAAGTAAGCCTGACAGCATAAATGAGGTGCTGCGCAGCCATAATAGAAAAAATAAAAATGCTGGTGAGCCAAAACTAACACGGAAAGAGTGAAATTCCCCTTCAAAAGGATAAAATTTTAATTCGCCGGCTAAGGGAACAATGAACATCATTAGCAAAATCGCAATATAGTGTTTCTTCATTTTCAGGTACACTTCCTTGGACGGGAATCTTGGGAATGCTGTTGGTACTCTTTACAGAATAACAGAAAATATAACTGTCTTCCAGGCATTCTTTTTAAAGTTTTCAGTAGCTTTCTAGTATTATGTTGGATTTTATAGGCTGCGTGATACAGTAAAATCAGAAAATTGTATTACATTAGACTTTTCCATCATACCAGAGAAAATAGAAAGGACGATGAAAAAATGAAGAAAATTAAATTTGGATTAGGTATGCAGATTCTGATTGGTCTTGTATTAGGCGTTGCAGTCGGTGCTGCTTACTATGGTGATCCAACGATTGAAGGGTATCTCAAACCCTTAGGTGACATGTTTATTAGGCTGATTAAAATGATTGTGGTACCCATCGTGGTTTCCTCCCTGATTGTTGGGATTGCGGGTGTTGGTGATGCCAAGAAGCTTGGGAAAATAGGCGGTAAAACTATTCTTTTTTTCGAAATTGTCACAACGATAGCTATTGTTATGGGACTTATCATTGCCAACGTAGTAAAACCCGGAATTGGCATTGAAAACAGTGGTACTCTTGCTAAAACGAATATTGCCAATTATGTGAATACTGCGGAAAGTATGAGTCAGCATAGTTTTGCTGATACCTTTGTTAATATTGTTCCTACGAATGTGTTTGATGTACTGGCTAAGGGTGATTTACTTGCTATCATATTTTTCTCCGTTATGTTTGGGCTAGGAGTAGCAGCGATTGGAGAAAAAGGAAAACCTGTTCTTAAGCTTTGCGAAGGAATTGCAGAAACCATGTTTTGGGTGACGAACCAAATCATGAAATTTGCACCTTTTGGTGTGTTTGCCTTAATTGGTTCAACCGTTGCTAAATTTGGTCTTCAATCTTTGATTCCTCTGGGGAAACTGGTTATTACAGTTTATGGAGCGATGTTTGTATTTGTATTCGTGGTACTGGGTGGGATTGCCAAACTTTATGGTCTGAGCATCATGAATTTTATTAGGGTACTGAAGGATGAATTGATTCTTGCTTACACAACAGCAAGTTCAGAAGCCGTTCTGCCTAATATTATGTTGAAAATGGAAAAGATGGGCTGTCCCAAATCGATTACAACGTTTGTAATTCCTACAGGTTATTCATTTAATCTAACTGGTTCGACCCTTTATCAGGCAGTTGCTGCTATTTTCTTAGCCCAATTATATGGTATTGATTTGTCCATTCGCAGTCAAATTGACTTGATGCTGGTGCTTATGCTTACCTCTAAAGGTATAGCAGGTGTGCCAGGCGCATCCTTTGTTGTATTATTAGCAACCCTTGGTACCGTAGGAATACCAGCAGAAGGATTGGCCTTTATTGCAGGGGTTGATCGCTTTATGGACATGGCAAGAACGGTTGTCAATGTTATTGGCAATGCATTAGCTGCAGTAGTAATTTCTAAATTGGAACATCAATACGATACTAAAAAAGAAGAAGAAATACTTCGTAAAATTGCATAGGATTATTACTATACTTTTTTAAAAAATAGTCTGAGGCTTTGCAAATAAGCTTCAGGCTATTTTATTTACCATTATCAGTCATAAAATAAGAATTTAAAAGGAAATTACAAAGTTTATCACTTATAATGATTTAATAATTATAAGTGTGAGGGGAAGTGATAATCCCATGGTTAAGATAAAATACTTATGGATATCCCAAAAAAAGAAATGGCTGCATCACAATGTATCGATACTGCTCATCACGATCTTTTTGCTGACGGGGATAGTGGCTCCTGTTCATGGGCAAAGTGGTTTGCTAGAGATTACTACCAGAGAGCCTGGAACCGTTTATCTGGATAATACAAGAATCACCAAATATGTTAACAGTGGAATTCTGGATGGCTGGGTAAAAAAAGTAGTTACGGACAAAGAAAGAAAAGCAAAACTGGAAAGTATCAAAAAGGCATCGAAGAAGGAAAAGGCAAAAGCCAAGGAAATAAAGGAACTCTATAAAAAGATGTCTTATCAATACATACATATTCAATTTGATTCTAAAAATTTTAGATACAAAGCTCTAGAATCCTATTACTATGATAAAGATTCCCAGCTTATTTCTAGAGATGCAAACTCATCTGACTGGGTTGCAGTTCCTGTTGATTCAACAGAAGCACAAATTATGAGAAATATGACAGACTATATCCAAAATAATATTGAATATGTCACGATGAAGTAAAGCTAAAAAGTAGTGAGGTAAAGGCAGTAGATAGTTGGGAGGGAATTTTAGTTGAAAAAAATAATAATAACCTTTATATCTTTCCTTTTACTCAATATGAATAATGTATTTGCCACGCCGATCAATGATCTGGAAAGAGAAGATACGGCTGTTGGTGTCATTAGCGGCAGCAAGAATAGTATGTACTATATGGAAATGCAAACTACGGATAATCTGATTCTCGGTATTTCTTACCGTGACTTAAGAGATGACAAGAGTGCAACGGATTATTATGCCCAGATTAGAACGGATAATGAAACATTGAGAGTGATCGTTGGAAATCGAATTTCTGACTCTCATTCCAAAGGATATTTGGGTGGAGCCGTACAGAGCGAATTAGCTGATGATCTAGAAGGCTACGCTTCTTTAATTGCTGGAAACGGTTTGCAAGAATTACAGCTGGGTGCTAACTATCGATTGACGGATACCAGTGATCTAAATATCAATTTGTCCACTCTTTCTGGTAATAAATCCAGTATTGGCATAGGTGTTAGTTGTAAATTTTAATCGATCCAGGACTCCTAGTTCCTCATCTGCATTAAAAATCTGCTACTTTAGCAGTCTTTTTCCGTCCAGCCTTGTTGTCGTCGCCTTGCAGGTCGAAAAGATCCTCACTAAATTATCTATAGTTTTAACGCAAATGAGATACTATCGATTCTTAACTCCCACTTGCAGCAGGCGGAAGTTTTTTTATTTATCAGTATACAATAACGGACGTACCGCCGTGGACCCGGTCCGGATGTTTAAATATCCGCCCCCAAAAAAAAGACGGCCTCCGTTCCCAAATAGGTGAATGAAGGTCGTCTTTTTTGAGGCGCTTATTTCCTCAGCTATCTGTGAAGACTATGTTTTTCAGTGCCCTCCATCCTTGCAGGGTCTCTTTTTACTAGTAAAAGTATAATTTTCATCGATGGAAAAAGATGAATCTATGTTAAAATCAGAAAAGTAACGTCCAGGAATACAGGTTATTTCGCTATAGTATTGAAATAAATAATATAAATGAAAAGGATAAGGTGAGGGAATGAAGTGGAAATTGTAATCATCAGCTTACTTGCAGGATGTTTATTGGGGGCTAGTAATATAATTACGGAAAAATGGATTGGACATTTGGATAAAATCGTAATGGCAATTGTTTTTGTTTTATTAATTGCTGTTGGTATTGGAATTGGCAGCAATCGAGAGCTCATTGGAAACTTAACGTTGTTAGGCTACAAAGCAATGGTGATCTCAGGTTTAAGTACGATTGGCAGTGTGTTTGCGTTATGGTTTGTCGTTTTAAAAGTAGATTTTTTTCAACATCACAAAAAAGAGGAAGAGCAATTATGAAAATGATTAGCTGTATTGTGGCAGCGGTTTTAGCAGGCATTGCTCTTGGATGGATGCTGCCTTCTTTGATGAACCCCGAGGTGTTGGATCAGGTAATCACCTATGTATTGGCGGTCATGCTATTTGGTGTAGGGATCAGCATAGGATATAATCGCCGGGAGTTAGTAAAAATAAAAGCAGTCGGCTGGCGTATTATATTAGTACCCGTAGCGATTGCGGGAGGAAGTCTTTTGGGAGCTTCTATTGCCAGCATGTTTTTAGATATGTCCTTGAAAGAAGTGTTAGTTGTTGGGGCGGGATTTGGCTGGTATAGTTTGTCTAGTGTGCTCATTACTCAGCTTTATAGTGCTGAGTTGGGAGCTATTGCATTTTTGGCTAATGTTTTTCGTGAATTAATGGCATTTGTCTTAATTCCCTTTTTAGCCATTCATATTGGAAAGATTGTGGCGATCGCTCCCGGCGGTGCGACAACCATGGATTCTACCTTGCCGATTATTGCTAAAATGACGGATACACCCACGGCAATGATTGCCTTCGTAAGCGGTCTAATATTAACAACAATGGTACCATTTCTGATCCCCTTATTATTGGCGATTTATTAAAGTAAGTGTGTCTTTTTAAATAAAAAAGCTGGGGAAGCGCGGACCCAAAGATACCTTTAAATTGCTCTAGAGTGAGATGATTCTGGGGCTTTTTTTGTCCATTCAGTAAAAGAAAAAAGTCATGCAATAAATTGGCTGTTATTTCGTCATGTATAATAGTGGTACAATAGGAAAGAAGAGTCATATTATAAGTGAATCATAGAATTCTGGCTAGGTTGAGGGAATTCAGATGCTATGTATAACCAAGAAAAAGATGTAGTCGAGATCATTGTTAAAGTAAAAAAAGAAAATACGAAATGCAAGCCATGATGCAGCAAGAAACGAAAGAATGAGGAGTTAAAATGTCATATGGAATCATATTTATAAATTGTGCCTTTGTATTATATACAGTTGGAGTTTGGAGTGAAAAGATAAAAGGTAAATTAAAACGAGGACATTTATTCCTATTCTGGTTAGGAATTATTTGTGATGTTCTAGGAACATCAGCTATGGGGGAAATCGCTAAGGGGCATGTTGCTAGTGTCATACCCATAACCAGCGATTTTCACAGTTTGACTGGTATTATAGCGCTGCTATTGATGCTATTGCATACGTGCTGGGCTACGATTATTATCGTGACTCATAAGGAAAGCTGGATTCGAAAGTTTCATCGCTATAGCTTACTCGTTTGGCTGATTTGGTTATTGCCCTTTATTAGCGGAGCAATTGTCCATTTTCTATAAATAAACCGCTGGTCAGCGATCATACCAAAGAGCATAATTCTGGTATAGCCAAAAGGCTTGGAAAAGGACATTGAGAAGTTATTGAAATAACGCAGCATTAATAAAGATAACGTTATAGTGAAAAAGCCATGAACTGCGAAGGTTACGAAGAAATAGTCCATATTCGACTAGTCTTCGTAATCTTCGCATCTTCGCGGTTGAAAATGTTTTGTTTTTTATTCTAAGTTCTTAATTGTACTCTTGCAGGAAAATGTCTTTGAATGGTAAATAAAACATAAATAGCGATTGTGGATTACTTTTCCAAGAATCTATGATCATGAGAACAAGGGGAGGATATTATGGAAAAATCAAAGGTTTATTTCACAAATATGCGGGCAACTAGCAAGATGAACTTGCTGCAAAAGCTGGAGCGATTAGTAAAGAAAGCTGGAATTGAGCAAATTGATTTTACAGGTAAATTTAGTGCTATTAAAATACATTTTGGTGAGCCTGGCAATCTTGCATATCTTAGACCGAATTACTCTAAAGTGATTGCAGATGTAATCAAAAGTTTAGGTGGTAGGGTCTTTCTTACGGACTGTAATACCTTATACGTCGGAAGACGTAAAGATGCTCTTGAGCATTTAGATGCAGCATATGAAAATGGCTATAATCCCTTTACTACTGGCTGTCAGATTATTATAGGTGACGGTTTAAAAGGTACGGATGAGTCATATGTACCTGTGCCTGTTGGAGAATATGTGAAAGAAGCGAAAATTGGCCGTGCTGTAATGGATGCGGATATTATTATCAGCCTAAGTCACTTTAAGGGTCACGAGCTGACGGGGTTCGGCGGTGCGTTAAAGAATATCGGCATGGGCTGTGGTTCAAGGGCTGGCAAAATGGAAATGCACAGTGACGGTAAGCCAAACGTTCGTACAAAAAGTTGTGTAGGGTGCGGCGCCTGTGTGAAGATTTGCGCTCATAGCGCCATAAGCCTTATTGACAAGAAGGCTCAAATTGACCATGCAAAATGTGTTGGCTGTGGAAGATGTATTGGGGTTTGCCATTTTGATGCGATTGGCGCTGCCTGGGACGAATCCAATGATGTCCTTAATAAAAAAATGGCCGAATACACTTGGGCGGTTTTAAATGGCAGGCCGCATTTTCATATCAGTTTAGTCATTGATGTTTCCCCATTTTGCGACTGTCATGCTGAAAATGATGTAGCGATCATTCCTGATATTGGTATGTTTGCATCCTTTGATCCCGTGGCCCTTGATATGGCTTGTGCTGATAAAGCAAATGCGGCGCCTGCCATTGCGGACAGCTATCTGGCAGAGCAGCTAAAGAATAAAAATGGCTCGTCGAATGACCATGATCATTTTCAAACGGCTCATCCTGAAACCAATTGGATGTCCTGTCTTGATCATGCCGAAAAAATCGGTATTGGCACCAAACAGTATGAGCTTATTGAAGTTTAGGCATTAACGTTATAATCTATAGATTGCATACCCATTTAATAATACGTAAAGAAAAAGGACCTGTCTCAAAATACAAAAGTATGAGAGACAGGTTTGTTTTTTCGTAAAAAATCAAAAAACTACCCACGTTTTTATAATGTGCGTAGTTTCTTCCCATGTATATTGAATTGTTCTTTAGAACCAAATCTTCGAACACTTTACACCATGTTTTACCGTCTCCTGGGTTTGATTCCTTGCTCTAACAATTCCTTGTCTAATCTTGCATAGGTAATGTCTCTATATTCTTCGAATGAAATTTCGTGAACTATTTCAGTGACTTTTCCAACAAGCGAAAGATGATATATCGCATCTTCTTTTTGCTTCTTGACTATCACATATTCTTTCCCATCCAAATCTGTAATCAATTTAAGTGTAATGTCGGCGCTCTCTGTTTCCTCACCCATAATCGTGTCTTTCGTTGTTCTATAGGTTCTGTACATTTACACTATCCTCATTTTCCCAGGAATCGGGTGTTGTGCTTCGTAAATGGAATGAATATCTCTCCTTCGTTGTGGCGAGGAGGAGTCCCCGCCACGTGCTGGTGCGGTGCTTTTGCCCCAACTGCATACTTCTTTCTTACCTTGGATTGCTACCAATTTATATCCCCCCATCTTCATCCTGTAGGAGGTTTCTTCTATCCCCAGTTCAGGATAGAAGAAACCAGCATACAGTTTGTTTCAGGGGAAATTAAAAAAACGCATATGCGAGGTCTTTTCAACCTACACATGCGCTTTGCTTCGTCTTGACTACGCGCAGACGCTAAGCCTCTGCCAAAACTCACAATATTACTATTCCGAATAATGCATCCCTTGTTTTCAAGGAAAGATCACGGTATAATAAATTGTCGTCGTAGACAGCTAGCTGTTACGTGTAGGTGCTCGTACACCTGCTCGTGCCTGAGAGTGTTACCGCACTCTCAGGACACGGCGACTTTTTTAATTTCCACCTATTTCTAATTATATTATATTTTATGGAGATTGCAAGCTAAAATAGAGTGGAAAAAGTCCCTAAAATCCTAATTATCGAATTGAAAAAAACGTCAAAAATGCAACAATACTTTTTTCCCGCGTTGCTGTACAAACGTTATGCTGCAATAAAAAAACTTCATGTATAACCCTGAAAGCCTTGTATTTGTTGGGGTGCGGGAGAGGAGACTTGAGCTCCTACACCTTGCGAAGCCAGTTCCTAAGTCTTATTTTACGACTTTCAGGTATATCGTAAAACTCGGAAATAGAGGAAGAATCTTCCTCTATTTTCGTATACCCACTTTTAAACCAATTTTAGATCATGCGAAAAGGACCGCTCAAATCAGGATGAAAAATCCTTTTTAAGACGGCCCTTTTCTTTATGTATTTATTACAGTTTAAAGTGAACACCGCCAACGAAACCTTTCGAGATTACGTCACTTTTGGTGTCATCTTCAAATGTTAAATCTTTATATTTGGTGTCGTGATAACCAAGGTTAAAGTCAGTATCTTTGGCTATATGGTAGCTTATGCCGATTTCATAGCCCCCCAGGTGGTTGCCTGTACTGAGTACTCCATAGACTTTCGTTCTTGGAGCGATTGGCATATTCGCAGCAATACCTACTACAAGTCCATCTTTTTGAGATCCGCCAACTGCCTCAGTTTGTGAAATACCTCCAAACACAGAAACATTAGCAATGGTGTCAAATATATTACTTATTACATTTAGCTGCTGGGCTTTAATTTCATTGCTTCCATTAAGAGGCGACTTTGTTTTGAAATTATTATAGGTATATTGTCCGGCAAAACCAAATCCAACCCCTGCTGTTACGCTGTATCCTACATTGTATTTTCCGTCAGCTTTTCCACTGTCATTTGTCAGGTCCGGAGCACCTAAATTCATATCAATTGAGATTTCCCCCAAAGAATAGTTTGGTACAGGGCTGGCTGAGCAAAGAGCTGAAGTGGAAATGAATAATAAAAAGACCACATAAATGATTTTTTTCAAGATAAAACCTCCCTATTTTTGTGTAAAATGATCTTTTGTATAGTTGTTACAAGGCAACCCTATCTATATTTTCTCTGTGTCCTCCGATTAAAAAAGAAACACAAAGCAATTTTATATGGATTATAACAAAAGATTATTTTATTTGTATTTGAAGACTCGATATAAATCGCATATAGCTGCTTTTTGTCGTTTCATAAATAAGAATTGTGACAGAATCGACACATAAGTTACAACTGAATGTAATTTTAAGTTGGTATAATTTACAGATCTAAGATTCATTAGGAGGTAACATATGAGCATTCAACAGCGATGCTTTACAGCATTAATTCCCATGATCTTCATGCTGACTTTCAGTCAAGCTGCATTTGCAAACCCCATAGAGCTATCATTGGATGATAGCATTGCATTAGCCCTGCAGAATAATCATGATATAAAATATGCGCAGTCCTCGCGAGAAAAGTCTTATTGGGCTGTCGAAGAAGCTAAGAAGAATAAAGGCGTTTCTCTTGACTATAGTCACATAAGTGAAAGGTACAAGACAGCACCCACAGTTTTAACCCCCGCATACACCTATACTACTGAGTTTGATAATAGCTTATCTCTTAGCCTGCCGATTTACTCGGGCAATAAATTAGAGAATAAAATTGATCAGGCTAAACTGAGTCTTAAAGTTGCCGAAATGGATATTGACCTGGCAAAACAGCAACTCAAATTAGATGTGGTTACGGACTACTTTACGGTTTTAGAATATCGCAACGAAGTACAAGTGGATCAGGACACCGTGAATAACTATGTGGATCATCTGAATTTAGTGAAAATAAAATATGATTTAGGTCTTGTTGCTAAAACAGATGTACTGTCAAGCCAAGTTAATTTGGCAACGGCTCAAAATAGCCTAATTAAAGCGCAAAATAATTACAATAATGCGATGGCTGCACTCAATAATGCGATTGGCCTATCTCATGACACGGAGTTAAAATTAAAAGACAGCTTTCAATATGAAAAATATTCACAAACCCTTGAGGAATGCATCGAATATGCAAAAAAACACCGATTAGAACTAGCGCAATATGATGCAAATATTGCCAGCGCCCAATATGATGTTAAAATTGCCAAAAGTGGTTATCTGCCGACAGTTGATCTGGCGGCTACGGAGGATTGGAATGATACGCATCTTCCGGGGGCGAAAAATAATAATTGGACGCTGAAAATGACAGCCTCCTTCAATGTATTTGATTCCGGATTAACCCATTCCAAAGTGCAGCAAGCACAACATAATGTGGATATGGTGGAAGATAAGGCGAAGACCGAACGGGATTCTATCCTGCTGAGTGTTCGCCAGTATTATCTGAGCATGTATGAAGCTGAAAAGCGGATTGAGACAAGTAAAGTATCAGTAGACCAAGCGGAAGAAAGTCTTATGATCCAGAAAGTTCGTTATGATGTGGGAGTTGGTACCAATCTTGACCTTCTTGATGCAGTATTATCGTTAGATTCCGCTAAAAAAGACCATATTCAGGCTTTATATGACCATAACACCAATAAAGCAAAGTTAGAGCAGGCTATGGGGATTCCCGTCAAATAAATCATCAAATGTTGTTATAGGAGGAATCGTAAGTGAGCAGTAAATATTCAACTAGAACATATGCAGCGATCATGATTTCGGTAATCTTAGTAGGTGCTGTTATTGTACATTCAGGCTGGTTCTCAAAAACACAAACCACCCAAGCCCCACAAGCAGTAGAAGTAAAAGCAACGAAAGTCGTACAGCGTGATACTCCGATTCAGTATGAATTCGTAGGACAAGTAAAATCGAAAGATGAAATCAAAATTATGTCTAAAGTATCTGGCAACATTGTGGCTAAAATGGTCAATGGTGGAGATTTAGTTTATAAGGGACAGCCATTGTTTCAGATTGATGACAAGCAGTATCGATCAGCCATAAATTCTGCTAGGGCAACCCTCAACAAATCAAAAGTGACACTTCGTAATTCCCAAAAAGATGTGGAAAGATATCAGAAATTAGCAAGTGTAAACGGTATTGCCCAGCAAACAGTAGATGCGAATGTGTCGCAAGCCGAAGAAGATGCTGCTACCGTTGACGTGAATCAGGCCAATTTGCAGCAGGCTGAGGAGGATTCACAAGATACGTTAATCGTCTCGCCAGTTGATGGACGAATTGATGTGAACGATGTAAGCAACGGATATTATGTAGTAGCGGGGTCCACTACTATGGCTACCGTATCATCAATGGACCCTATTTGGGTGCAATTTAGTATGAGTGAGAATGAATACTTAAATTTTGCTCAGCTAGGGAATGGTACGCTGCCAAGTAATTTTAAGGACAATCTCAAACTTACCCTTAGTAATGGAGTAGAATATCCATTGATTGGTCATATTGAGCAAATTGATAAAGGAGTAAGTGATACTACGGGAACAATTACTCTAAAAGCAGCTTTTAGTAATCCGCAAAAACTTCTTTTGCCTGGGATGTTTGCCCGGGTATCAGCCCAAGGAGATGTTCGTAAGGGAGCGTTGCTAATTCCCCAGCGGGCAGTAAAAGAATTGCTGGAAAATACATTTGTTACTGTAGTGACAAAAGACTACAAAGCTGAAAGCCGTAGCGTGAAGATGGGAAATAAGGTCGGCAACATGTGGATCGTAGAAGAAGGACTTACTGTTGATGATTGTATTGTTGTAGAAGGAATCGACAAAGTTAAACAAGGAACAACATTAAAAGTAACCATGATAGAACCGGAGGATTTACAGACTCCGGCTAAGCAATAAGGGGGGAGATTTCAATGGCTAAATTCTTTATTGATCGCCCTATTTTTGCTATTGTTTTATCAATCATCATAACAATAATAGGCGTAACCGCTGCCTTCAGCCTGCCTGTGGCGCAGTATCCGCAAATTTCGCCGCCGACAGTAAGCATTAGCACAAGTTATCAAGGGGCAAATGCTGATGTTGTAGATCAAACGGTAGCACAGGTAATTGAACAGCAAGTAAATGGCGTAGAAGGTATGTCTTACATGTCTTCCACCAGTACAGATTCAGGTTCCTATTCGCTAACGGTTCAATTTGAATCTGGTAAAGACTCTGACACGGCAGCCGTGCAGACGCAAAATCGTGTATCAGAGGCAAACGCATCATTACCAAGTTCTGTTCAGACAACAGGCATTACAACTCGAAAAGCATCCCAAGATATGTCCATGATTTTTAATCTCTATTCTCCAGATGACACTTATGATGTGAATTTCTTGAAGAATTATGGAAGTATTTACTTTCTTGATGATATTAAACGGGTCAAAGGTGTCGGTGATGTGTCGGCATTTGGTTCCGATTACAGTATGAGAATATGGCTGCAGCCTGAAAAAATGGCGGAGCTGGCGATTTCGACAAGTGAAGTGACGTCGGCTATTGAAAAGCAAAATGTGCAGGCTGCTGCTGGTTCTCTTGGCAAAATGCCGGTAGCATCCGACCAGGAGTTCCAGTATACGGCCCGCGTAAAGGGACGTCTTAGTACTGCTAAAGAGTTTGAAAATATTATTATTCGTTCCAATTCCGATGGCTCAGCGGTTCATATCAAAGATGTAGCTAGAGTTGAGTTCGGCAGCAAAGAGTACACGTATGACAGTCTGATTAATGGGCATCACAGTGCCGGGTTTGCTATTCAGCTAACCAGTGATGCAAACGCTTTAGAGACAATCGGCAATGTAAAAAAAGTTTTGGAAGAAGCGTCAAAAAATTTCCCTGTGGGGATGCAATACAAAATAGTTGTTGATAATACCAATTTTGTACGGCAATCAATGATAGAGGTTGGGAAAACCTTTGCCGAAGCATTGCTGCTGGTAGTCATTGTTGTATTCCTCTTTTTACAAAGCTGGCGTGCCACATTGATTCCTACCTTGGCAATTCCCGTATCCTTGCTGGGAACATTCGGCGCTTTTAGTGCCTTAGGATTTACGATCAATACATTGACCTTATTTGCCATGGTGCTTGCCATCGGGCTTGTAGTGGATGATGCGATTGTTGTAATTGAGGCAGTTGAGCATCATATGCGTTATTCAGGACTGACCCCTTTAGAAGCTACGAGACGGGCGATGAGTGAAGTTTCCGGCCCAGTAGTTGCTATAGCCTTTGTCTTAGCATCTGTATTTATTCCAGTTGCCTTTTTTGGCGGAATGATGGGGATTTTATACAAACAGTTTGCTATAACCATTGCAGTATCCATGGCTCTATCTGCTGTTGTTGCGTTGTCCCTTACACCGGCACTTTGCGTGCTGCTATTGAAACCATATGATCCCAATAGTCACAAGGGGATTGTTGGCAGATTTTTTGATGAATTTAATGACTGCTTTGATAGGGTGATTGAAAAATATGGAGCGGGCTTAACAAAAATCATTGCTAAGGCACGTTTGTGTATGGTTCTGCTGTTGGTTGTATTTATTTTGATTGGTGTATTGTATAAGCTGGTTCCCACATCTTTTGTACCTGATGAGGATCAGGGATTCTATATGACCTCTCTTACTTTGCCAGAGGCATCCAGCTTAAATCGTACGATTAGTGCAATGAAAGGTTTAACCCAAACCGTGTCCTCTCAAGGAGGAGTTGTAAACGTGATGTCCTTATCTGGAATGGACATGTTAGGTGGAGGAACCAAGCCAAATGCAGGTGCGATGTTTATTTCATTGGCTCCGTGGGAAGAAAGAAAAGATGCGCAATTACAAGTGAAAGCGGAAATTGCACAAACCTTTATGAGTGGAGCTCAATTACCAGAAGGAACTGTAATTTCGTTTGCTCCTCCTGCTCTTCCAGGACTTGGGATGGTGGGCGGATATAGTTTAATGCTGGAAGATCGAAGTGGAGGCTCATTGGATGATTTAGACAGCATATCACAGAAATTTATTGCTGCAGCACAGCAGCGCCCTGAAATTGGGTCAATTGCTTCCAATTTCAAAGCCAATACACCGGGATATGAATTTGAAGTAGACCGGGCGAAAGCTGAGAAATTGGGTGTAGACGTTGACGATGTATTTACGACCTTACAAGTATTTCTCGGTGGATCACAGGTAAATGATTTTAATAAGTTTGGACGTACTTACAAAGTCACCGTACAGGCAGACTCCGCATTTCGCAGTGATATTAATGCCATGAGATATCTGTTTGTAAAAAGTTCAAATGACACAATGGTACCGTTAAATACCTTAGTAAAACCCAAGAAAGTAAGTGCTCCTTCGGTCATTACAAGATACAACGGTGTTAAGTCTGTTAAAATCAGCGGCAGTCAGGCGGTAGGATACAGTTCCGGCCAGGCAATGACAGCTTTAGAAGAAGTGGCTGCTGAGGTATTACCTGATGGCTATACCTATGAATGGTCAGGTCAAAGTCGGGAGGAAAAGCTTTCTGGTGATCGGGCCCCCATCGTATTTGGCATGGCAATGGTATTTGCGTTTTTGTGCTTAGCTGCACTTTACGAAAGCTGGAGTGTTCCCTTTGCAGTACTGCTTACCGTTCCTGTAGGAATCTTTGGGGCGTTTCTATTTCAGTATGCGCGTAATTTAGAAAATAGCGTGTATATGCAGATCGGTCTAGTGATGCTCATTGGTTTGGCTGCAAAGAATGCAATATTAATTGTTGAATTTGCTAAAGTCAGGGTTGATAAAGGCATGGACCCTGTACAGGCTGCCATAGAATCAGCCAAGATCCGTCTGCGTCCGATTCTGATGACGTCCTTAGCGTTTATTATTGGCTGCTTTCCCTTGGCAATTGCTACTGGTGCTGGTGCTGGCGCTAGAAATTCTATGGGGACGGCAGTTGTTGGCGGTATGTTTACCGCTACAACTCTTGGGATTTTTTTAATCCCTGTTCTGTTTGTAGTGATAGAAAAAATTGCATTGGGGAAGAAGGCATAAAACCAGGAAAAATGATGGCTCGTGTAGAAGCATAATGTATTGCCAGAAAGGCAATTTTAACATACTGCGAGCAGGACTAAATCGAAGTTGGAGGATTCTTTTCCATGAACATTGCATTCTTCCTGATTCCCAAAAATGAAGTCGTTCATTTGCCAGTGAATAGTACAATGCGCCAGGCCCTCGAAAAAATGGAATATCATCGTTATACGGCTGTTCCAATCATTGATGAGGATGGTAAATATGCCGGGACAATTACCGAAGGGGATTTACTATGGAAAATGAAAAACACACCAGGCTTAACCTTTGCTGATACAGAGCGGGTTATGATAAACGAAATTCCTTGGCGGATAATCAATAATCCAGTGCGTGTAAATGCTCACATAGAAGGGCTGCTCTCCTTAGCCATCGTACAAAATTTTGTTCCAGTGGTGGATGACAGCGGAATCTTTATCGGGATCATTCGCCGAAGAGAGATTATTGAGCATTACGCAAAACAATGTTCGATAAAATCAGATGCTATATAAATCGTATACCGTAGCAAAAAAACGAGGGCGGCATAAAAGCCGCACCTCGTTTTTTACTATGAGATACAATAAAGGCGCAATGCCGCCGCCCGCGGCACACAAAGTAGAACGCAAAAAATAGGTTAAAAAAACAGAACCTTTTGTGTCCTATTGCCTTGCATAGATTACAAATCAAGATTGACGATGGTTCTGCCTTGAAGTTTTCCCTGCAGGATTAAGTCAATTTTTTTATCTAAGCCCTCTAATGATACTTCTTCGACATTTTGTTCCAGCTGAAGAGGTTTCCATTCATTTGCGAGTAAAGACCAGAGTTCCAAACGCAAGTCCATAGGACACATTACCGAATCCACTCCATATAGAGTGATGCCTCTTAAGATAAATGGATATACAGAAGTTAATAACTCAGGAGAGGCTACATTTCCGCAGCACGTTACACTGCCGCCATAGTTAGTGGATTTTAACGCAGTGGCTAACATATTTCCGCCAACGGTATCAATGACTCCAGCCCAATTTCCTTTTAAAAGGATTCTTCCTGATTGATCATTAAGCTCTTCTCTTAAGATGATATCTTTGGCGCCGAGTTGTAATAACATCTCTTTAGCTTCTGCTTTACCAGTAGCTGCAATCACACTATAGCCAAGCTTATGTAAGATGCTAACTGCAATACTGCCTACGCCGCCTGTTGCTCCCGTTACCAAGATATTACCTGCATCGGGTTTAATACCGCCATGTATCATTTTATAGACGGAAAGAGCAGCCGTAAAGCCGGCAGTGCCGTAGATCATACTTTCTCGTAATGAAAGATTCTCAGGTAACTTAACTACCCATTCTGCAGGTACTCTAAGATACTGACCGTAGCCGCCAGATGTATTCATCCCTAAATCATAACCAGTAACCAGGACTTCATCCCCAGTATGAAACTTTTCATTACTGCTTTTTACAATAATTCCTGCGGCGTCGATGCCTGGAGTATGAGGATATTTCCTTGTCACGCCCTTATTGCCGGAGGCAGATAAAGCATCCTTATAATTTAAAGAAGAATATTTCACCTGGATTAAAACTTCTCCCTCTGGAAGGGCAGTAAGCTCTCTATTGATAATTTCTCTTGAAAATGTAGCATCCGTATTCTCTGTTACTAACATGGCTTTAAAATGGGTTATAGACATAGATTCACTTTCCTTTCCTAATTGAATAAAGTTTGTTAAAAACATTATAACAGAAAATAGTTTTGTGTCAAACCATTATCTGTTTTTGAAGAATATTCCATATTGACATGGGATTTTACCTAGTACTATAATTACAATGGCTATTCCGATATAGAATTATTATTTGTTAACGAGGTTGTTATATGAAGGATAAATATATCGTCTACTTTATCAGTAGAACGAAAGATAAAATGTTACACTTTATTGAAAAGCAACTACAGAAAAATGAATTGGATGATTTGATTCCGTCTCATGGAAATATCCTTACCGCCCTTTATGAAAATCATGATAAGCTAACCATGAAGCAAATAGCCAAAACAATCGGCAAGGACAAATCAACGATAACACCATTAGTAAATAAACTAATGGATTTAGGCTATATCACAAGAGAAAAAAATCAAATGGATAAGAGAGTTACGTATATCATGCTTACGGAGAAGGGCAAGCAAATGCAGGCAAAGTTCAGTGGGATCTCAAATGAGGTATATCGAACAGCCTATAAGGGTTTTTCCGTTGAAGAACAGAAGGTTTTTCTACGTTTATTAAAGAAATTAAATAATAATTTTGATTCGGTTTAGTATTAACCGATTGGATAAAGATAACTCCAGCAGAGTAAAGAAAAATTTGCTGGAGTTTATTTCAATTGTAATAAACTCCAGCAGTGAGGGTGTACTTTATATTGTTAACTTAGTGTTGTGTACTGATAATACTGCCGTCAACCCCGATGATTACAAAGTCAAAGGGGATGGACTTGCCGCTGTTTTCTAATGCTTCCCGGGCAGCATTTACCAAACCGCTGCAGCAAGGCTTTTCCATCCGCAATACGGTGATGCTGCTGATGGTATTGGATTGGAAGATTTCTTTCAGCTTGTCGGCATAATTGCCCTCATCCAGCTTTGGACAGCCAATTAGGGTAATTTTATCACGCATAAAATCGTGATGAATGTTAGCATAGGCATATGCCGTACAATCTGCGGCAATCAAAACATGAGCATTGTCAAAATAACTAGCAGTGACAGGAATGAGTTTGATCTGACAAGGCCATTGCTGCAATTGGGATTGTGGCACAATTGTTTGCTCTGGCAGTTGGCTGCCAGCCATTTTTCTTTCAATTCGGTTGGAACGGCTTCCAGGGCATTGAAATGCTGTATTCGCCTGAGCAATGGCAGGGGCAGTAACAGGTTGTTCTTCCAGGGTAATCGCACCATTCGGGCATACTGGCAAGCAGATTCCCAGGCCGTCGCATTGGGAGGCTGAAATCAATTTGGCTTTACCATTCACTAATTGCAAAGCACCTTCATGACAGGTTTGGGTGCAAATTCCACATCCGGTGCATTTCTCTTCATCGATTCTACTAACTTTTCGAAGTTGCATCGTAGATTCCTCCTAAGGGATATTCATTGAATTCTTATACCTAACTGTAATACAATAGAGGTAAAAAATCGGTAGCTATAGCTACCTAAAGTGAGGTGAGGATCATTTGGATGCAAATATAGTAAAAATTCTGGTCTCATCGCCGATTTTTCATGATATTTCACCGAGTCAGCTAGATATCATGTTAGATTGTCTAAATCCTAAAATCAATACCTATAACAAAAACAGCTATATTGCCGTCCAGGGTGAACCCTATACGGGTTTGGGCATCTTGTTATTAGGAGAGGCAGCAATCATCAAGGAAAGTGCGTCAGGCAGCCGTGTTATCATGACGGTGATTGGTCCGGGAGATTTGTTTGGAGAAATGATCGCTTTCTCACCAAGAAAACATTGGCCGGCATCGGTTTTTGCACAAGGTACATGCTCAGTGATGTTTTTACCCCCTGAGAAAATAATTGGTGAATGCACTCAAGTTTGTGGAGGCTATAAGCAACTGATTAAAAACATGCTGGTGCTTTTATCAACTAAGGCACTAATGCTGAATCAAAGAGTGGAATATTTGGCGATAAAAGGCATGCGGGAGAAAATAAGTATTTATCTTCTTGAGCAATATAAGATCAATCAAAAAAATACCTTTGTTTTGCCCTTAAAACGCAATGAATTAGCTGATTTTCTCAGCGTTTCCCGCACAGCACTTTCCCGGGAGTTAGGCCGCATGCGTGACGAGGGCATCATCGAATTTTATCGGACATCAGTTAAAATTAATAATCTTGCCATGCTAAGAAGAGGAGCTGAGTGAGCCCAGCGTATTTGGATTTTGAAATAGAAATCTTCTGGCGGATAAACTGGCGTTGCAGGAATATTCCTTCTAATGGAAAAGAGTACATAGAGAACGATGGAATGAGGAGAGATATATATCATGGTAATTGTAATTGCAAGACAAACGCTGAAACCCGGAAAAAAGGCTGAACTATTTGCTCTGGCAAAAGACGTGATTGCAGCCACCCGGAAAGAAGAGAAATGTATAAGTTATGAGCTGCTGGATGATCCATATGACGACAATCGCTGCGCTTTTGTAGAAAGATGGGGAGACAAAGAGGCTCTTGTAGAACATCTTAAAACACCTCATCTTAATGAATGGCGGCAAAAATCAGCCAACCTGTTGGCTGAAAAAACGACAATTGAGCTTTATCAGTCTGATGAAATAAGCTTCTGACAGAGAGTATGCCATGTTTCAAAGTAGATAGTAAGAATCAAAGAACACAAAGATGCAAAAAGAACACAGCGATGTGTTTATTCTGCATCTTTGTGTTCTTTGTGTTTCAGAACGGCTATGTTTTGATGGATGAGTTAGTGTTTTCTTATAGAATTTATAAGTTGTGTAAGTAAAAAACATAAGAAATTATGAACCACAAAGGCACAATGCCGCTGATGTGGCACACAAAGGAGTGCACAGAAAATATAAATACCCCCCCTTTGTGCCCTTTGCGCCTTTGTGGTTCGATTCGTTTATCTGCTTAAAATATGACGTGGCGAGGTGTTTCTTATTTTCAAATCATCATAGCTGCAATGCAGCTATGATGATTTGCGTTGGTTGCGAAACTCTAAGGGGGTATAATTCATAAATTTTTTAAACATTACATTATAGTAGTTTTGATTATTGAATCCCACAGAAAGAGCGATATCCAAGACAGATAAATTTTCCTACAATAGCAGTTCCTTGCTTTTTTCAATACGGATTTCATTTAGGTACTGAGAAAAATTTTTCCCTGTCTCCTTTTTAAATAAGCTGCAAAGATAGTATTTGCTGATATTCAGGTGTGCTGCAATATCCGATAGTGTGATTGTTTCATGGTAACGTGCATTCAGGTAATCAATGGATTTTTTGACATAGGCACTATAGGGCATGTCATTAAATTTTTTGATTTTTTGCTTTAGAAACGCACTATCTGCTGCTATGGTGCCCAGCAATGTGATTAAGTAAGGTATACAATAGGTTGGCTTGTATACGATGTCAAAGAGATTGACAGCTTCCAAAGTAGTGTAAGGACCTAGGATGTGAAAGCCCCAATTGATGTTTTTGCTGCAAACCCAGCAAGCGGTGAAAGAAATAGATTCCAAGCAGGGGATCGTAATGATGCAATTCTCGGTCTTTGTGACAAGTTCCTGGCGTACTTGCTCAAAAATGTCATGGTGTTTAAAAAAATCTTCCATATCTCGGTTATAGCCAGCGGAATGAATGAGATTTCCGTTGAAATCAAAGGTTCGGATGGGAAGATGAGTACACAAAAAGAATTTTGTATCGATTTGACGGATATGTTCTTGAACCGACATGTAGTATACCTCCAAAACATCAGATAGGATTCTTAATTTTGACTTTAGAATTGTGCAGATCGTTACAATATGATAACCGTTATCAATTATTTGATTTTATTTATTGTATTCTTCTTTGCTTTGCTTGTCAATGAGTCTTGGTGAGCGTGTCAAGGATTCTGCAAGACATTTATTTTCTGAAAATCACAATATTATTATAAAAATCGTAATATCCTTCTAAGAAATTCGTAAGAGAAATGCTATCTTTAATTGAGAAATAAAATCAGTGTAATTTCATGAAAGGAACGGATGTACGTTACTTTCATACTGAGATAAAGTAAGGGAGTAATAGCATGACAAGAAAATTATGGATTTTGGGATTGGCGGTTGTAATCGCTGGCGGTCTCATTACTGGTATTTATGTCAACAAGACGGTGTTATACCAAGCCGATCAGAGTGTGCCAGTTTCAGCAAAGGGTCAAGTAGGGAGAAAAAGTCATTCTTATCTTGGAAAAGAATATATCTTGCCTGATAAGATTGACAAAATTGTAGTTACTGGTGCGCTGGAAGCATTAGAGGATCTGTTAGTTTTGGGGGTGAAGCCCGTTGGTGTTATGACGATTGGCGGGACGTTTCCTACCCTGTTTGCAGACATTACGAAAGATGCGAAACCCATCGGAGAACGGATGCAGCCTAGCTTTGAAGCGATTTTGAAAATAAGACCGGATGTCATTTTGAGCAGTGACAAATTCCCTGCATCTACGGCAGAGCAATTGAAAAAAATTGCTCCGACCATCCCCATATCCCATTTTCCCATTGACGGGAAAGCCAATCTCCTCTTTCTTGGCGAATTGACTGGTAAGCAAGAACAGGCAAAAGAAGTGCTGCGAAAGTATGAGCAGGATGCGGCAGCTGCCAAAGTTCGCTTGCCGGAAGGGGTGAAGGACAAAAAAGTGGTAGCAGTACGAATTCGTGCGGGTAATATTGGTGTTTATCCAGCGAATGTATTTTTTAATGAAATACTGTATGGCGAATTAGGTTTGTCTGTCCCAGAGGAAATCAAAGCCGTTAAAGCACAGGAAGTCATTTCTTTGGAGAAGTTCAGCGAAATGGACCCGGATTATATCTTTCTGCAATATGCGGTGCTTGAAAGTCCGGCACAGCCTAACGTATTGAAAGACTTGCAGCAGAATCCGATTTGGCGGAGTATGAAAGCAGTAAAAAATAATAATGTGTTTATCAATGTAGTTGACCCTTTGGTGCAAGGGGTAGCAATCGGTGGAAAAATTCAGTTTCTAAATGCTGCTATAGAAAAATTATCACAATAAACGGTACAAAGTGAGTGGAACCAATGTATGTAAAACGTTATTTTCCCTATATGATTTTGCTGGCATCTCCAGCGTTGATCCTTCTGATGGCGGCTTTATCTATACTATATGGTGCAAAAGAGATTGATATGATGACGATACGAAATGCCATATTTCAATTCGATCCCACCAATGTGGATCACCAGATTATTATGAGTTCCCGCCTGCCCAGAGTGATGGGAACCATGCTGATTGGCTGCGCTCTTGCGGTATCCGGGGCGCTGATGCAGGGAATTACCAGAAATTATCTGGCTTCTCCCGGAATTATGGGTATCAGTGATGGTTCAATTTTAGCCGTTACCTTGAGTATGATTTTGCTGCCCGAAGCCTCTGATTTGCAGCGGATCATATTTTCCTTTGCCGGATCTGCTCTTGGGGCAGGGATTGTCTTTGGTTTGGGATCCATATTGCCCAATGGATTATCGCCAGTCAGACTGGCTATCTTAGGGACGATTATTGGAACATTTCTAAGCAGCTTTGCTTCTGCCTTAGCAATCTATTTTCAAATCTCTCAGGATATTGGCTTTTGGTATCATGCGCGTCTGCATCAGTTGCAGCCGGAGCAAGTAGGATTAGCGATTCCCTTTGTAGTAGGCGGAATGCTTGCGGCTCTTCGGATTGCTAGATCTGTCACCGTACTTTCCTTGGGAGAAGAAGTGGCGGTCAGCTTGGGGCAGCGGACTACTGTCGTAAAAGTCTTGGCTGCTGCTGCTGTCATGCTTTTGACGGGGAGTGCTGTGGCTTTAGCTGGTAAAATTGCTTTCGTAGGTCTGATTATTCCTCATATCGTCCGCTTCCTTGTAGGTGCTGATTATAAATGGGTCATACCTTGTTCAGGGGCACTAGGGGCCATCTTTTTGGCTTTATCTGATATAGTAAGCCGCTTTCTCAACTATCCCTTCGAGACTCCAGTTGGAGTCATTACCTCATTGATTGGCGTGCCTTTCTTTCTTTATTTAGCGAGGAAAAAGGGGGGCAATAAGTATGCTTAAATACAGTCAGGAGCGTTTTGTGGGCATCATGCTTACTGCTCTAGGGCTAATTGTGGCTGCTATTTATATAAGCCTTAGTTATGGAGTCTTTGATCTTACTTTTGCTGAGGTCGTTAAGACGCTATTTGGCAGTCAGAGCAACGGAGAATATGATGTACTGATTTATCAATTTCGACTGCCCAGGATCGTGATTGCCGGATTGGTAGGGGCGGGGCTGGGGGTCGCCGGAGCTGTATTACAAGGTGTTTCCCGAAATGGACTGGCTGATCCTGGCATCTTAGGCATTAATGCTGGAGCGGGCCTTGCCATTGTCGTATTTATGTTCTTTTATCAGGGGAAACTTGCTGGAACGGATTGGTTTTCGATACTGGCTATGCCCTTTTTTGGTTTAATTGGAGGATTAGCTGCTTCAATTTTGGTATATCTTCTTTCCTGGAAAAATGGGAGGCTGGATTCTCAACGCTTCTTGTTAACGGGAATTGCTCTTGATTCTGGTTTTGCGGCACTTTCATTGTATATTACATTAAAAATGGATCCTACGGAATTTCACACAGCGACAGTTTGGAGCGTCGGCAGTCTGTTTCATGCCAATTGGCAATATAGCATCTCCATATTGCCATGGTTCTTATTTTTACTGCCTATCATTTTCTGGAAAGCCCATATTCTTGATTTGTTCCAACTAGAGGAAAGCAGCGTCAAAAGCCTGGGTGTTTCTGTAGGGAGAGAGCAGGTTATTTTATTGCTTTGCAGCACTGGGCTGGTTAGTGCCTGTGTTTCTGTGTCCGGGAGCATCGGGTTTGTAGGATTAATTGTTCCTCATTTAGCCAAATCCCTGACGGGTATTCGCCATCAGCAAATGATTCCTCTATGTGCAATGTTAGGCATGCTTCTTGTGATAGTGGCAGATTTTATCGCCAAAAACATCTTTGCACCGGCAGAAATCGCTACAGGGACAATCATATCCCTGATTGGAGTACCTTATTTTGTTTATTTGTTATTTAGAAGTAAAGCCTAAGAGGATGTGTATGGATATGAGTATACTTAGAACAGAAAAACTGCAAGCGGGCTATGAGCAGCATACGGTTTTCCAGGATCTTAATTTTTCTGTAAAAGAAGGGAAAATCACCACGATTATTGGTCCAAATGGTTGTGGTAAATCAACACTATTGAAAACCATGGGACGGATTCTTAAACAGAAGGCAGGAACCGTCTTTTTATATAACCAGGATCTAAGAAGCCTTGCTACCCGGGAAATCGCTAAAAGACTCACACTTCTTCCCCAAAATTCAGTGGGACCTAATGAATTGACAGTAGAAGAATTGGTTACATACGGGCGGTTCCCCCATCTCAATCAAGGACAAAAAAGTTCAATAGCTGATCAAAAGGCCATTGAATGGGCTATGGATATTACCAAAACGATTTCTTTTCGGCATCGGGAGCTGGGCAGTTTGTCAGGAGGAGAACGGCAAAAGGTATGGCTGGCGATGGCATTGGCACAAGAAACCGCAATTCTTCTATTGGATGAACCGACTACCTATTTGGATATGGTGCATCAGTTAGAAGTGCTAAAGATCGTGCAGCAGTTAAATCGTCAGCGGCAGTGCACCATTGTTATGGTGCTGCATGATATTAACCACGCTGCCCGTTTTTCTCACGAGATTGTTGCGATGAAAGAAGGTCATATCGTTGCGTTGGGCAGCCCTCAGGAAATGATCACGCCAGAAGTATTAAAACAAGTTTTTTGTATTGATGCCAGAGTGATGCTTGATCCTCGGGATGGAGTACCTGTTTGTTTTAGTTACGACAATCTACAGACAGAGAAGGAAGCAATAGGAGGAGAGGCATGAAGGGAAAGCTGATTCTTACCACTTTTATGAGCAGCGAAATCTGTATTTACCTGCCGCCATCCTATGATATGCATGAGGAGCATTTTCCCGTTGTTTATCTGCATGATGGCGGTTACCTGTTTTGCGACTGTCTGAGTGAGTTAGAAGAAATGATGATTGAAAAAGAACTGCGAGAGTTTATCTTTGCAGGTATTAAACCGGATAATCGCAATGATGAGTATACTCCTTGGTTTGCGAAAGCAGTTACAGCAGGATTTTCAGACTTTGGCGGTCAGGGAGCCAAGTATCTTGCGTTTTTGGTAAAGGATCTGAAACCGTACATTGATGAGAAGTATCGTACGATGAGGAATCCGGAAAATACAGTAATTGCAGGTGCATCTTTTGGGGGTTTGATCTCGATGTATGCGGCGTACCTGTATCCTGGGGTTTTTGGCAGAATCGCCTCTATCTCAGGCTCTTTTTGGTATGCAGGATTTACTGCGTTTATGCGTTCAGCAGATATTGTACAGTTTGGGCGCAGGATCTACATGGACGTTGGATCATTAGAGGGTACAAGAAAAGACAATGCTCAAAGAAACATGGTCGCAAAGAATCAAGAAGTTCATGAGATTTTATTGGATAAAGGGTTTCTTAAGGAGCACTGCCAATTTGTTACCCACGAAGGTGGGGACCATGGGCACTCCTTCTTTCTGAAGCGTTTCCCAACAGCATTACAATGGTTATTCCCATAAAGATGACCAGTTGCTCTAAAAGATAGAGCAGCTGGTCATTTTTTGTTTCAAGGTAGATATTTTTACTATAGCAGAATGCATATGTTTTGTAGGTCAAAAATATCGAATGTTATGAACCACAAAGGCACAATGCCGCCGTCCGCGGCACACAAAGGAGAACACAAAAAATATAAATAAAATCCTTTGTGTACTTTGCGTCTTTGTGGTTCGATTATGTTTTTAGTTATTTTAAAAGACGCATAAGGATTTTCTTAAGAAAGCGAAAAGCTTCTCTTCGGCTATGCCAAAGGTAGTTCTTTCAGAGCTGCGCAAAAATCCAACTTCTAGATCCAGATTCAAATCCTGTACTATTTTTACTGCCGTACCAGCAGGAGCTGGTGTGACGGTAGCTGCGGGAACCAGGGCAATGCCATGATTTGCTTGGACATAATACTTAAGTGCAGCTAAACTGTTGATTTCAAGTGTTGTGTAAGAAGTGCCTATTTTTTGTAATAGAATGGATAGTTTTTTTCGAAAAACACATTCGCGAGAGGTAACTAGAAATCGCTCTCCTTTTAAATCCTGTATCGTGATATCTTGTTTTACTGCAAGGGGATTCACGGAAGGAACCAGCAATACAAGGGGCTCAGAAAATAAAGGATCAAACGTTAAGCCAGAGCTGGTTGTTGGTACAGAAGAAATAGCAAAGTCGATTTCGCCTTTTAGAGTGAGTTCCGTTAAGGTGCATGTATTTCCAATTTGAATTGATATTTGTACTTTGGGATGGCGCTCCATGAAGGCAGCGAGAATGTTAGGCAATCGGAAACTTGCAGCTGGTTCCATAGCACCTATTAAAATGGAACCGGATTCTCCGAGGGTGATATCGCTCATGGTATTTTGCAATTGATCGACGTCTCGTAGGATATGGGCGGATTGTTCGCTGCAGATTCTTCCTGCTTCTGTCAGACGAAAGCTTTTCCCCCGTTCAAATAAGGTTACTCCCAAATCTCGCTCTAATTTTTGAATTTGCATCGTTACAGTGGATTGTGCATAGCGAAGCTCTTGGGCGGCTTGTTGGAAGTTCCCCAGTTTTACAATCGTTAGGAATGTTTTGAGTCCTCGTAGGTCCATATTTGTTATCACTCCAATATTGATAGTTCAATAATATTGATATAATCATTCTCTTATTTCAATTATACAGAATTAAAGAGATGTAGTACAATGAAATTAGAAAATTACTAGTACCTTATCTCCGTTAAAACTATAGATAATTTAGCCAGGATTTTTTTGACCTGCAAAGCGGAGGAGCCGCGCAGATCGGGAATCACACAAGGTACTAGGGGTGGGGGAATGATGTATGACAGGAATAACGTTACAGGGGATACAAGATGCTGCATGTGATTTCACAAGGAACAGTCCAATGAATACGATTGCAGAGTTAGATTCATTGCAGCTTTTTGATGCGCCGCTGATTGCAGCAGCAGATGCCTTTGACCCATTATTTACAAAGTTAAAGGAAAAAGAGGTTGTAGGTCCGCAGCATCTAATGCCCCAGGAGTGGTTAGAAGGTGCCAAGTCGGTTATATCTTACTTCCTGCCCTTGACGAAAAGAGTCCGTGAAGCGAATCGAAAATTAGGGGTGGCTGCTCGGGAATGGATGTATGGGCGCTATGAAGGAGAGCAATTCAATAACTCTTTGAGTAAATATTTAGTAGAGTTTTTTGAAGGCTCTGGAATGAGAGCCGTTGCCCCCGTTATGGATTCTCGTTTTAGTGTGGTGAATCGCCGCAGTAATTGGTCAGAACGGCATGTTGCCTTTGTAGCTGGTTTAGGAACCTTTAGCCTGAATCGGTCATTAATTACAACTCATGGTTCCGCAGGCAGGATTGGCAGTATCATTGTAGATGTTATCATTGATCCTACTGAGCGGCAGTATACTGCAATTGATGAACATTGCATCAAATGTGGTGCTTGTATCTTGCGCTGTCCTCCTTTGGCGATCAATGAGCAAGGTAAGGATAATGCAGTTTGCTCAGATTACCTTGATCGCGTATTGGCGCGCTATCGTCCCAGATACGGCTGTGGAAAATGTCAGACCGCTGTGCCTTGTGAAGCGCGTATTCCCCGCGTACAAGCAAGTTCTATGTCTGTAAACAGATAATAAATCAAATAGCACTATTAATGAAAATCCTAATGTTAGACAACATTTAAACAACAAAAATATATAGCTTTATAAAAAAATTGAACCGCGAAGTCGCGAAGCAGTACGAAGAACAGGTCGAGATATGTGTATTCTCTATTCTTCGTAGTCTTCGCATCATTGCGGTTCAAAAATTTTTTATATAATTGGTTTAATTGCATATAGTCAAATGCAGTTCAAAGAAATCCTTTCGATACAAAATATAGGATGGGAAAAAGTTGTACCTTCTCACGAGGGGTTAGGAGTGAGCACCAATGAGAATTAATAGCGCCATTGTGGAAACGAATAAGGCTGCGAGTCAGAAAGATAATGTGTCAAAGAAGAAGCCGCTATCACTTGTTCCTAATAGAGAGACAAGTTCTGCAAATTATGAAGATGCTGTCAAGGTTGAAATGTCTGAAGATACAAAGAATAAGGCTGATATACCGGCGCAAACATTGAAAAATATGCAAAATGGCGTATCCTTGCTGCAAGCTGCGGATCAAGATTTAGATAAAATTCGCAGCATGCTTGAGCGAGGAAAAGAACTAGCTGCTCAAGCGGCTGATTCTCAAGACGAAGCTGAAAAGGAAAGGCTTCAAAATGAAATTAATAGTATAAATCATGATATTGACAGCTATAAAACCACTTACTCATCAGATCCGAATAATGAAGAGATTATGACTGCCTTAAAAAGTGATTGGTTAGAAGTAGCAGAAGATGTCATAAAGGAGCGTTATGGGCTAGTCGGCGATGGAGCAGAATTACAGATCGTGCTGGATGAAGATGCTGTGCCTTATCTTGCTGCGATCATGTACAATTACGACAAAGATGGCAAAGCCATTAACCAGACCATGCATATTGCCGTTAAGAGCGCACTTCCGGCTGCTTTGCCTAATGGGGGAAGAGACCCAGGGCAGTACGACGATCGCGTTATTACTCATGAGATGGTTCATGTGCTCATGGGGCGGACAATGAACTTTCAGGCGATGCCTAACTGGTTTAAAGAAGGAACTGCAGAGTTTATCCATGGCCCTAATGAAAGGGTTGCTGGTGATTTAAAGCGTAGTGGTGGAGGTATGAAAGGCGCAACAGCGCTTCAAGATGCTTTGGGGGATGGGACCAATAATTCCTGGGCGAATACGAGTTTAAATTATTCGGCAGCTTCCATGGCAGTACGTTATTTACATATGAAAATAAAAGAAGATGGCTATAGCGGCGGCGTAAAAGATTTGTTAACGGATCTAAAGTCCAACCCAACGGAAAGCCTTGATCAAGCTTTGAACAATGTCTCTCGTTATTCTAATGTGAAAGATTTTGTTAATGATTACGTTAAAAATGGGAACGGAGCTGCATTTATCCATAAGCTTGATGTAGCGGGTGAATTTAGAGCTTCTCTAGCTGGAGGCGATACTGGAGCTATAGGAGGAGCTACTGTTGATGGTGGTCCTGTTCAGACGGCAGAATCGGTAATTCCTGATATCAATCATCCGACCGAGACACCGCTGGATAACTTCCGCGTTATCTGGCCAACTAGGGAAGATAAAATTCCATATCAGGACAATAAAGCTGCTATGATTGAAAGTAGTATGGGAAATTACACACAGTTTAAAGTGGATAGCAAGGCTCTTGGTACGGATCAAGTAGATGTTGTTAATCATTCTGATGCAGCCAGCGGAATTTTTGATGAGGCGATATCCTATGTTACCAATAAACAAGTGCAGCTTGGCGATATAAAAAATAAATTAAACAATCAAGAGAGTGAGACCGCTGAAAAGGTCAATTCTTTGGCGATAACAGATTCCCACATGGTCAAAAAAGAAATGGAACAAGTAAAAACCAGCCTGGGTGATGCAAATGCTAGAATTGTGTCGAAGATAGCAAGACTACAGCCTGAGAGAGTATTGCAACTGCTGAAAAGTAGTTAGGAAAGAGGGATAAATATTAACTCCTGCAAGGAATGAACTTGCAGGAGTTTGTATGTAAAATGAGAAATAGAATAGAAACAGAGATTTTTTAGAAAAGACACGAGTGGCTCTAGATCAGTTGCAACAAAGGTAAGGATAGATAGAGTTATTCAAAAATGTAAAAGTGAAGGTGAACCATGAAAGTTGCTATATTAGTCAGAGAAGAAACCATGAAGCGTTGTACTGGTAAAGGCTGCCTTAATGCCTTCTTTCAAAGAAAGGATGCTTTTGCCGGATACGAGGGCGATATTGAGCTTATAACTTTTTCTCATGCTGACGGCGATATCGATCATAAGATTGAGACGATGATCAAAAATGGCGTGGATGTGGTGCATTTGTCTACCTGCATGCGGGGGAAAGCCGTTAATTATGAGGCATTGGCAAAGCGTCTAAGCGAGCATTTTGATGTCGTAGGATATACCCATGGATCAAAAGAAGGCAAGGGGCAAGAGACAATTATTATGAAGAGAGTTACTAAGTAAAGAAAATATAAGATGTTTTGAACCACAAAGGCGCAATGCCGCTGCCCGCGGCACACAAAGGAGAACACAAAAAATATAATAAAACCCTTTGTGTCCTTTGCGTCTTTGTGGTTCAATTATTTGTTTTGAAAAACGCGTCGGAATATTATAGATATTTTAGCCGACCTGTTCTTCGCGGTTCTAAAGGTTTTAAAAAAAAGGACGCGCAGCATTTTCTTAGAATGCAGGGAATTTTGACAATCTCACAGTTTTCTGATAGGATAAACCAATTGTATTGGAATCCTGTTTGTGTTGCATGGGGGGATGGCTGTGAGTCAGTTATCGTTATTTAAACTTGCCTGGCCGATATTTTTGGAATTATTTCTGATTACGTTGGTAGGGTTTGTAAATGTATTTATATTGAGTAAGTATGACAGTGTTGCTGCAGCAGCTGTGGAAGCTACGATTCAAATTCTATGGAATTTTCTTCTGGTATTTGCCATCATTTCCATGGGAACCTCGGTTTTAGTGGCGCAGAATGTAGGGGCCAAACGACCGGAAGAAATTGATAAAGTAGCTGCTGTATCTCTGCTATTTAATGCGATTCTGGGCGGGATAGCCAGTTTGGTGCTAGTCATTGGCGGAAAAAAGATGTTGATGTTTATGGGAATTGCTGATAATTTATTATCCTACGCTCATACCTACTTGCTTCTGGCAGGTGGTTTTATTTTTTTTGATGCGATGCTGTCGTCGGCTGATGCCATACTGAAAGGCTTTGGGAAAACAAAGCAGTGTCTTGCGATTACCGCTTTTATGAATATTTTAAATTTGATCGGTTCCGTAGTACTGGGGCTTGGGGTGGCAGGAATTCCGGCGATGGGGGTTTATGGTGTTGGGATTGCGGCTGTTTGCAGTAAAGGAATTGCAGTGTGCTCTGCCTTGGTATATTTATTTACTAAGCTGCTTAAGCTTGATATCCTGCGTCATTTACTTCAATTTCCTAAGACGCAATTGAAACAATTATTGAAGATTGGCTTTCCGGCTGCAATGGAAAACATGTCTTATAACATGAGTCAGACAGTGCTCATGACCATCATTATTGTCCATTTGGGCGCCGATGCGTATATTACTCGCACCTATGCCTGGTCCATTATTAAAATGGCCTTCCTATTTTCCTTAGCTATTGGGCAAGCCAATATTATTATGATCGGGCAATTAGTGGGTGCCAGGAAATTTGAAGAAGCAGAGAAAGCTGGAATGCATAATTTTTTGATTGCCTTTGGTTCTGCCTGGATCATTGGCGGTATGTTGTTCTTATTTAGGTATCATCTCATCGGGATATTCACCACGGATGCAAAGATTATCGCTCTTGGTGCCCTGATCTTTGCAATTGATGCTCTTCTAGAGCCGGGACGAACGTTTAATATTGTCTTTATTTATGGTTTGCGGGGAGCTGGAGATGTCAATTTTCCTGTGATCGTTGCCATACTTTCCATGTGGTCTGTTACCATCGGGCTGGGTTACTACCTGGGAGTCATTTTAGGATTTGGTCTGCCGGCGATTTGGGCTCTGATGCTTGTCGATGAATGGCTGCGTGGAATGTGTATGTTATGGCGCTGGAAAAGCGGTGCATGGAAGGCCAAGATCATGGTATAAGGAACTTGGCGGTATCCTCCAGTTTCAACGGAGATTTCTTTCGTGGTCCGCCGAATTCTGTCATGTACTTCCAGTAACGCTTTGGCATATGGCTCATGCGGCATTTAGGGTTATGACGGCCTTGTATTTCGATGGTATCGTAGAAGAGCTGCCATAGTTCCCGGTAGGATTGTTCTTGTTCATCCGGTTCAGGTAGTTCAAGATCCTCAATGGGAATAATGGCTGACTGGTAAGGCTGATAAACCAGTGCCATGCCATGGGTTTTATCATAGATTAGAAAACGCTCTTCTGGATAACGTTCACTAAAATGCTGGGTCATCAGCGGCAGTACGTAATTCTTGGGCTCTATTTGGGCAACCAGAATATTGCTGAAGATGGAAAAGCGTACAAATCCTTTCAGCAGGTGACTTTCGTTATCCAAATGCTTTACTGCCTTAAAAAGGATGTTGACTACATCATTGGCCAACATACTCATTACGGATTGGCCATGGCGGTAGCCTAAACGCAGGAATAAAAGGATGTACAATTCTTTTTGTGTAAAGCAGGTTAAGAAGGCGCGGCGTATAAAGTTCAGAGCATCGAATCCCATTTTTTCTGGGATGGAAGCCAGCACTCGGCTCGACTTTTGAACATCGGTCCGAATTTCTTTAACGGTAAAAAGCAACGTCTGAGAGGTATCCGGCAGAATGATTTCTGTCGGAATTTCTTTTTTATCATAGCTTTCAAATACGCAGCAGAGCAGCCCGTCAAAGCTTCCGTCATAACGATAAATCAGATTGGATTGGTCAAACATCTTTGAAGATCCTCCTGTGGGAATCCAGATGGTATCATGGGTGGTTGTTCAAAAAGGGAGAGCTGCTTGATCTGTGATTGAAGCGGGAAACTCTGGTGATACATACCCAAGGTTTTCTCTGACATTAAAGACTGCAGTACTTTATCCTGAGTAATTTTTAAACCGCCTGTGACTTTACCGCCACAAGTAATAAAATACTGTGCTCGCTTTAGTACAACTCCCAGTTTCTTTAGATCATTGAATTGGAGGGTAGCTGAGCGGCGGGCAATAACAATTCGTTTGGCGCTATTTACTCCAATGCCCGGCACCCGCAGCAAGTCACTGTAGGGTGCCCGGTTTACATTCATAGGAAAGAAATCCATATGATGGAGTGCCCAATTGCATTTGGGGTCTAAATAGGGATTGAAGCTTTGGTGATGCTGATCCAGGAGCTCATTTGCCGTGAAACCGTAAAATCGAAGCAGCCAATCCGCTTGATAAAGCCTATGCTCGCGCCAAAGAGGCGGAGTTGTATCTAAGGTGGGCAGCAGGGTGCTTTCGGCTACAGGCATATAGGCAGAAAAAAATACCCGCTTTAACTTATATTTTTTATAAAGACCTTCTGTTAAATTCAAGATCTGAAAATCAGTATCTGGCGTAGCACCGATAATCATTTGGGTACTCTGACCGGCAGGAACAAACTTTGGTGCATGGCGATATTTTATGATATCCTTGGAATTTTCTTGGATGCGATTTTGAATGTATTTCATAGGCGCTAAAATAGAATGCTTTGACTTGTCCGGCGCCAGCATCTGCAGACTACTCTGGGAAGGCAGTTCAATATTTACACTCATGCGATCGGTTAGCATGCCCAACTGGGCAATGAGACCGCTGTCTGTTCCAGGGATGGCTTTTGCATGGATGTACCCGAAAAATCGGTATTCCTCTCGCAGAATGCGCAGTGCCTCAATCATTTGCTCGGTGGTATAGTCAGGATTTTTCAGTACGCCAGAACTCAAGAAAAGCCCTTCAATATAATTGCGTCGATAAAAATTGATGGTCAGTTCTGCCAATTCCCGTGGTGTGAAAGACGCTCGAGGGGTGTCATTTGACTTCCGGTTTACACAGTATTTACAGTCATAGGCGCATACGTTGGTCATCAGTACCTTTAATAGTGAGATGCACCGACCGTCTCCTGAGAAGCTGTGGCAGATGCCGCTGGCCGCTGCACTGCCAATTCCTCCGGCAGCCGCCTTTTTATTCACTCCGCTGGAGGTGCAGGCCACATCATATTTGGCTGCGTCGGTCAAAATTTTCAGCTTGTCAAAAACATCCATGTGCATTAACTCCTTTAAGTATCTTCATTATATTGTAGAACATACGTTTGGTTTTTGCAAAGGAATTTTTAACCTTTTCAGATACGACCTATTCTGCGCTTTTTTCTTACGAGTTGAATATAGTACCATGTAGAGACTTTTGATGGAGTGATTTGCATGGGATATTTTATTGAAGTGGAGCCAAACGTAAATCTTTATGTGGAAGATGTCAACCCGGGAAGCTGTAAGACCATTGTATTTATACATGGTTGGCCTGCCAATCATAGAATGTTTGAATATCAATTTGACCAGCTCCCGGCAATGGGCTATCGCTGTATCGGAATTGATCTTAGAGGGTTCGGCAATTCGGATAAGCCTTGGGGAGGCTATGACTACGATCAATCGGCAGATGATATTCGATGTGTGGTTGAAGCCCTTGGTTTGGAGAACTTTGTACTTGGAGGACATTCTACAGGGGGAGGCATTGTGATTCGCTACATGGCCCGTCACAATGGCTATGGGGTAGCAAAGCTTGCCCTTTTTGCAGCTGCAGCTCCAAGTTTGATTCAACGTCCGTATTTTCCTCATGGCTTAAGGAAAGAGGATGTAGATAAAATCATTCAAGACACACTGAATGATCGTCCCAAAATGCTTAGGGGCTTTGGAGATATGTTTTTCTTTCAGTATGTATCTCAGCCTTTCTCAGACTGGTTCTTTCAATTAGGACTACAAGCGGCAGGCTGGTCTACCGCTGCGGTTGCAAACTCGTGGCTAGATGAAGAAAGGCTCTTTTCCGATCTTGAAGCCATATGCGTTCCTACATTAATTCTTCATGGCATTCATGATAAAGTTTGCCTGTTTCCATTAGCTATTGCACAACATGAAGGAATTAGAAATTCTAAACTTGTACCCTTTAAATACAGCGGTCACGGATTGTTCTATGACCAGCGGGATAAGTTCAATAAGGAATTGGTGCAATTTGTGGAGGAATGAAATCTTTTAACATTTGAATAGACAGCCGTGAATGTATAATGCCCCTTGGTCAGTGATTGACCAAGGGGCATTGACTAGTAGTCCACCAAGCCTAAATCCATGGTGTTCTTGTCGCAATATTTCCCGTCCAGCTTCGTTATCGTCACCTTGCATATGTCCGATATGCGCGGCTCCTCCGCCTTGCTGGACGAAAAATCTCGCACAATTCATCCCATAGCTTTGGTCTTGGCGGACTACTAGCCTACTGTGTTAATTAATGTTCCCAGACCAGTAATTGATAGTTCCAGTTTGTCTCCAGGCTTCAAAAATACAGGAGGTGTTGAATAGGCTCCGACCCCGGCGGGGGTGCCGGTAGAGATAATATCTCCGGGTTCAAGAGTGATACCAGAGGAAATCGTACTGATAAGTGTTGGAATGTCAAAAATTAGAGAATTCGTGTTAGCATGCTGTCTTAGCTCGCCGTTTACCTTTAATGTTACCGTTAGGTCATTGACCGAAGGAACAGAAGTCTTGTGAACAAGGAAGGGACCCATTGGTGCTGTAGTATCAAGACTTTTGCCGCGAAACCACTGCTGGTGACGCTTTTGTAAATCCCGCGCCGTCACATCATTAAGAATGGTATAGCCAAATACATAGTCCATTGCCTCTTCTTTGCTAACATAGGAAGCCTTCTTCCCAATGATTACAGCCAGCTCTACCTCGTAATCCAAAGCACTTGTAACTTGGCTATGACTGTTAATGATATCGCCAGGACCAATTACCGTGGTGGGAGCCTTGGTAAAGATAACTGGATATTTAGGGATGGCCACACTCGGGTCGGCGCTTTTGTCACCCTCCATAGCGTGTTCGGCATAGTTTTTGCCAATGCAGAAAATATTTTTGGCAGGACGAGGAATTGGCGCCACAATCCGGATGTTGTCCGGTGACAGCAGAAATGGAAGATCGCTTTGTGCTTCCACTGATTTCACGATCGACTTGACTCGCTGTAAAGCTAATTCACCTTGTTGAATAAGAGAGAGTAGCGCAGCTGGTAATATGGTTTGACCATAAAAATGATGCTCGGCGGTCAGCAGAGGAATGATCTGTTTCTGATCTGCTGTGAAGAGGCCTATTTCTTCTTGACCGTTAGATTGATATGTTAAAAAATGCATGCAAGTATCCCTCCTCTTAAAAAATAGTATACAAAATTTAACATAATCCCATTTTACAGTTTTGTCAATCACTATATGAGAAAAATCTAAAACGTTATTCTCATTATTAGGGAAATGTTTCATAGTAAAGCAGCTCTGGTAAAATAAAAGCTTTTGTATGCTCGGGGAATAGAGGCTTCACCTTTGTCCCTGACGAAGTTTATAGATAGTAAGTAGGAATAAGTAGAGTGGTTTTTTAGGGGAATTTATGGAGGGGGATTTTTAATATGAAAATTGCAATCATTTCACCAATTGCATGGAGGACGCCGCCTAGGCATTATGGTCCTTGGGAGAGAGTCGTTTCGTTATTGGCAGAGGGACTTGTGAAAGAGGGGATTGATGTAACACTCTATGCTACTGGCGATTCATTAACCAATGCGAAGCTTCGTAGTGTGTGCAAAGCGCCCTATGAAGAAGACAAAGAACTGGATGCTAAAGTTTGGGAATCTTTGCATATATCCGAAATCATGGAGCAGGCAGATGAATTTGACATCATACATAACAATTATGATTTTCTGCCTCTGACCTATAGCAGTCTTATAAAAACACCTGTTATAACAACGATACATGGATTTTCCTCGCCTAAAATTTTGCCTGTGTATAGAAAATATAACAAAAAAACACACTATGTTTCTATTAGTAATGCGGACCGGCATGAAGATCTTGATTATATAAGGACTGTGTACCATGGTATTGATATCGAAAAATTCACATTCAACAAAGAACAGGGCAATTATTTAGTTTATTTTGGAAGAATACATAGGGACAAGGGAACTTGGGAGGCAATACAAGTTGCTAAAAGAGCAAAAATGAAGCTGGTTATTGCTGGTATTATACAGGATAAGTCCTATTACGAAAATGATGTAGAGCCATATCTTAATGATGACGTATGCTATATTGGCTCCGTAGGTCCTGAAGAAAGAAATAGAGTACTGGGTAATGCATACGCATTGTTACATCCCATTCATTTTAATGAACCTTTTGGTCTTAGTATTGTGGAGTCAATGGCATGCGGAACACCTGTCCTTGCATTTAATAAAGGTTCGATGCCTGAAATTATTCAGGATGGCGTGAATGGGCTTATTGTGTCTGATGTGGAAGAAATGGCTGAGAAAATTAAAGATGTCAGAAATATTTCACGGGAAGTCTGCCGCAAAACGGTTGAATGCAAATTTACACAGGAGCAAATGGTAAAACAATATATTGAGGTTTACAAAGAAATATTAAAAAAATTATAGTTAATAAGGAATAAAAAGCTCTTGGGCATTACAAATAGAGGATTAATTTATGCATATGTCCTGCTATAAATCAGAATATTGTTAAAAAATGTTCAATAGAAATGGATGATTGTTTATTCAGGAAAAACGGTTATTTGACGGAAATGATTATTTGTAGTATAATAAAACATAAATCGTTTGAACCTACTGTCTGACGATTAGTAACAATACCATATTGTGTTTTAACCGCCACGGGATATACAGACTGGGTGTGAGATATCACACTTGCCGGCAACGCGCCGAATATCCAAACGTAGGGGGGTTTTTTTATGGATAAAAATAGGTTTGGCACTCAGTTGGAAAATGATAATCATACATTTATAGAACTGTTTAAGCGGCATCCAAAGAATCCGATTTTGACAGCGAAAGACTGGCCCTATCCTGCGCATTCAGTATTCAATCCAGCAGCCACTATGTTTCACGGTAAAGTATTGTTGCTGGCTCGTGTAGAGGATAGACGAGGTTTTTCCCACCTGACTAAGGCGATTAGTGATGATGGAGTCAGCAATTGGCAGATTGACAGAGTGCCAACGCTGGAATCAGATCCGTTAAATTATCCGGAGGAACGGTGGGGAATTGAAGATCCTAGGATTACTTGGCTTGCTGAACTAAATAAGTGGGCGATAACCTATACTGCTTACTCTCGTCGTGGACCACTTGTAGCGATGGCACTGACAAATGACTTTATCACGTTTGAGCGGATCGGACCGCTCATGCCGCCGGAAGACAAAGATGCCGCACTTTTTCCTCGTCGAATACAGGGAAAATGGGTCCTGATTCATCGGCCAATTACTACTAATTATGTACCAGGTTCTCACATCTGGTTATCATATTCTGATAGTAACTTTACCCATTGGGGAGACCGCCAGGTGGTAATGCACGCCCGTCGAGGTGGCTGGTGGGATGGTGGAAAAATTGGTCTTGCAGCGCCACCTATCGAGACTGCTGAAGGCTGGATACTCTTGTATCACGGGGTGCGCCAAACAGCTTCTGGTTCGATTTACCGAATCGGCCTGGCATTACTGGATCTGGATAATCCGGCAAAGGTATTGCACCGCACTGATGAATGGGTCTTTGGTCCAACGGAAGGGTATGAACGGGAGGGGGACGTTGATGACGTCGTTTTTCCAAGCGGCTGGGTGTTAGACGATAAGACCGGATTGCTTAAAATGTACTATGGGGGGGCCGATTCTTGTATTGCCTTGGCTACTGCCAGCGTAGGGGATTTGCTGGAATATATAAAAAAGTGTCCAGAACCCTTAGATGAAGCGCTTTATTAGTCAGAGTCGTTGCTAAAATCAGACGTTACTCTTCATTAGATACCTAAGCTGAAAATAAAAAGACTATAACATGTGACCATGAGTCTTGAAGAAAGGAAGAGAATAAAATGAATTTTATAAAAAATTTACTAATTTTCACGGGTGAAATATGAAACTATATCACTTTACGACAGAGGAGAATTTGGAACAAATATTGGAGCACGGCTGCCTTAACCAGTCAGGTGGAGGAGTTGTATGGCTAACTAAGAACAAGGAACTAGAAGCGCAGGAATGGTCTGGGGGAAATAATGCTACGATTAGAATCAGCGTGTCACTTCTTAACATATCACATTTTGGTAAGAACGCGCCGCCGCAGAAACTAGTAGAAGGTGCAAAGGATTGGTATACAACATGTCAGCCGATCCCGCAGAAACTATGGATTGATGTTGAATCTCTCAGAAAAGGCCATTGGGGGATTCATAAAGGACTAAGCTATAAAAATAGAAAAATGTAATGACTGATAATGGTCATCAACAGTGGATCTAGAAGACATCTAAAGGTGTTTCAAATTGCTGGTGATGACCATTTTTGCTAAGATGTGCGTACAATGGTGGTTTGCGCTTTGTTGAAGTTTGGTACAATCCAAGTTTGTAAAAGTAGATTAATGAATATAACCAGCGTAAATCGATAAGATGCAGCTAAACATCTATAAAAAGGCTGCTCAAAATGAAGGAGATAAAGAAAATGGTTGGAGAAAATAGAATCAAGAATATTGGTTTTTTAAGTACGTATCCTCCTCGAGAATGCGGACTAGCTACATTTACGGAAGACCTAATAAACGAAATTAATAAAATAACATTGGTTAGGCCCAGTGTCATTGCAGTAGTAGATAAGGAAGAGTATACAAATTCAAAGGTACATTATAAATTGAGCCAGCACGATCGTACAAGCTATATAAAGACCGCAGCATGGGCCAATGATAATTTGGATCTTTTAGTTATTGAACATGAATATGGGATCTTTGGCGGCGAATGTGGCGAATACATTATTGATTTAGCGAAAGGACTAAAAATTCCTTTTATTGTTACAACACATACTGTATTGCTAGAACCATCTTTGAAGCAATGTACTGTCCTCAGGGATCTAGGGAGGCTTAGCACAAAGGTCGTGACTATGGCGCAAAGTTCCATTTCCATATTGGCAGGGACGTATAGTATCGAGTCAGAGAAGATTGTGTTCATACCTCATGGCGTTCCTAATATGAAGGTTGAATCCCGTGAAAAATTGAAAGCCCGACATGGTTTGCAGAAAAAGGAAGTTATTAGCAGCTTTGGACTCATTAGCCCAGCGAAAGGTATCGAGTATGGAATTGAAGCGGTGGCGAAGGTTGTCCCGGATTATAAAAATCTGATGTATCTGATTCTTGGTAAGACTCATCCATGCGTCAAAGAAAGCATGGGCGAAACATACAGGCAGAGTCTGATGGATTTAGCACAAAGCCTTGGGGTGCAAAATAACATTCGATTTATTGATAAATACCTGACAAAAGAAGAAGTAATTACCTATCTTCACATGTCTGATATGTATCTGACGCCTTATCTATCAAAAGAGCAGGCAGTCAGCGGAACGCTGGCATACGCCATGGGGTGTGGACGAGTAATTGTATCAACTCCATACCGATATGCAGAGGAAATGCTGGGAGACGGTCGTGGAATGCTTAGCAAATTTAGAGATTCTGACTCAATTGCATCATGTATTCGAACGGTACTCGGGAACTCACCTGGAAAGAAAGCAATGGAGATGAAAACATTGGCAGTTGGTCAGACAATGACCTGGTCTACTGTAGCAAAGCAATATGTTCAGTTATGCGCGGATAGTATTCAACCAGCCCGGCGCTTACTTCCAAAATCCCATCCCCATCTTACGATCGCTAAGCAAAGCGGAATGAGGGCTATATAATGAACCAATTAGGCAACGTCTTTGATGACGCACATATCTTTCGTATGACCGATGATACGGGTATGTTTCAACATACCCGTTACAATGTTCCTGATTTGGCTAAAGGGTATACCACTGACGACAATGCCCGGGCATTAATTATGGCAGTGATGCTTTATGAAACGAGACGCAAGCCCGAATACCTCGTATTAATTTATCGCTACCTGGCATTTATTTTGTATGCCCAGAATGAAAATGGTCATTTTCGGAACTTTATGACATATGGTCGTCAATTCACGGAAGCAGAAGGATCGGAAGAATGCTTTGGTCGCTGCCTCTGGGCTTTAGGATATACATTGGCTTCACCAGTAATGCCCGGTGGGATAAAGGATGCATGTACGAGTGCGATCACCCGTGCATTACCGATTATTTCTTCTCTTAAATGCCTGCGGGGACAGGCATATGTTCTGATCGGTCTTGGTCTTATCCCAGATATAAAAAGGGATAGCCTTATTCTTAAGCTCGCAGATGCTATTGGAAATTGCTTTGAGCAGTGCTCTGGAGAAAATTGGAAATGGTTCGAAGACAGCCTGACTTACGATAATGGGGTTCTGCCGTGGGCTATGTTCGTGGCTTCCTATCAAACAGGGCAGGAACGCTTTCTCCATATCGGGCGTGAAAGTATGGAATTTCTCGACCAAGATGCTTTTCGGGATGGCTTTTTCCGACCAGTGGGTTGCAGAGGATGGCGGATGCGGGGGGCTGAACCGGCATTATATGACCAGCAGCCAGTCGAGGCATCCATGTCCACACTAGCTCATTTGGCTGCTTATAAGGTGACTGGTGATGAATCTATGCTGGAATTGGCCAGACGAAGTTTTGCCTGGTATTTGGGGGAAAATTCTCGCAATGAAAGTTTAATTGATGCAGAAACTGGTGGCTGCTTTGATGGCATTATGGTTGAGGGCTTGAACCGTAATCAAGGTGCTGAAAGTATTGTTGGCTATGCAATCGCTAATCTGGCTTTGGATAATGCAGCATCAGCACCATTGGGGATTCATGACCAATTTTTACAAAACACAGAAGAAGCATCACCGCAATCTAATTGGAGAAGATTGGGGAAAGTTATTTTACCTTCATGGCGTCAAGCCAATCGCAAATAAAATAAATATTGGGCGGTAATTCAGCATAAAAAGGAATGTGATGATCCTATGAAAGTCATTATTCTCGCCGGTGGCGGAGGTAGTCGTTTATTTCCTCTTTCCCGTACCCTGTTTCCTAAACAATTTTTAAAACTCAATGGGGAAGAGTCGCTGCTTGCCCAGACCATAACCCGATTTTTGCCTATGGTCAAACCTTCTGACATGGTAGTGGTGACCAATCAGGAATATGTTCATCATGTCCGGACAGAACTCATCCTGGCTAAGGCTCAGGGAGCCCATATCCTGCTGGAGCCGATGGCACGAAATACAGCGCCGGCAGTTGCATTCGCGGCACAATACTGCCTCGAACATTTGGGCTGTCAACCCGATGAAATACTGTATGTAACACCCTCTGATCACATAATCCGCCCGATAGAGACGTTTGCAGCAAATGTTCGCCAGGCCATTGGATTGGCGAACATGGACAAGATTGTGACTCTTGGTATACGACCCAATCATCCGGAAACCGGTTATGGCTATATGCAGGCAGGTACACCTTTTAGCGGTGGCTTTGCCGTTCAATCCTTTCGGGAAAAGCCAGATCTAAAAACAGCAGAAGAATATCTGGCTGCTGGCAACTACTACTGGAACTCAGGTATGTTTGCGTTTGCGATTCAGTGTTTTATGGAGGAACTAGCAGCGTATCAGCCCGATATTTACGAGCTGGTCCAAAGTGGTTTGGACGGGATGAAGGAGAATTTCACCCTAATGCCCAATATCTCTATTGACTATGCAATTGCTGAAAAATCCCAAAAGATGGTGATGCTGCCGATTACGGCGGAATGGAATGATATCGGTTCATGGGATGCAATCTATGACGTGCTCGATAAGGATTTGGATGGCAATGCAGTAAAAGGGGATTGCATTCCGATTGAATGCTCAAATACCCTGATACTGGGACATAGTCGTCTTATTGCCGGCATCGGTCTTGAGGATATTCTGGTAGTGGAGACAAACGATGTTATCGTTGTTGCTAAAAAAGGCGAATCCCAAAAGGTCAAGGATCTTGTTTGTGAACTAAAGGAGAAGGGCAGGATTGAGGCGGACCAGCATACAACTGTTTATCGACCCTGGGGCTTCTATACCGTACTTGGTTCTGGTCCAGGGTATAAAATGAAAAAGATTGTTGTGAATCCCGGTGAAATCCTAAGTCTGCAAATGCATTATCATCGTAGTGAGCATTGGATTGTTATTGGCGGTACGGCAAAGGTCACTATCGGTATTGCAGAACAAATGGTACATGAAAATGAGAGTGTTTTCGTGCCGCAAACCACTAACCACCGACTTGAAAATCCCGGAAGACTGCCTCTTCAGATTATCGAAGTACAGAACGGCAGCTATCTGGGTGAAGATGATATTGTGCGTTTTGATGATCGATATGGGAGGTCATGAGCCGTAGAGACTTGATTGAGGCACTAAAATCTGTTCATGCTGAAGCTTGCTTTCGAGATACCCGCAAAAGAGTGATTGCTGCCTGAGGGCAAACCGTTACCGAAGCAAAGATGACGATAAATGTAGGATAATGGTAAAAAACCTCCCATACTAGGGAGGTTTTTTGTATTAGTGTCTAAAGTAAGAGGCAAGGAATTTATTATTTGTTTGGGACTTAGCTTATGCTCTGCCGGACCTCTTTATTGCTTTGATGCTTTCTCCAACCGTGGATGAGAGAATATACCACGGGTACGACTATAAGCGTCAGGAGGGTAGAGGTAATAAGGCCGCCGATGATGGCGTGGGCCATCGGGGCCCGGGCTTCAGCACCTGGTCCGATGGATAGGGCAATTGGGAGCATGCCGAAGATCATTGCAATGCTGGTCATAAGAATAGGGCGCAGACGGATGCGGGCCGCGTCCACTAGAGCGTCATTGCAGGAAGTGCCTTCCTGCATGCGTTGCTTGGCGAAATCAATCAGGAGAATCGCATTCTTGGTAACCAGTCCCATTAACATCATAATCCCGATGAGTGAGATTAGGCTCAATTCACTACCTGCTAGAAATAATCCGGCCAGAGCCCCTATGACAGCCAAGGGCAGGGCGAGCATGATGGCGAAGGGTTCGCTGTAACTTTCAAATTGGGCCGCCAGAACCATGAAGATAAAGGCTGCCGCTAACACCAGCGCAATGGTCATGCTGGAAAACGAATCATCCATATCCTCGGTTTGACCGGCGCCGCCTACTTGATAGCCTGCAGGCAGTGGGATTTCGTTCATATCCTCGTAGAATTTGTTGTTAAAATCACCAAGGGTGGTTTTCTCCAGGTTAGCTGTTAACCTGATTTCTTTTTGCCGATCATAGCGGTTAATCTCTGACGGACTGGTGGCGTACCCCATGTTAACTACTTGGGACAACGGAATCAGGAGTCGCTGTCCGTCTGTTTTCATTTTTTCACTGGTTAGAAACACATTCTGCAGACTTTCTGGGCTGCTGCGATCCTTAGCATTAAGCCGTAGGTTGATATCGACCCGTTCATCGCCGTCGCTGAACTTGCCAATCACTGTTCCCTGCAATAGCGTTTGCAGGGCGTTGCCGATGGTGGAGGTGGATATACCTAGATCATTAGCTCGTTCTGTTTTGATTGTAATGTCCAGATTGGGACTGCCGGGACGATAATTCGACACGATGTCTCGGACACCGGGAATGGTCTCCATTTTCCGGTGCAGCTGTTCTGCAATCTCACCAAGTGTTTCTACGGATTCGCCAGTTAGGGATACACTGACTGGTTTTCCGCCGCCCTGTTCGAAGTCAGCACGGATACCGGGAATGCTGTTGAGTTTGTTTCTGGCATCACCAATAATTTCGATTTGGGAGCGTTCACGGTTTTGTTTAGGAATCAATGTCACAAACAGATTTTGTTCACCGGCAGCGGTGGTACTAAATACATGCTGTACCTCGGGAAGTTGCTGCAGGGTCTCCACCAGATAGAGTGTTGATTGATCCAGACCTTCAATTGTAGGACCGATCTGTGTTTGTACCTTGACTGTGAATTGAGCCTGGTCGGTATCCGGGATAAAAGATGAGCCCAGATAGGGGAGGAGCAGCATGCTGAGCAGAAACAGTGCTGCGGAGATACCTAATGTTTTTTTGCGATGAAATTGCAATAAGTTGTGCAATATAGAAGCGTAGGAAGTTGCCATTTTTTCAAATAGAGTATTCCAAGTCATCCACCAGCGACCTAGCCTGCCTGTTGCGTGCTGTCCCACGGGTAAATATAAGGCGGCCATCATTGGCGTCAGCGTAAAAGCGATGAATAGAGAAATCAGGACAGCAAAAGCAATGGTCAGCCCGAATTCTTTGAAGAATTGCCCCACAACGCCGGACATAAAACCGACTGGGATAAATACGGCGACAACGGTAAAGGTAGTGGCCATGACCGCCAGAGCAATTTCTTTCGTCCCATCGGCAGCGGCCGTCATCGCCGATTTGCCCAGCTGGCGGTGCCTAATAATATTTTCGATCACTACAATGGCATCGTCAATTAACAGGCCGACAGATAAGGAAAGACCGAGGAGAGACATGCTGTTGATGGTGAAATTGGCCAATTTCATAAAGAAAAAGGTGGCAATAATGGAGGCGGGGATCGTAAGGGCGCTAATTACGGTACTGCGCCAGTCGCCCAGGAACCAAAGGACGGTGATCACTGCAAAAACGCCGCCGACAATGAGATCAAACCATACTTCATGAATGGATTCTTCGATGCGTTTGGCATCATCCCGCACCATATGCAGCGCTATGCCTGACGGCAGATCTTGCTGAATTCTTTCTAGTGCCGCCTTGACTTGTTTAGCGACTTTTACAGCATTGGCGCCGGACTGTTTGCCAATTTCCAGTCCAACAACCTCCTGACCGTCATAGCGGGCAATGCTTTCGATATCCTTAACAGTATCTTTGACAGTGCCAATTTGTTTATAATATACCGGCGCACCATTACGGATACCCATGACAAGGGAAAGAAAATCCTTAGGATCTTTAAAATTTCCGGCGGTTCGTACCGCTAATTCATTTGTGTTTTCGGTAAGCTTACCTGCTGGAATATCGAGATTTTCCTGCTGCAGGCGCTGGATGATTTCCGGTACGGAAAATCCGAAAGACGCCACCTTGTCCCGATCCAGCAATAATTCGATGCGCCGTTCCTGTAGACCCGTTACTTTCAATTGTCCTACCCCACTGATTTTTTGCAGACGGGGTTTGATCACGTCTTCCACCAGAATGCTTAATTCACGAAGGCTGGCAGTGTCGCCAGTAAAGGCAATCGTTGCAACCGGGGACGCCTTCATGTCGTATCGGGCAATGATAGGTTCCTTGATTCCTTCCGGCAGCTCGCCGCGGATGGCACTGAGCTTATCTCGGACGTCCTGGGCGGCCATAGCCGGATCAATGTCCAGATTGAACTCAATGCCTGTTCGGGAATACCCTTCCGATGAGGTGGATTGAATGTGCTTGACACCCTTAGCCTCGCCGACAGCTTCTTCTACCTTCTTGGTTACCTGGGTGTCCATTTGCTCCGGTAAAGCCCCCTCATAGGTAATCATGACGGATACGTAAGGAAGAGAGACATCTGGATTCTCATCGACATTCATGCCTAGATAACTGACGATACCTAGTAAAATCAGAGCCAGAAGGCTTACAGTGGCGAAAACGGGACGTCTAATACTAAGTTCAGGCAGACTCACAGCGTATTGCCTCCTTCCGTCAGCAGGGCATCACCATCTTTGATTTTATCCAGGTTGTCGATTATGATCGGCGTATTTTCCTGCAATCCAGCTGTGATTTCAATTGAATCGCCGAGTAATTCTCCCGTCTCCACAAGGATTTTCTTGGCTTTTTTATTGTCATCTATGTAGACATAATTCAATCCCTTGTGTTTCACGATTGCCTTGTGAGGTACTGCAAGGACCGTTTTGACATCGCCAGTGGACAGCGTGGTCTGGGCAAACATTCCTGGTTTTAGTAGTTGATCTGGATTATTGATTTTGACTTTTACCCGGAACATACGACTTTCATTGCCAGCGGCAGGATTAATTACCGCAATAGTTCCCCTGAATATTTCTCCGGGATAAGCGTCAACGGTAATTGCTACATCCCTTCCTAGCTGAGCTGCAGCAATGTCTTTTTGTTCGATATGCACTACGACGTAAACCTGATCCAGCTGTTCCACGGTTAAGAGCGTATTGCCGGGGGAGACGACTTGTCCGACAGTGACTGCCTTATTAGCTATTACACCGGTTACAGGAGTAGTGATTAGCGTATCCTTTGCTTGTTTTTGTGCACTGTTTAAATTGGCGTAGGCATTATCTACTTCGGTGCGGCTGGTAATCAAACGGGCTTCTGTGCTTTCCAGCTGCTGTTTGGTAATGGCATTTTGAGAGTAAAGGGTTTGATAACGCTGATAATCCATTTGTGCTGTATGCAAATTAGCCTCGGTGTGGCGGACATTGTTCTCGGCAATTCGTACAGCGTTATTCAGTTCTAGCGGGTCTAGTGTGATTAGCGTTGCACCAATCTGTACAGCCTGACCATCTTCCACCAGGATTTGCTCCACTTTACCTTGAAAGCGGCTGCTGATCAGGACTGAAGTTAAGCCTTCTACTGTACCGGTTAGTGACAGCACCTGCGGTTTATTAACCAGTCTGGTTACCGCAGTAGTAACTGCAAGGGGCTGTTCGGCGATAACTGCTGTCTGTTGGGAGTTATAGATACGCCAGGCAGTTATACTGCCGATGATAAGTAATATTAGCACGATCATGAGTGTACGAATATTTTTCGTTTTGAGCATCCAGATTTTCTCCTTTAATGGGTTTATTGAGTCACAAAGGTACAATGCCGCTGCTGTGGCACACAAAGGAGTACACAAAAAATAGAAATAGAACCCTTTGTGTCCTTTGCGCCTTTGTGGTTCGATTCGTTTTATAAGTTTTTTACTATATCAATATTTTTAGCGCAAGTGAGCCTTCGGATATCCCTAATATCCGCTCTAAAATCACTTCAGCAATCTTGCTTTTACGGGTAAATAGTTTGGGTGCCTCTTTATTATATTGGGACTCCCATAAACAACTAAGGGTGCTCCAAAAAAAGCAAATGGTTTCATCAATAGACTGTACATGTATAGTACCTTCCTCAGTACCTTGCTGAATAACATCTGTTAGCACAGGATTTAAAATCGTATCACTTTGTTTCCAAGTTTTAAAAAGCAAAGAAAATTCCTGCTCTTCCCATAATAAATAAAACACGATATCCGTTTGATCAAAGCGAAAGAGATAGCCGATCAATAGCCTGAGTTTATGTAAGGCTGTAACGGAGGCACCCAAATTTTTTATCTCAGCAGCGAGTTTTGTAGAGTAACGAGCGATAATTGCTTCCAGAATCGCTTCTTTGGAAGGGAAATAATAATAGAAAGTTCCTTTGGCAACACCTGCTTTTTTGACGATATCAATAATCATCGTTTTATTGTAGCCGAAAGCAATGAATAATTCTTGGGCTGCATCTATCAATTCCGATCGCCGGACCTCGGGGTCTTTTATCGTTCTAACGATGATTGTCACCTCCTTAAAATAACTGACCTGGGTCAGTTATTATATTATAAAGAAATATTACCATTGTCAAGAAAAACTATTCTGCAGGAATGCCTATTTCCAGAAATAGATATCCGCCATGGAGCATCGTCTTATGACATCATATTGATTACGATTTTGATGCGTATTTGGTTCATTCAGTGCATATGGAAGTATCCAAATACATTACAAGTGTATTGGAAACCGGAGCAGCCGTATGTTATGAAAAGAAATAAATAAAAAAAGATGAACCGCGAAGGAAGCGAAGAAATGTAAAGAACACGAAGAGGTAGTATACCTATTCTTTATTCTTTACAGTCTTCGCTTTTTTTGTGTTCAAATGATTTATTTTTTAGGCGTGCAAAGTGTTATTATTATTATTTAAATATGTTGGGATGCCTATCCTTATAAAGTCTTATGAAAAAGTAGCAGTCCGCCGTTCAGATTATCTAGGAACTGTTTTTTTCGGTATCAGAGGTATGACAGCATTATATGGGTAATGTAAGAACATTCCCAAATATCTCTCTTATGATATAATAGAAATAAAATAAATAAATGAGAGATAATATGAATAAAAACAATGTATTTCTAGACTTAAAAGAAAATTATAATAAATTAACAGGAAGCCAAAAGAATATCGGACAATATGTTCTAGACAATTATAAAGAGATTGCGTTTATGTCGGCAATTGAATTAGGTGAAAAAGTAGGAGTCAGTGATGCTACGATTATAAGATTTGCTCGTTCCATTGGTTATAGTGGTTTTGCAGAGTTGAGAAAACAAATCAGAGAGGGGATTAAGAACTTTGATCCTCCTCATAAAAGGCTTTCACAAAGCGTTGATGATCTTCATAATGATAACGATTTGATTTCACAAGTTGGCAAAAAAGATTTAAAAAATCTCGAAGAATTTTTAGTAAATTTCGATATGGATAAAATAAATCAAGCTGTTGATGAAATCTATAAAGCAAATATCATCTATTTAATTGGAGCAGGATCTTCCGGTGTTCTAATTGATTTTCTAGCTTTGCATTTAAGAAGAATGGGGTTTCGTGTACTTGCATTAAGTGAAGGCGGAGTGGCAAGTATAGAAAAAATAATACCGATCACTGAGAATGACTTACTCATTGCTTGCAGTTTTCCGAGATACTCTAAAATTACCTTTGGAGCCATTGATTTTGCCAAACAAAAAGCGGCAAAGATACTCTCCATTACGGATAGTTACTTTTCTACGATGAGTATGAACAGCGACATTGTATTTTCATTAAAAATAGATAATTCCACTTTCTTTAATTCCTATGTAGTGCCTATGGAATTATGTAATGTTTTAACTATGAGTATTTTAGAGAGAAACAAAGAGAAAATATATGTAACATTAAAAGAAAATATACAAAACATGGAGATGTTTAGAGAAAAACTGTAAGCTTTCTTATGAGAGAGAATAGAGCAGCATAGAATGAATCGAACAATAAAAACACCAGCGGTCTACAAGACGGCTGGTGTTTTTTTGTTGAGTCTATTGTATTACAACTTAATGTAGTGTATTATAACATTTATATTATAAAATGTAGTGTATACGACGTTTGCAATTGAAAATAGTGAAGTAAAGGAGGCGATTTTTACTAGAAAAAGCCAAATTGTAAAAATAAATGATTAATAGGAGGATGTACCAGTGTTAGGATTAATGATCGCACTATTCTTTTTATGTATCTGCGGCTATGCTATTTTTAAAAAATATAAGGCCCAAACCGTATTATTAACAGGCGGTTTTGCCATGATGTCAGTTGCTATCCTTTTAGGAATGGGAGATATTCTGCCTGTTAAGAATTCTACAGGAAGTCCTTGGTTTGACATGTTTCAGTTTGTTGCAGTTCTTGCATCGAAGCGAGCTGCAGAGATCGGTATGTTAATTATGGTCGTTACTGGTTTTGCCCGCTACATGGACAAAATTGGTGCCAGCAGAGTGCTTGTTCATATTTGCATCAAGCCTCTGCAGGCTCTGCGGTCACCTTATATCGTAATGGCCCTTGGCTTTATTATTGGTCAATGTTTACACCTTTTTATTGCCAGCGCTTCAGGTTTAGGTGTATTGCTAATGGTAACGATGTATCCGATTCTTATTAGCCTTGGGATCAGTCGGAATGGTGCTACTGCTGTAATTGGAACCACTTCTGCTATTGACCTGGGTCCTAGCTCAGGCAATACGGTACTGGCAGCAAAAACGGCTGGACTGCAAACCGTAGATTATTTCGTCACGTATCAGCTTCCAGTGGCTGTAGTTGTTATATTGGCCATTGCAGTAACTCATTATTTTGTACAGCGTTGGTTTGATAAAAAACATGAAGGTGGATTGGCTGCAGGGGTACCCCGGGAAGAGGAAAAAACAGATCATAAAAGTGATACAGAGCCTCTTCGTCCGTTGTGGTATGTATTTTTGCCAATTTTCCCAATGATATTAATTTTAGCATTTGGCTTTTTTAAGTTTCGAGGAATACACTTAGATATTATTCCTTGTATGTTTGTCAGTTTATTTATTTCTATGGTTTGTGAAGCTCTCACGACTCGGAATGTAAAGAAAGTTTTTGCAAGTATTCAAACTTTTTTTGATGGAATGGGAAGTCAGTTTGCTACGGTTATTACATTAATTGTTGCTGGCGAGACACTAGCCCAAGGACTCACAGCCTTGGGTGCTATTGATACGCTAATCAATGTCACACAGTCAACAGGTTCTGGCAAAACAGTCATGGTCTTGGTTATGAGTGGGATTATTGCTGTTAGCTGCATTGTTATGGGATCGGGTAATGCCCCTTTCTTTGCTTTTTCAGCTTTTGCACCCCAAGTTGCGAAGAAATTAGGCTTTGATGCTGTGAATCTGCTTTTGCCCATGCAGCTTACTTCCAGCCTGGCTCGCGGCATATCACCCATTACAGCGGTAATTGTAGCGGTATGCGGTATTTCGGGAGCATCACCTTTTGAAGTAGTCAAGCGAACTGCTATTCCTATGGCAGTGGGATTGCTTACCACCCAGATTATGACTTATATACTATTTGGGTAACGAATCAAGCAGAAGGTAGAACATATACTGGAATCGAAGGTAGGGACAAAAAATGGAACAGTTTGATTTGGAACGGTATTTAAAAGAGCTAGAGTATCTTGTGAATATAGACAGCGGTTCAAAGAGTCTAGAAGGTGTTGCGCAAATCGGGGAGTATTTTTCAGAGAAATTTAAAGCTGCAGGATGGAATATAAAAAAATATGACATCGCAACTGAGATTGCTCCTTGCATTGAAATTACCAATCGTGATACAGACCGCTTTGATATTTTACTTTTAGGACACATGGATACGGTATTTCCAGCGGGGACGGTTAAGGAAAGACCTTTTACAATAAAAGATGGAAAAGCATATGGTCCCGGTGTCATCGATATGAAATCCGGCTTGTTATCTGCCTATTATGCTTTAGATGGGCTGAAAGACCAAGAACTTTCGATATGTTTACTACTCAATAGCGAAGAGGAAATGGGATCAAGGCGGGTTCGTCCTTGGTTAGAGAAGGCAGCTGGTAAAAGTCGCTATGTATTTGTTTTGGAAGCTGCGAGAGAAAATGGTGATTTAGTCTTGACGCGAAAAGGGCTTGGGCGATATACTTTTGAGTTTCATGGTGTAGCGGCTCACGCTGGTGTTGCCCCACAAAATGGTATAAGTGCCATTTTGGAACTAGGGCACTGGATTGTTGCTCTTCATGGCCTGACTGATTTTTCTTCGGGCCTTACACTCAATGTAGGCACAGTTGTAGGTGGTACAACCGCGAATGTGGTAGCCGACTACGCTAAAGCAGAATTGGATTTTAGGGTTGCTGATATGAGTCAGGTACATATCATAGAGCAAAAAATTGATTCATTACTGGCACATGCAAAAACATCTGGTGTTAAGATCGGAGTCTCTGGCGGTATGACTCGGCCACCGTTGAACCCTACGGAAGAAACCCAAAAGATTTGCAGATTGGCAGAAACCATTGGCAAAGAGGTAGATATGAGGGTTCATTGGGCTAAGACGGGCGGCGGTTCGGATGGAAATTTTTCAGCAGCCTTAGGTGTGCCGACTATTGATGGATTAGGACCAGTCGGCGGCAATGCTCATGGTATTCACGAGTATATGCTTATCGAGTCTGTAGAGCCGCGGATTCATTTGCTAAGGAGAATGATTAAAGAGGCCGTAAAAGTAAAATAGTGCATTTTCCTGCTAGCGATAGTAAAGCCCCCGCAATATCCTCGATAGGGTATATATTGCGGGGGCTTACTATATAGATGATTTTTTTGAATAAAGAATATATAATATAAGTCATATGATAAGATTGCTTTCAAAGATGTAATGGATAAAGATTCAGGAGATTGATGGAATGAAGAACCTTTTGGTATTGCCACAATTACGATGTTCCTTTGAAAAAGAACTGCCGGATACACAAGTGCTGCTTGTCGCGGGGGGAAGGAAACCAGCATCTGACTGGCTGATTCAGGCCGCTGACCAGTTTCCAGTTTGGTGTGTAGATAGCGGTATTGATAGTTGTTACGCGAATCACATTATTCCCGAGCGGCTCATTGGTGATGGTGATAGTGCCACATCTCAGGGATGGGCTTGGGGGGAGAGCTTGGGAATCCCTGTGGAGGTCTATCCGGCAGAAAAGAACTTGACGGATTTACAACTGGCATTACAAAGGGTGGGAGTGGTTCATGGACATGCAGCAGTCACTATAACTGGCGTATGGGGAGGCCGCTTCGATCATACCTTTAGTAATATCCATTCATTAAAGGGCTGTGAAGATTTTGGGATACGGGGTTGTTGCGCTGCAGATGAAAAAGAGGTACTGATCTTATTAAAAGGTAAGGATTCTGTATGTATAGAAACGGCTGCGCCTCCAGAAGTAGTTTCTTTACTCCCGTTATCTACGGAATGTACGGATGTATCGATTGAGGGTGTTCACTGGCCCTTAGCCAATGTTACATTGCGTGATGCCCTGCCTTATGCTGTCAGTAATCGCCCCAATGAAATGAACAGGGAAATTCGCGTTTCGATAGGAACAGGTTGGTTAGGGATCTATTTATGCTGGAAAGGAGATGAGTGTTATGGAAGCAGCTTTTAGTAAGAATATAGCAATGATATTTGAACAGCCTACCAGTGTTTTTGCCCTAGCAGCTATGGTGGCATTGATTCTAGCTTTTGCATACATAAAAAAAGTAAAACTGAATACATCGATGATGGTTCATATTGGCTTAATGCTTGCATTGACCGTCATTTTGCATACTTTCCGCTTGTACCATATGCCCCAGGGGGGCAGTGTAACCTTAGGAGCAATGATTCCTCTTTTACTGATTGCCTTTCGCTATGGACCGGTTGTCGGGTATCTGGCGGGATTTACCTATGGTCTGCTTAATTTACTCCAAGATCCTTATATCCTGCATCCTGTTCAAGTCCTTTTTGATTATCCCCTGCCATATATGGCACTTGGTCTGGCAGGCTATTTTAAAGATCGAATGCTGTTGGGAGCCATTGTCGGCAGTTGTGGTCGATTTATTTGTCATTTTATATCTGGGGTAGTTTTCTTTGCCAGCTATGCGCCGCCTGGAACATCTCCCTATTGGTATTCCTTGGTGTTTAATGCCACCTATCTTTTACCGGAGTTGATGATCTGCCTGCTCATCTTACGTGTACTGCCAGTGAAGCGTTTGCTGCTTCAAATGAGAAATAGTGAAAATTATGTGTCAGGCTATGGACGGTGAATTTAAGAGAGATTAACTGGTTCGTGGCAAAGTGTTGACGATTTATAGAAAATAATAAATTCCTGCAAGAACTTTAAAGAGAACTTGCAGGAATTTTGTATATTAGTGGGAAATTAAGAAAGAAAAGTAATTACAACATCTATTTACTTCTACGTTACCAATGGGTTACACCAATCGAAGTGGGACTATTATGTCTAGTAAGTTAGAAGGCCCTTGCATGTCAGCCATATATGGGTATTGAGGAGTTGATTGTTCTGTGAACATAGCAAAGAGCGAAACCAAAGAATTATTGGCAGCTCTAAAAATTACCTTGCCAATTATTCAAGAACTTCTTCCATTGGATATTATGTTTGGTATTACTGACCAGGAAAAATTTATTTACTATTTGCCTGGCAAAGAGATTGATATAAAACTTCCGCTAGGAGCGCCTATCCCGCAAAGTGCAGGGTTTAGGAAAGTGCTAGAAATAGGGCAGGCTTCCAGCATCAATGTGGAGAAGGAAGCATATGGGGTAGCTTTTAAGTCAAATTCTCTCCCGATAAAGGATGAAGATGGAACGATCACTGGTGTGATTGCATTGGGGATCAGTCTGCTAAATCAGGAGATTATTAGCCATGCAGCTCAAGCCTTGGATGGATTTTTTTCATTAGATAATGAATGGCATTTTTCATATGCAAATCGAGTAGCTATGGAATATGCTGCCAGATATGCATCTCTAAATGTAGCGCAGCAGCTGATCGGTAAATACATATGGGATATTGTCCCTAAAACCCCGATGTTCTTTGAGAATATAACGAAAGTTAAAAAGACAAGAACTCCTGTGCACTTTGAAATTTTTTCGCAATTCGGACAGCAGTGGATGAGTGTGAATATCTATCCCTTATCGGATGGAGGATTAACCGTTTATTTTCGTAATATCGATGAACAAAAAAGAATTCAGCGAGAAATGGCTCGACTCGAGCAACTACACTTAGTAGGGGAAATGGCAGCCGGTATATCACACGAAATCAGAAATCCTATGACCACGGTTCGCGGGTATTTGCAAATGCTTAAGGTCAAGGATCGGCTCCTTGACTTTAGTGAGCAGTTTGATCTGATGATTGAAGAATTAGATCGGGCCAATCAAATTATTTCAGAGTTTTTATCTTTGGCCAACAATAAAATCGTTGTGCGCACACCCATCAATTTGGTAGAACTTATTAAAGCAATATTACCTTTGATAGAATCGGATGCCCGCCTTTTAGGGCAAAATGTAAAAACGCAGCTGCAAAAAATTCCAATGGCTTTGTTAGATCCAAGAGAAATACGTCAGTTAATATTGAATCTAGTACGTAATGCCTTTGAATCAATGCAATCAGGAGGGACTCTAACAATTCGGATTTATAAAAATAATGATAAGATCGTATTTGCCGTACAAGATGAGGGATCTGGAATTCCAGAGGAGATACGATCCAAACTAGGAACTCCATTTCTTACTACAAAGGAAAAGGGAACTGGTCTTGGCCTTGCAACGTGTTATAGTATTGCAAAAAGGCATGATGCTACGATTGACTTCACGACGGGTGATTCAGGAACTACTTTTTATTTGTATATAAAAGAGTGTGAGGGATAAAGACAGAAGCAAGCTGCTAGGACTTAGCATTAGTTAGTGTTGTAATAAAAATGCCCCCAATCGTAGTTTTTTTATTCTACGACTGGGGGTACTTTTTATTCATTTCCAATTTATTGGTTCAGCTTACGATTAGGTAGACGTTTTTTTATTTTCAGCCCGTTTAAAAAAGAATCTTAAAAGAATTTATATAAGTAGAAGTCGATATACAGGAAAAAAATAATTGATAAAAAGAGTTCCTTGGCTATATCGATTTCAAAATAATAGAAAGGTTGTGTAAAAATGTCTACTTATAATGTAACGACTTATACCCAATTAAAAAGTGCGGTGGCTTCTGCCACATCTGGTGACACAATTTATATTGGAGCGTCCATTACTTGTTCTGCGCAAATCGTAATGAGTACCAGCGGTGTAACCCTAAAGGCAGCAACGGGAGTAACACCTGTTTTAGATTTTTCCGCTATCGGAAGCATTAATTCAGGTTCAAAGGGGATTGGGATCTATGTAACTGGTAGCAATAATACCATTTATGGTCTTATTATTCAAAATGCCGGGGATAATGGAATAAAGATTGAAGGAGCTAGTAATACGGTGCAAAACTGCATCTTCCGCTATAACGGAGATACTGGTCTACAGATATCCAAGTCTACAGCTAAAAATAATACAATAAAGTATTGTGATTCCTATAGAAATTGTGATACAGCAACAAGCGGCGGAAATGCGGATGGTTTTGCATGCAAATTGAGTGCGGGCACAGGCAATCAATTCATCGGATGCCGAGGTTTTCAAAATTCTGACGATGGTTGGGATAGCTACGATATGAATAATGATGTTACATATACAGATTGCATTACTTGGCATAACGGAGACGCCAGTATAACTACTTATGCAGGCAACGGTAATGGGTTCAAACTTGGGTCTAAAGGCGGTAATGGAAAACGAACTATGACTCGCTGTATCGCTTGGGATACTCAATATAATGGAAAAAAAGGGTTTGACCAAAACAATGGTATTGGTGCTACAACATTAACAAATTGTCTATCCTTTGACAATGTTATAGGCTACCAGTTAGACGACGCATCTAGCCTTGTCATGAAGAATTGTCGAGAGTTCAATTGCGACAGTGATGAGCTGCCATCCGGTGTTTCTGTTACGAAGATTACTGATACAACAAAACAAGCTTCCATTCGGAGTGCGGTCAAGACTGCATGTAACAAAATTTTATCCAATTGCGAAAATAATATTATTACAGGAGCGATCACTTTAGATATATGGGACTAATATCCAGAAAATGTTTATTACTGGTGCTTGCAACTTGCCTCTGGCTTCGGCTGGGGGCTTTTATTTGTTTATAAGACCAGCTTACAAGAATATGATTAAATCATGTCTAAGAGGCTAATGAATCGATAGCAACAGTCAATGTAGCTTTTTGATTCATGAAATCACCTTTTGGTGCAAAGCGAATTGAAATAAAAGGGAAAAATGGGATTTTATCTTATATAATGATAATGTTGCAAAATTGCTTGAACATTAAAAAGGAGGAATGGATAATAAAAATTTGACTGATACCGAAGTTGGCTTGCCATAAATACTGGGAAAAAATATTTTCGTAATCATGGATTGATCCGTTTAAAAAAGCGTCTTTAAACAATGTATATAAGTAAAAGCCGATATACGCGAAACATAATCAAATCATAAGATTTTTTGATTATATTGGCTTTGCAAAAAGCATTAAAAATTTAGGAGGCGATTTAGATGGTATACAATCAAGATTTACCTAGATACAATGCGGCAGATATCACGGAAAGCTTTAGGGGATGGAAAGAAAAACAGAATATTGCCACTAATGGTGCAAATATTGCTGAAAATATTAAAATTGCATGCACAATGAATAAAGCGTCTTTTAACGGTATTACGAATAGTAGAATTACAGAAAAAGCATGGGGACAGCGTTAGATTTTGCACCACTAGTGCGTAAATATACTTGGAATAAATCGGAGGATGTAAGAGCAGAAGCATGGTTAGCAGTAGTGGAGGCAACAAAATTATATGATTCAACTAAGGGAATACCATTTGCTGGCTTTGTAAAAAGCAGAGTCAAATATTCAGTTTGGAATATGCTTAGAAAGCAACATAGACAATGGGAGCATGAAGTGGATTTGGAAAGTAACGAAAATAATGAAGAAAACAGTTTAATTGATATATTATCGAGTGGCACAAATGTTTCGGATGAGGTCGAACAGATATTTCTGATGGAAGAATTACGAGAAGCTATTAATATGTTACCCGAACGTCAGCGTGTTGCTGTAATTAAAACGGTGGTTTGTAACTTTAGCCAAACTGAAACCGCAGCTACATTGGGAGTAACGCCACAAGCAATATATAATTTGCGAAATCGTGGGCTAGCCCGTTTAAAAAAGAAACTTGAAAGAATGTATATAAGTGAAAGCCAATATACAGGACAAAACAATTGATGAAAGTTTCCTAGACTATATTGGATTATTGAAAGTTATAAGGAGGTGGCGCTTAGATGCGTATATTAAGAAATGTTAAGAACTAGTTTCTTTTTTAACTTAAATAAAAAACTGTAGGAGTGTTAATTATGAGTGATTTATATGTATCTACATCAGGAAGTGCCAGTAATTCAGGCAGTGTGAGCAGCCCAACTATCCTTACCGCGGCAATTACAAAGGTAACTGCAGGTGGAACGATTTACATGATGTCAGGAACCTATACTTATGATTCTCAACTAACGATTGAACGCGGCAATGATGGAACATCAGGCAGCTACAAAAGTATTATGCCATACAAATCTGGAACAGTAATCTTAGACTTTTCTTCCCAAGCTTATGGAAATCCATCCAGCGTAACCAATCCTAGAGGACTGCAAATAAACGGAAATTATTGGCATATTAAAGGTCTTGCTGTAAAAGGTGCCGCTGACAATGGTATTTATATCGGTGGAAGCTATAACAAAATAGAACTTTGCGAAACGTATGAGAATAGAGACTCAGGCTTGCAGTTAGGGCGGTATATTTCCACCGCTGCAGAAAGTGATTGGCCAGCCAATAATGAAATCTTAAATTGTACTTCTCATGACAATTATGATCCTGATAATGGGGAAGATGCAGATGGTTTTGCCTGCAAGCTAACTACCGGTGAAGGCAATGTATTTAGAGGGTGCATTTCCTATAACAATGTTGATGATGGCTGGGATTTATATACGAAAACCGCCACTGGCGCTATTGGTGCTGTAACGATAGAAGATTGTGTAGCCTTTAATAACGGCGTAACTTCTGATGGTACATCTACAGCAAATAGCGATGGTAATGGATTTAAATTAGGCGGAGATAAAATATCTGTTAACCATATTGTAGAAAATTGTATTGCCTTCAACAATAAAAAACATGGATTTACTTATAACAGTAATCCTGGCTCTATCGAGTTAACAAATTGTACAAGTTATAATAATGGAACTACGTCAGGAAGCAACTTCGCGTTTGATAAAGGCACACACGTATTTACTAATTTATTGTCCTACATAGCCAGTTCGAGTGACAAGACAAGCGGCACTGATGTAAATAATTCAAATGTCTGGTGGAAAAACAAAAAAAGTACAAATGCAAATGGATTAGTTTGCAGCGAGGCAGACTTTGTTAGCCTCACTCCAGCTGTAACCAGAAACTCAGATGGTTCTATCAACTTTGGAACCTTCTTACAACTTGCTACTGGTAGTGATCTCATCGGTACAGGTACTCCAAGCGGCACTAATATTGGAGCCAGATAACATAAAAACAACGCTCACCTGCCCGGCATCGAAAGGTGCCGGACAGGTGAGCGTTGGGATCTGGGAAAAATACATGGCATTTCTGTCTGATGAAAATTATATGTTTGACTGGTGAATAAGAAGGCTTAATTAGTTTCGTCCTGCGTGACTGCAATAGCATCACCATTTTTTATATCGTTCATGTTGCTTGTTATGATCATGCTTTGCTGTGGAAGGTCAGAAGTGATTTCCGTGAAATCGCCAATGGTTTCTCCAATGCTGATTTCTTGCAGGAGCGCTTTTTCACTGACCGCGAGGTAGATGAGATTTCGGCCCTGATCATCTTGAAATATTGATGATTTAGGAACTGCGGGTGCGAGAGTTGTTTTGCCGGTATCGATATGAATGGTAACGGACATACCAAATGTAAGTAAACCATTTGGATTAGCAGCAAGTTTCATATGAGCAAGATAGGCAGAAACTTCTTCTGCTTCAATTCGAGGATAGATGCTGGAAATTTGGCCTCCGATCGTTTGCCCAGATACTTCTATTGTAGCTGGTGTGCCTAAATGAACCAAATACAGATCGTTTTGATTCAGAGGAATAACAACTTCTACTTCTTGACCGCTTCCTAAGGAAAGCAGCTGCTGACCAGCCTGTACCGTTTTTCCTGAAGATGTGGATAAACCAGTCACGATGCCGTCGATTGGTGCGCTGATAGTAGCAGAGCCGTTTATAGTGCTGCTAGAAGATTGCGTTGTATTTTGGACATTGGACAAGTTTTCTTTTGCTTCTTGCAAACGGGCGGCAGCAGTATCCACTTGCCGCCGTGGAATCGCCCCTATTTCGAATAATTTTTGTAAGCGGTTAAATTCTTTTAAGGCATTGTCATAATTGGTTTGTGCCTGGGGAGAAGATTCTGCAGCCTGAGCGGCTATTGGCTCTGAAGATGCCTGAGCCTGGAGCTTAAGCAGAGGCTGGCCTGCTTTGACTACTTGTCCCTCTGCGACGTATAGTTCACTAAGAAGGCCAGAAAAGTCTGCCGTAATCGGAGTGGATGTGGCATGTTCGACAGAACCCGTTCGAATGATTTGTACTGGCTTATTTATGGTGCCTAAAGGTACAGCAGTGAGGTTAATTGGCTCTCGGGGAACCCTGTGCTCATTCCAAAGTGAAAAAGGGAACAGATTATTATGATTGGCGGCTAACAGTAGTGCCACGGCAAATGAAAGTACGGTTAGTAGAGCGACAATGGGATATTGCTGGATTAATTTCTTCACCTGTGTTTCCTCCAATAATGATACTGTAGTAGTTACTATGTTCTCACTTTTCACTTTTTACGTCAAGTTTTGATAAAAAAAGCGAATTAAATTGCAGGATAGGACAGTAAAAAAGATGGATTTCCGGTATAATGTAGGGTAGAGTGGTTGAACATTGTTTGTGACCATACTACAGCCAGAATGTTTTGGCGGCTATATTTATTTAAAGAGGAGATACATCGTAATGCATATTTCGAATGAACCTCATGAGACGCAAAAAGTAGGCAACCAGTGGACGAAGTTTATCTCTGTCCGATGGATTGTTTCCTCCATGTGCGTACTTAGCATATTTTTGATAATCCTTTTTGCAAACTATCATCAAAGCATTAGTGCTGGCAGCCGTGTGATCCCTGAACCGGAGCCGATTCGGCATAGAGAGAATGGACAGGTTCAAGAGATTGAAAAAATGGCGAGAGATACGGATCAGCTAGCGACAAAGCCTTCTATTTGGCCAACTAGCGGAGAAGTTACCTCTGGTTTTGGCTGGCGTAATTCGCCTATGGGTGGCGGGAGTGAATTGCATCCGGGGATGGATATTGCCAACAGTATGGGGGCACCCGTTGTTGTCGCGGCTGATGGTGTGGTTGTGCAGAGTGGAGCGGCTGGAGGCTATGGCAATATGGTGCAGATCGATCATGGCAATGGCATTTCGACTATTTATGGGCATAATTCCCGCATTATAGTAAGCGTCGGTCAAAGTGTGAGAAAAGGTCAGGTTATTTCTTATGTGGGCAGCACAGGGAAAAGTACTGGTCCTCATCTTCATTATGAAGTCAGAGTAAATGGGAATGCGGTGGATCCGATTGGCTTTATGGTTCAATAGTCATCGGATAACTAATAAAATCCTGGAGGAAGGCTTGAGCATTCCTCCAGGATTTTATTAGTTAATGTAAGATATCCCACATTTGTTTTCCAATTAACAATGTTGTCATTGAAATGAATAGTGGTTTTATATAAGTGGTACCTTTGGCAATTGCAAACCGAGAACCTGCGATTGCACCAAAAACCATTGCGATCCCCATGCTGATACCATAGACATAATTGACGGAACCGAATAGCAAAAATGTTGAGACTGCACCAAGATTGCTCGCTAGGTTCAAGGCCTTGGCATTTCCCGCAGCCACCACAAAATCAAAACCAAGCATTAAAAATGCAAAGATTAGAAATGATCCTGCTCCCGGTCCGAAAAATCCGTCATAAAAACCCAGTAGGAAAGCAACACAACCTCCTAAGATGCCGACCCTTTTACTAATGCCTTTATAAGTTGACTGATCACCCCAATCCTTTTTGAAAATCGTATAGATGGCTACTAAAATCAACATAACGATAACTAATGGTTTTAAAAATTCCGGTGGAATCAGCCGTACCGTATAGGCTCCTAATACAGAGCCAAGCAGGGATAAGGGGAAAAGATATTTCACTAAACCAAGTTCCATGTTACCTGAACGCAAAAAGGAGATACTGCTGGTACTGGAACAGCAGATGGAGGCAAGTTTGTTAGTCCCTAATACAACACTGGGAGGCAGTCCTGTCATCAGCAGTGCTGGCATGGATATTAAACCGCCGCCGCCAACAACAGAGTCGATAAAAGCAGCAACAAAACCTGCTCCGAATAGAAAACTAAGCATTTCCAAGCTAATATGATCCATAAACATTACCCTCCGATTTTTACTATACGTTATCCATGTCTTCTATGCCTTATCTTATAGCGCAGCCAACGTTCACAATCTGTCCATATGGCAACAATCATAAAACCGCCAATAAAAAGCCGCCACCAATTTAGACCGCTGTAAAATTGGTCAATGCATAAAAATACAACGATAATCGTACATACAAAACTACAAGCTCGCATGGCTTTGCCCCCTTATCCTGCCAGCCTCAAAAATAAGTCCATAACCGTTTCATGACTTTATTCTGCACAACCTTATTGGGTGCTGTCTCTTGAATTTATTATAGCCAGTGCGTATACTTAAAGTAAAACAAATAAAATTCATTAATAATATGCAAAAAATTAATATTTACTTAAAGGGGCAATAATGAATATTGATGACATTCAAGCATTTTTAGCGGTTGTCTCTAATCAGAGTTTAACAAAGGCTGCTGAAATTCTTCACCTATCCCAGTCTTCCGTGAGCCATCGCCTCAAAAACCTGGAACAAGAACTGGACCTGGTTCTGATTGAACGCGGGAAAGGATTAAAAACCATCTCTCTTACTCCTGCGGGTGAAGATTTCATTCCAGTTGCCGAAAAGTGGATTCAATTGTTATTAGAAACCCAATCCTTAAAAGCACGTACTCGGTTGTCTTTAGCAATTGGTGCAGTTGACAGCGTAAATACCCATGTGCTGCCCAATATTTATCAGCAGATCATCCAACAGCACCCCGCCATGCGCTTACATATCTATACCCAGAATTCAACAGATCTTTATACATTAATTGAACAGCGGACGATCGATATTGCTTTTGTTTTGCATGAGAGAATCATAAAGAATATTGAACTATCTCCCTTTTTTGCAGAACCTATGGTTGTGGTCCGTTTGGCTCTGCCAGAGCATTTAGGGGCTCCCAATATTGACCCAGATCAGCTGAATCCCCGTGATGAATTGTATCATGAATGGTTTCCAGCTTATCAGATTTGGCATAACAAATGGTGGGACCCTTTTCAGTCATCTCATATTCAGGTAAGCAACGGCCCCATGGTTTTACCTCTTCTTAGAACACCAAAGCAATGGGCCATTGTTCCCTTATCCATCGCTCAATCCACGGTAGCAGCTAACACATATACCATTCAAAGATTGAGTGATCCTCCTCCCGACCGAATCTGTTATAAGCTTACTCATAAATTTGCGAAATCCAGAACAAAAGAAGCAATAACCATTTTTGATGCCTTTGCGGCAGAAATATTCAAAGAAGTTGATTACCTGACAAAATATACTTGATAATAGGAGGTACTTTAAGATGCAAAAAATACGTATTGGTATTGTAGGCTATGGAAATCTAGGCAGAGGTGTGGAATTAGCGATTGGCAATAATCCAGATATGGAACTTGTGGCCGTTTTTTCACGTCGCAGCCTCCCAGGGACAAAAAGCGGTGTACCTGTCCTCTCCATAAAGGATGCTGCCGCCTATAAAGAAAAAATCGATGTGATGTTGCTGTGTGGTGGATCGGCAACGGACCTGATAGAACAAGGTCCGCTGATTGCTTCGCTTTTTAACACTGTGGATAGTTTTGATACTCATGCTAAGATTAACGACTATTTTGCTTCGATGAATAAGATTGCTGGGATTTCAGGGACTGTTGCAACCATCTCCGTCGGCTGGGACCCTGGTCTCTTTTCACTAAACCGACTTCTAGCCAGTTCAGTCTTACCTAATGGAACAAATCATACATTCTGGGGTAAAGGGGTAAGTCAAGGTCATTCCGATGCCATTCGCCGCATTGCCGGTGTAAAAGATGCAAAACAGTATACCGTTCCTAAAGAACAGGTAATTGCCTCCCTGCGGGCAGGGGAAAGTCTAGATGTCAGTTCCAACACAGCCCATACCCGTGAATGCTATGTTGTAGCCAAGCCAGGTGCAGATCTTGATGCCATTACAAAAGAGATTAAAACTATGCCCCATTATTTTGAAGGATATGAAACTCATGTTACGTTTATATCGGAAGAAGAACTCCAAGCTGAGCATGCAGGTTATCCCCATGGTGGTTTTGTCTTCCGTACTGGTTCCACCAGTCCAAATACCAACCATGTTATGGAGTTTGCCCTTAAACTGGACAGCAATCCTGAATTTACTTCCAGTGTCCTCGTAGCCTATGCCCGGGCGACTTTCCGCTTAGCCCAAAAGGGCAGCACAGGTGCCTTTACCGTATTTGATATTCCCTTTGGTTGGTTATTGCCGAAGTCAGGTGAAGAGTTGCGGGCCACAATGCTTTAGTGATTGTGGTGGAGAGGGAGGAAACGAGAAGGACGAGGGGGAGTCTTTTTGTCATTTACAAGTATTTTGCTGCTGATTTTTTTAGTAGCAGCGATATTGATTATAGGAGGACTTATTAAAAGAAAAGTTCAAGTGAAAAAGATCTTTACATTTACCACGATTATGTTCGTTTTAATAAGTTGTATCATATTTAGTGTTTATCAATATTCTCAAAGGTCAAGTAGTCTTATATTTACTAAAACAACTAATCTTAGTGATGAGAATATAGGGGAGCTTCAATTGTATGAGAATATTGATAATAAAGGGTTTACAAAGAGGTATGGAACAAACCTTGAAAGAATTGATAATTCCTTATTTGATTATTACAAGCTAAGTGATGGTTTGATAATTGCTGTAAATAAAGATAGGCAAATTATCAGAATCATAAAGAACAATGAGTCAGATCATAATATAAAAACAAATAAAGGCATTGGACTAGGAAATGTAGTTGATGAAGTTATTAAAGTCTATGGAAAAGATTATTATAAGAGGATGTCTGATTTTGGTGTACCAATCATTGGCTACGTGGATAAAAATAAAAAGGTGACCATTGAATTTTTTAACTACCAGAACGAGGTTACAGAAATTAGGTATGATATTATGTCAATCGAGTAATGATACTCGAAAAAGTAAGATGAGGAACAGTCCTATTTTGGCAACTTCCATTTAATTAAAAAAGTAATTAGGATATTCATGGTATAGTGGAAAAATGTTGACAATCTAGGATTGCTTCTCTTAATCTCTTCAGAGTGGCGACGATCTGCCGAGTCTTTGATACTGGCAAGGAATGATTTAGTTCTATAGTAAGGTTTGTAGCTTGACAGTGAGGTATAAATATTATATAGTTAGTTTGATGAAACTAACTATTGAAAAGGAATAATTTTATGGCAACTAAAGAGGTAATCGTCAAAGCAATCAATGTTTTATCAGACTCAATGCGCGAATGTATGCGAAAACATAAGGAACAGACTCCGAATAGTCAGGAATTATTTAATTTATCCATAACCCAATTGCATTATCTCCATGCAATAAGGGAGCGGACGAATCCTACGATTAGCGAACTTGCCGAAATATTTGGAGTGCAAAGATCAACAGTAACCGTTGCAGTTAATAAGTTATTGCAGCGCGGCTTTGTTGAGAAATTTTCATCTCAAAGCGATTTACGAGTCGTGTATGTACGCTTGTCGGGGAAAGGAAAACATTTAATTCAGATCGAGGACTTGGGATACTATCAATTTGCTGATCTCATTATGGAGACATTGGATGAGACGGAAAGGAAGACCTTTACATTTCTTTTAAATAAAGTTACCAATAATATTACCCGCAATTAAGCGGGTTTAAAATAAACATATAGTTAGTTTTATAAAACTAACTATATGCAAAGACATGAATTTAAGGAGGTTAATGATGAAGAAAATATCTGGTTTTTTAAGCGTTTTTTTAGTCATTTTAATTTATTTTGGGGCATCATTCTCTTGCCTAGCCAATGATACTCAGAGTGTATCGAATCAAGAGGTTCTTTTGCTTATTGTAGATCAATCGAAAGAAACTTATGGCACCCAGCTGCAGAGTGAGGTATTTACACAATTAAAGAAACAGTTAAAGGCTGCAGTGATGAAAGAAAGTGAGCTGATAAATCAAAGTAGCCATGAAATTGACAAAATAGCGAAGGTTGAACAGCCAGAGTTATTAGAATTGGCTAAGAAGACAGGTGCAGACCAAGTACTAGTCGTAGAGATATTGCCGGTTAAGTCTGATTTTAGTGATATTGTATTTTATAAGGCGATACGATCAGATGCTACATTAAGAATTCGTTTATATGACGTGGCAAGAAAACAATATGTGCTGTCTGAAGACGTGGCAGGTACAGATACTAATAAAACCTTCATTCCGTATACATCTGTAGGAAAGAAGGTAACGGTACTGGAAGCGATTCATAAAGCGACTGACATGGCAGCACAAAAGGTAAATCAAAATGCAAAAAGTGATTAATACGTATAGCTAAAGTCTCTGCCGCATGGAGGTGGCTTATGAATAGGAGGCAATTTATTAAGTGGAGTGGTGCAGGCCTTGCCGCAGCAGGAGGAATTTCTCTGTTTCACTCCCTGGCGCAGTTAAAAGAAGTAGCTAGAGACAATTTTTATGATCATGTCCAAGAAACAGAAAAAGAGTATATGGAACTGCTATATCTAGCATCCTTAGCGCCTAGCGGCCATAATACGCAACCATGGACAGTAAAGTTTATTACCTGTCATCATTGGCTTATCGGTATAGATGCTGCCAGGTGGTTGCCTGTTGTGGATCCAGAGAATCGGGAAGCTTTGATTTCAATCGGTGCTTTCTTAGAAAATCTAGCTGTAGCGGCAAGGACAAAAGGGTATGATATAGAGGTTCAGCTAAAAGCACAAAGTTCCAAAGATAAAGAAATAGTGGATGTGCAGCTATATAAAGTAGGTCAGACAGAACCTTTTGACATTAAGAAGATTCAATTACGCAGAACCATAAGAAATAACTTTCTTACGAATGAATTATCCAGTGAAGATATTCGATTTCTTACAGGGAAAAACAAAGAGTCGTTCTTTTATTTCTCAAGGCAGGGCAAGGAAGGTAAGTACCTATCCCAAGGGACTGTTTTAGCAAATAAAATACAGACCGATCGAAATTCTACGCAAGAGGAATTAGCAAAATGGATTCGATGGTCTAATGAAGAGAGTAAGAAGTATCAAAACGGATTGACAGCTGAAACAATGGAAATTGAAGGAATATCACGATGGTTTGTTAAGAATTTTTACTCCCATCAATCTGCATTAGCAAAGCATTTTCGTGAAGCAACCATTCAGAAAATACGGGAGCAGGTAGTAACCGGCAGTGGATGGCTGCTCCTTACGAGTAAAGATTCTTCTGTTGCGGAATTGATTAATGTGGGGCGGAACCTTCAGCGAATATGGCTTGCAGCAAGAGATAAAAAAATAGCAATTCATCCCATGACTCAGATGATTGAGGAGACCGCAATACGAGATGAGCTCTCGTCGACATTAGGAATTGCAGAGGAGATCCAACTCCTATTACGGGTTGGTTATATAAATGACTATCCCAAACCCGTGAGTCTAAGGATGCCCTTACAGTGTATCATCATATAGGGATACTTGTTGTCACCAACTGGTAGAGTTGCGATAAGGTTATCAATAAAAAATAATGGATATGATCAAAGGACAGAGTGAAAAAATTCAATCTGTCCTTTTTGGTGTTGAACCGTATTCCAAATGTATAGTATTAGGGAAAAACTTTTTTGACAAATAGAATGGTCTAGTGTATTATTTAACTAATACACTAGACTGGAGATGTAGCAAGCTAAGGAGATGAAGGTATGGATTTAGAATTTGATGATAAGATGCCCATATATCTACAAATTATGGACCGCATAAAGATGGATATTGCTACAGAAAAGTTAAAAGCAAATGATAAATTACCTTCAGTACGGGAAATGGCAACGATTTTAAAGGTAAATCCCAATACCCTGCAAAGAGCCTATCAAGAACTTGAACGACTTGGAATTGTCTATACCCAAAGGGGGATGGGTACATTTGTGGGGGAGCGAAAGCATATGATAGATGATTTGAAACAGGAAATGGCAAAGGAAGTTATCGATTCTTTTATCCTGCGAATGAAGCGTTTGGGGTTTAGCGAGGAAGAGATCATTGCGAGTATTTCTAAAAATATAACAGAGGTGAACAAGCATGTATAATGTATTGGAAGCTGAAAACTTATGTAAATCCTATTTAAATAAAAGAGCATTGCAAGGAGCAAATTTGACGATACAACAAGGAAGAATCCTGGGCCTTCTTGGTCCGAATGGCAGTGGTAAAACTACGTTTTTAAAAATAGCAGCAGGCATATTGCATCCTTCCTCTGGAAAACTACTTATAGATGGCCAAGAACCTGGGGTGTACACAAAGTCTATCGTTTCGTATCTGCCTGACACGGAATATTTATTCAAATGGATGAAAATAAAAGATGCTGTTCAATATTTTAAGGATTTTTACTCTGACTTTGATGAAAAGAAAGCTTTTGCGCTGCTAGAGTTTATGAAACTAGATGCCAATAGCAGTGTTAAGAGTTTGTCAAAGGGCATGAAAGAAAAATTAAAACTAACCTTAGTGCTTTCCCGGAAGGCTAAGCTGTATATACTGGATGAGCCCCTTGGCGGAGTAGATCCTACTGCCCGAGAAAAAATATTAGATGCTATCATCAATAATTTTAGTGAAAACAGCTCCATGATTATTACGACCCATCTTGTAAATGATATTGAACGAATTTTTGATGAGGTGGCATTTATCTCTGACGGAGAAATTGTGCTGCAGGGGAATGCAGAAGAATTACGATTGAACAAGAATAAATCCATTGATGAATTGTACAGGGAGGTGTTTCAATAATGTTTCATCTTATAAAATATGAACTAAGAGGAAAGTTGTTAACCATACTGGGTATTTGCCTAACAGTTATAATCGGAAATCTCTTCTTAATGACCAAGGTAGACTCCTGGCAAATTGGAGCACCTGTGCTATCTGGTTTCTTAGGGGGCGGTGCCCTGGTCGTTATATGCATAGCTTCGTTAACATTGATGAGTGATTATCTGTATGATGACCAAGGTTATCTATTATTTACACTTCCCCAGTCCGGTGTCTCAATCATGGCATCAAGGCTGATTACCGCTGTGATTCAAATCAGCATTGTTTTGATTGTGTCTGTGTCCATGTTTTGTTTACTTGATCAAGGAAGATTACTCAATGCTATTTTGCAGCAAGTTGAAATACGTGAATTACTGTATTTTATCCTAATGCATCTATGGACTATCGTTTCGACATTAACATTTATGTATTTTTGCATGGTTGTTGGAAGAATTGCCTTGAAAGGGAAAAAGGTAGGGAAAATAGGTTCCTTTATTATTTTCTTTCTGCTAAGCATAGCAAGGACAGGGCTATCGGTGGCAATCGCAAATCTCTTTCCCCAGATGGTGCAAATTCATTCTGTCACAACCATGACAATGAATGTTGGAAGCATGATATTTGACATTGTTACCTTTGTTCTGTTATTCATAGCTACTTCTTACCTATTAGAGCACAAGGTAGATCTGTAAAGAGGGAATTGATAAGGAGCGGTAGGTATAGCATCGTAAATACAGTATTAAGAAGAATCATTATTGACAAAATACCCGTAATACCTCTATAATAAATTATAACTCAATAAAGCCTCCTGCAAAGGGGAGTAGCTAAATACAGGTAAGCCGTCAATACGAGTGCAGACTCCGGCTTTCTGGCAATGCAAGTTGTATGCGAGACCTTTGCCTATGAGAAGAGCAATCGAATTGTTTCTTTCCATAGGCGGGGTCTTTTTTGATGTAAAAAAGGGAGGGATAGCAATTGGATTTTACAATTGTTGTAGAGTATGCTTGGATGTTTGTGATTCTTATTTTCTTGGAAGGGATATTGGCGGCTGATAATGCCTGTGTTCTAGGGGTCATGGTTAAACATTTGCCGGTTGAAGAACGCAAGAGGCTCTGATGTACGGGTTGGCAGGAGCATTTGTTTTTCGCGCGGCATCTTTATTCGCAATATCGATGTTGATCGAATGGTGGCAACTGCAAGCGGTAGGAGCGCTTTATTTGATCTTCCTAAGTCTCAATCATATATATAAATCTGTTGTGTGCAGCAATGGAGGGAAAGTTAATTCGGTTGCTGCGGAGGGATCAGGTTTCTGGAATACTGTGATAAAGGTGGAAATCGCGGATATTGCTTTTGCAGCAGACTCCATTCTGGCAGCAGTTGCATTGGCAGTTAGTTTGCCGAAAACTACACTGCCAAGCATTGGAGGACTCGACGGCGGACATTTTGTGGTTGTTTTCGCTGGCGGATTTGTCGGTCTGGTACTAATGCGTTTTGCTGCCCAGTGGTTTGTGGATATCCTGCTTCGTAAACCGGGTTTGGAAACCGCAGCGTATCTGTTGGTCGGCTGGGTAGGTGTCAAGCTGGCAGTTTATACGCTGTCACATCCGGGAGTTGCTTGGCTGGATGCAGGATTTTCTGGTTCAGTAGAATGGAAGCTTATTTTCTGGAGTGGATTTCTCCTGATTTGTCTTGGTGGCTGGTTTTTATCAAAGCCGGTAGAGTTGAAAGAGACGGATTTTTGAATGATATATTTTAGTTGTCTTCTCCATTCGACAAAATCTGACTATTATTTAAAGGTATAATTAACATGGATTAACAAGTAAATGGAGTGGAATTATGAAAAAAATATCGATTATCGCAATTCTATGTCTTTTTGTAATGTCAATGGTTGCTATTGTGTCTGCTGAAGAGATGACTACTCCGCAACACACACACAACGATGCTGTTCAATCAACTGCTAAAACATCCTATCGTCTCGCTATCGTTCCTTATATTAACTCTACAGAAGAAAAGAAAGGCTACATACAAGAAATTGTGGATGGAAAATATACGGAACACTATTCCAACAAAAATTTTCAAATTATTCCCTTGGAAGATGTACAAAAGGCTCTAAATAGTACAGGCTATGATGTTTCAAATCAGGAGCTTGCTGAAAAAGATATCTTAGCTTCTGTTGCGAAACAAACGAATGCGGATTATGTGATTGCCATGGAGATATCACAATTAACAACTACAAGGCATATGAGTTTATTTCAAACTAAAGTAGTATCAAAAGCAAAGCTGCGTTACAAATTTTATAACGCGGAAAACGATAAAGTTGCTTCTTTTCAAGTAACGGGGCTGTCGGAAAATAAAACGGTGTTTGGTGATGTTGGATACAAAGATCCAATTACAAAGGCGTTAAACCAGGCAATGGATGATGCCAATGAAAAAATAAAGAGCTACTTATAAGGTTTTAAACCAATCCCGACTGGCAAATCTGCTGGTCGGGATTTTCATATTTCCTCGGAAATTTCCTAAAAAATTAAGAAATCAAGTCGATCATGTTATAATGGAGTAAGATATGTAAATATTTTTTTTAGTATTAAGAGAAGATAGCGAGGAAGGTGGAACAATGAACGTAGATATTAAAGAAGCCGTGAAGCAAATCGAGGGGCAAATCATTGAATGGCGAAGAGATTTTCACCGATATCCGGAGGCGGCCTGGACTGAGTTTCGTACAGCTGACAGAGTGGTGAAAGTATTGAACAGTTTTGGTTACGACGTTCAATATGGTAGTGAGGTTGTTGAAGAGGCTGCTATGATGGGGGTGCCGACTCAGGACGTTCTAGAAAATAGTTCAAAGAGGGCAATCGAAGAAGGCGCGGACAGTACAGTGGTAGAGAGTATGACAGGTGGTAAAACGGGTGTCGTTGGCACACTATATACTGGTCGCCCCGGTCCTGTAGTGGCGCTGCGTTTTGACATGGATGCTAATGAAGTGCAGGAGAAAACAGATGAGAAGCATCGGCCTTGGCAAGAGGGGTTTGCCTCTCTTCATGCTGGTGTCATGCATGCTTGTGGTCATGACGGACATACAGCTGTTGGGCTGGGAGTGGCAAAAATCTTAAAAGAACAAAAAGCCAATCTTTGTGGAACCGTCAAACTGATTTTTCAACCAGCCGAAGAAGGGGTGCGAGGAGCCAAGGCAATGGTTGAAGCTGGAGTCGTTGATGATGTTGATTATTTATTTGGCATGCATTTAGGTTTCTTGGCTGGGAGCAGTGATCGCTTTATTTGTGGTACTGACGGTTTTTTAGCTACTACAAAATTTGATGCCTATTTTTCGGGTGTGCCGGCCCATGCCGGAGCGGCACCACAGGAAGGACGCAATGCATTGCTTGCTGCGGCTCATGCTGCCATCAGTTTGCATGGGATTCCCCGTCATGCTGCTGGTGTATCGCGCATTAATGTTGGAGTATTGGAAGCAGGCAGCGGGCGCAATGTTATTGCTGATAGAGCTGTTCTAAAACTGGAAACTCGCGGAGAAACTTCAGCGATTAATTGCTTTATGCAGGAAGAGGCTCTGCGAATCATTCACGGAGCTGCTGCCATACAAGGCGTAACCGTAGCCATTCGTGAAATGGGCGGAGCTTCCGGCGGTCAAAGTGATACTGCTATTGCAAATCGCTTGCGGCAGGCGGCAGAGGCTTCGAGTTTGTTTGCCGTGATTGAGGACCGTGGCAGTTTGGGAGCCAGCGAGGATTTCACATGCTTTTTAGAGCGGGTTCAAGAAAGCGGCGGACAAGGCGGATATGCTATGGTCGGAATTAATCGAGCTGCCGGGCATCATGATGGGGCATTTGATTTTGACGAAGCTGCCTTATCAAATGCTGTGACGGTCTTGACATTAGCGGTATCGGATCTTTTGCAAAAAACACGTTGAGTTGAATAGATGAGTTAGTAAACTCCTGCAGGGGCTCTAAAGTATAGCCTTGCAGGAGTTTTTATCACTACTCATGTACTCATATTCGAGTACATACTGAAAAAAGTACTGATACACTTTACTTTAAAAGGCTACCAATGATAACAATAAAAACTACTGGTCCTAGTATTTTAGTTAAATTTTCTACTTGGTAGAAATAGTATTGCCTAAGGAGATGGCGTTCTTCTGATTGGTGATATATACACCTAGAATGACAAATAATCCACCTAAAACAATAGATAGAGTCAGTTTATCGTCAAAAATCATTATGCCAGCCAGTGTAGCCATAATTGGATTAAAATAGCTGAAGATTGCTGTTTTTACGGCACCGATCTTTGCGATTCCTAGATACCAGATAAAGTATGAATAAACGGAGCAAAAAATGGCTAAATACGCTGCGGCTAAAAGGGTAGCCCTGCTAACTGTGGGAAGTTGCTGCAACAATGTTGTTTCAGCTAATACCGTTGGAAAAATTGCAAATGGCAGTAATAGAATGGTTCCAAAAATGTGAATATAAGCCATTGCGATAAATGGACTATACTTTTCTAACACTGTTTTACCTTTAAGAGTAAACCAGGCCCAAACTAGTGCATTTAGAACCAGTAAACCGTCTCCTAAGAGGGTCTTTTGATAGAATATGCTGCCAAATTGTCCTTGGCTTATGACTAGCAGAACACCGAAAAAAGCAATACATATCCCTAACCTGCTGCGAGTAGTCACTTTTTCTTTTTTGGTAATGATGCAGAATAAAGCAGCAAAGACCGGGGTAGTTGCCATAATAAGACCAGCATTTGTACTGGTTGTATATTGCAAACCTGTATAATGAATATAGAAAAATGAAGTAATAGCAAAAAAGCCAAGCAGGAAGAACTGAGGTATATCCTTTTTATCAATGCAGCTAGTTCCCTTTTTAAGCAAAAGAATGAGAGTAAATACTAAAGATGCAATTACAAACCGTAAAATAACCAGGTTCATAGGAAGGAAGTCACGCATTCCAATTTTAGCTGCAACATATGATGTTCCAAGAAATATAGGTACAGTCATTAAAAGCAGATAGATATTATAAAATTTTTTCCAAGGAGAAGGTTTAGTACATGCAATACCTTTGATGTTAAAGTTGTTATAAAGAGTAGTTTGGTCATTCACTACAATCACTCCCAGTCTTTACTAATCATATTTGTTGCAATTATAGCATGACGCAAACTATAATAAAATTATTAATAAAATATACGTTCTATACTGAAAATATATAGTATGAGGTGAGAAAAATGGACATTCGGGATATGAAAAACTTTTATGCCATCGTTGAGGAAGGAAATATCAGCAATGCAGCGAGGCGGCTTAATATAGCGCAGCCACCCCTTAGTAAGCAGATGAAACAGTTAGAAGATAATCTCGGAGTTCAATTGTTTGAGCGCGGAAGTCGTAGAATAAGGCTGACAGAAGCAGGGGAGTTATTACGAGAGCGGGTAGAGCAAATATTAGGGTTAGTCGATGGTACAATTAAAGAAATTACAGAGTTGAATTCAGGCTTAGTCGGTGCGCTGTCAATCGGTACGGTGAGTACATCGGGAGCTACATTGCTTCCAAACCTGCTGCATCAATTTCATAACTTATACCCGAAGGTTACATTCCAGCTATGGGAAGGGGATGGTAATCGTATTTTAGAGCTGCTAAATAATCGAGTGATTGAAATTGGCATTATACGAGCTCCCTTTAATCTAGAAATATATGAATCAATCACTTTGCCCGATGAGCCACTAGTAATTGCGATGAAAAGAGATGTACATTCTTGTGGAAAGGATCCTGAAAAAATTCGGATGATTGAGCTTGTTAACCAACCATTAATTATTCCGCTAAGGTGGAAGGCTATGTTTGTTGAATGGTGCCGAAAAGCCGGATTTAAGCCGAATATTGTATGTATAAGTGATGGAATTTTACTCAATATAATATGGACGAAACTAGGAATTGGCATGGCCTTAGTGCCAAAGTCTACCCAGGAACTCATTTCTGATTCAGAACTGACTTATAAAACTATTGTGGAGCCCACCGTATCGACACAAACGGTAATTGTCTGGGCGAGAAATCACAAATTGTCTGCTAGCAGTAAGCACTTCTTGGATTTGTTAAAAGCTACGCTTCTCAAGTAATACAGCGTAATATTATTAAGCGCTACTTGCAAGACCCCGCTTTTTTGTCTTTCGTTTTAAAAGTGGGGTTTGTCTATGTCTATGCTTTGGTCCTGGGTCTTATATAAATAAAAGCGTAGATTTTTAAAAGGCAAAAAGCGACATCAGTTTTTGCTAAATATTATCATTTCACGGAAAAATATACAATATTAGACATTTAAAGAGGAACATGGTAATTTATATAGAATTATACTATATGGTAATTTCGAACAATGTAGAAAGGAGGTTTATTGGTGAAGAACAATAAGGTAGTATACATTAAAGACATGAAAAGAACAAATCAGGTAATATTTTTGAATGCCATTTTCTATCAAAAGGAAATGTCACGTACCGAATTGGCTGAATTTACCGGACTAAATCCGGCAACGGTTGCTGTTTTAACAAAACAACTTCTTGATATAAAAATGATAGTCGAGATCTGGGAAATAATGCCTAATAGCAGCAAAAAAGTAACTAAAGTATCCCTATTGCAGATTAATCCCCATGGTGGCTGCATATGTGCGGTAAGCGTCCTGTCTAACACTATAACCTATACATTGTTTAACATGAAATTAGAAAAAATAGAGGAATTCATCGTAGAAAACTCCGAAGAAATTATCCTGCAGCAGTTGTTTGAAAACTTGGTGGAAAACATAGATCTACTGCTCGCCAATAGGCCGAAATTCAGTAAGAAACTACTTGGTATTAGCATCAGCATTCCTCGGGAGTACGATGATATGGATAGAAAAGTCCTGCTCGATACCGGGGTGTCGGCAGATAGGATGAACCTTGATTTTGCTTTAGGTTTCAAGTATAAACAACCTGTATTTATTGAACCAACGATCCATTCACGCGCGATAGCGGAATACTATTTAGGTGCAGCTAAGAACATGGAGGAATTTATTTTTATTGATGTCAGTGAGGACATTCAGACCGTCGTTGTACAAAAGGGTCAAATTGTAAAGATGCCCCTTGTAGTACACAGCAATCTGGGACACATTATTATTGATCGGAATGGTCCGAAGTGCAGCTGTGGTCAACGAGGCTGTCTAGGAGTACTGGTTACCACAGGTGCTATTGTGAAACGCGTTAAACGGGATCTGCTTGGAGAAAAAGCAACGCTTGTACATGAATTATCCGGTGGGGATATGAATCAGGTTAATTTTGATATGATTATCCGGTGCACCAATGAGGGGGATCGCTTTATCGAGGATATTATCGCGAAGACGGCAGAAATGCTATGTACCGGGATATTCAACATGATGGCTCTGCTTAATATAAATAATGTTGTTATTGACGGCAAGGTGGGGCGGCTAACAAATTTTTCCCATGCACTGGCAGAGGCTTGGGGAAAACATATCCTATTTCAAAAGGAACGCAGCTGTGTACTTGTAACGTCGTTGCCCCAGGAAGAGGTGAATATAGGAAACGGCGCTATTGTTTTGCGTAATTATTTAGAAACAGGTTTTATCGAAGACAAGTTGGCAGCTTATGATAATACCTATAGAAAGTACAAATATAAGTAAGCCTTGCCTATGCAAGGCTTACTTATATGCCGATTTGTCAGGAGGATAAATTTATGTTAACTGCAATTGGGATGCTTGGCTTGTTTTTGGTCATCACAGGGCTGATGGTTACCCGCAAGCTACCGGCTCTGCTTGCGCTGCCCATTTTAGCAGTAGGTGTGGCAGTAATTGCTGGCGTACCGTTGGTTGATACCGGCGGCGAAAAGGATATGGGGATATTGAATTATGTAATTCAGGGAGGTGCCACCCGCTTGGTGGCTACTTACTGTGCGGTCATTTTAGGGGCATGGTTGGGGCAATTTATGAATCAAACCGCCGTTTCCAAAAGAATTGTCAAAGGAGCGGCGGAATTGGGTGGTGACAACCCCTTGTTGGTTACTGTATTAATAACGCTGGCGGTGGCTTTACTTTTTACAACAATTGAAGGACTAGGAGCCGCTATTATGACAGCTACTATAGTAGTACCGATTATGACTTCGGTAGGCGTACCAGGGATTACTGCTGCCTGCATGATGTTGTTCGGTATGGCGACCGGCGGTATTGTCAATATGTCCAACTGGGCTTTTTATACTATGGCTACCGGCGTGGCGCAGAGTGATGTGCAGACCTTTACTTTAACCTTAGCAGCGTTAACTGCAATAATTAGTCTCTTGTTTGCCATCATTGAATTCAAACGTACGGGAATTAAATTTGCATGGGCGGCTCATACAGCTACTAAATTTTCACTGCAGATGCAAGAAGAGAAGCCCCCGGTGTTGTCGTTGGTTACGCCGATAATCCCCATCTTTTGTGTCATTCTTTTTAACTGGCCCATATTACCGGCCTTTCTTGCTGGTCTTGTCTGGTGTTTCCTGACAGTATATCTTTTATCGGCGCAAAGGAAATTTAGCCAATTAACATCACTCCTTATGAAAGCGGCCTTCGAGGGAGTTTCCGACAGCGCTCCGGCTGTTCTGTTAATGATTGGTATTGGGATGGTACTCAATTCTTTTATGCATCCCATTGTAGCTAAGAATATAACGCCTTTCCTACAGGCTGTTATTCCGTCACAACAGATCACTTACATCGTGTTTTTCTCGTTACTGGCACCGCTGGCTTTGTATCGGGGGCCGCTTAACCTGTGGGGGTTAGGAAGTGGCATTGCTGCTGTGATTATCGGTCTCAAGATATTGCCTGCGCCTGCGGTGTTTAGCGCCTTCTTATCTGCCGAAAGAGTGCAATATATCGGTGATCCGACCAATACACACAATGTTTGGTTGTCCAACTATGTTGGAGTGGATGTGAACCAAATACTTGTAAAGGTGCTGCCCTATATCTGGGGACTAGCTATAATTGGCATTATAATTTCCAGTTCTATGTGGTTCTAATACGTCGTGATCAGCATGGAGGTATTATAATAAATGAAAATCAGAATAGGCATCGACGTTGGTGGAACATTTACTGATGCCGTTGCAATTGACGACAATACTTACAGTATTATCGGTACTCTAAAAATACCTACCACACATGCGGAAAAAGAAGGTGTGGCCCGAGGCGTTAGTCAAGTTATCCAAAGAATCATGGAAAAGTATAATATACAGCATGAAGATGTGGTATTTATTGCTTACGGTACTACACAGGCTACCAATGCTTTGCTGGAAGGTGATGTCATTCCAGTAGGAATTATCGGTATGGGAAAGGGACTAGAAGGGGTTAAAGCCAAAAGCGATACTCAGGTAGGAGATATTGAGCTTGCGACTGGCAGGTATTTAAAGACCTTTCATCGTTATATTGACATTGCTAAAGATAATCATTTAGAGAAATCTATCCATGAACTAAAAGAGAATGGCTGCCAGGTTATTGTCGCCAGCGCTGCTTTTGCTGTGGATGATCCGTCTACCGAAGAAACAGCTATTACTAAGGCGGTAGAATTAGGATTGTTGGCAACCGGAAGCCATGAAATATCAAAACTGTACGGTTTGAAAATAAGGACACGGACGGCTGTCATCAATGCCAGTATATTGCCGAAGATGATTGAAACTGCGGATATTACAGAAAGAAGTGTTCGGTTAGCAGGTATACAAACTCCTTTAATGATTATGCGCGGCGACGGTGGCGTAATGGATATTGATGAAGTTCGCAAGCGACCGATTTTGACTATGCTATCTGGGCCGGCTGCAGGTGTTGCCGGGGCTTTGATGTATGAAAAAATTTCAGACGGAATATTCCTGGAGGTTGGTGGTACTAGTACTGACATTTCCGCTATTCGTAATGGCAAGGTTATGATTTCTTATGCAGAGGTTGGAGGTCATAAAACCTATCTCCATTCACTGGACATTCGCACTGTCGGCGTTGGCGGCGGGAGCATGATCCGGATTGATGATAACGGTGTGGCAGATGTAGGGCCGCGCAGCGCTCATATTGCGGGACTGGCATATGCTGCATATGCTAGTCCCGATGATATTATTGACCCAGAAATTATGTTAGTACAACCCAAGGAAGGGGACCCGGCTAATTATGCTGCCATCAGATGTAAAAACGGCAAGGAATATACTGTTACTCTTTCGTGTGCAGCCAATGTTCTAGGATATAGTAGGCCGGGAGATTATGCGCACGGCTGCCAGGAAGCTACTTATAAGGCACTTGTACCTTTCGCTGAAAAATACTGCACTACAGTGGAAGAGTTTGCTAAGAAAATTATGGAAATAGCAGCAAAGAAAAATGCAGTGGTGTTAAAAAATCTCATTACTGATTATAAGTTTGATCTTTCCAATACAGTCTTAGTGGGCGGTGGTGGAGGAGCGACGGCAGTTGTTCCTTATTTAGCTCAATATATGGGGCTTGAGCATAGAATTTCTAAGACTGCCGAAGTTATTTCTCCTATTGGGGTAGCGTTGGCAATGGTGAGGGAGGTTGTTGAGCGAACAATTGATAATCCAACTGTTGATGATATTATACGAGTGCGCAGAGAAGCTGAACAGGCGGCAATTCATTCAGGAGCCGCTCCTGGATCTATTGAACTGAGTGTTGAAGTGGACGCTCCACGCAATATTGTAAGGGTAATTGCTACAGGCATTACCGAGCTTCGTACCAAAGAACGAATGCAGAAGCGGCTGTCTGATGCGGAAATCTTACAAGTTGCGGCTAAGTCCATGAAAGTGGAATCAAGTTCAGTGCAAGTTATTGGAATTACCGGTGAGATATACATTGTTCGTGGAGAAACCATCAAGAAAAAAATGTTCGGACTGATTAAGAATGTTTGTCATCCTTTACGGGTAATTGACAGTGAAGGTGTAATTAGAATACAGAGATCAGGGGGGGGGATTTTTAAGCTTTCTTTAACCAATTTTGAGCTGGAACTTGAGCGAGCCATTGAACAATGTACTACGTATGGTGATGGCGGCAAGCAATTACCAGATGTTTTCTTGCTGTATTACAAAAAAATAATGGACTTTTCAGGACTTATTAATACATCACAAATTGTTTCGGTTGCCAAACTGGAAGTCAGTGGGCTCGATGAAGAAAGTATAATTTATGCCTTTATTAGTGGAAAAGACACGGAAGGGAGATGTCTTTTCTAAATGGAGCACTTCTTTTATGATAAATATCGGCTTGGTATGTGGGAAATCCAGCATGATATTCTTTTTTACAGAATACCTCCTGAACGTTACTACCAGCTCATTGATTTTGCCTGGAACGTTGGTCGTGAAACTGCCATCGAGTATTGTGAGAAATACCAGACTCGTGTGCCAAGCGAATTAGCTGGCAGGATGGAACTGTCTTTACTGGAGATTGATGAGAATTTCATTTTGTCTGAAACCCAGGTTTATAGCGAATATTTTAGCAATCTAAAACGGATTGTACTATATAAAAATACTATTTTAAAAGAAGTAAAGAGGTGCAGCGACAGGGAGCGCACGTATTGTGAAAGCTATGATCAGATACGGGAACTTTTTATTGCTCATGAAATTTATCATCACATTGAGTGCCATCATAAAGGACTTACTTCCAAAAAGCAAAAGATTATTACATTCAGAATTGGACCCTTAAAAATTACCTCCGGCATAAGAGCATTGTGTGAAATTGGGGCTCATAGCTTTACCAAGGCCTTACTGCGGATGGATGAGGAGGTTTCGTATGTACGATTATGATGTTGTAATTGTAGGTGGAGGAGTTTCTGGAGCCGTAGCTGGAATAGCCTGCGCCAGAATGGGCGTTAAAACATTAATCATTGAGAAAATGGGATTTTTAGGCGGTATGCTTACGGCTGGGGGTGTTGGACCGATGATGACTTTTCACGCCGGGGATATTCAAGTAGTTAGGGGCATTGCCGAAGAAATCGTACAAAAACTTAAGGAACAGGGAGGTTCACCTGGACATATTGTAGATACGACAGGCTATACTTATACGGTAACTCCTTTTGATGCGGAACTACTAAAGCATGTTCTGGAGAATATGTTTCTGGCGGCTGGAGGAGAAATTCTGTACCATAGTATGCTACTCAAGGCTACTGTTCAGACAGGAAAAATCAAAGCTATTCATGTATGTACTAAATCGGGTTCCATAGAATTTACAGCCCGAATATTCATTGACGCTACTGGTGATGGGGATTTAGCAGCGTTGAGCGGTGTGGGTTTTTTGTTGGGACGAGACACGGATAATTTATGTCAGCCGGTAACCATGAATATGAAAGTCAGAAATGTGGATATCGAAAAGTTAAAAGAATGCATACGGCAAGATCCTGGTGATTTTCCGAATACTAGCGTGGATCTTTTGGATAAGGCACCCAGGTTATCAATGGGAGGCTTTAAAAAGATTTTCGACGAAGGCAGAAAAAACGGAGAAATTACTTTTTCCCGAGAGTTCATTTTATTGTTTGAGACCAGCAATCCCGGTGAAGTAATTGTCAACACTACCCGTGTACAAAAGGTGAATCCAACAGATTTCTGGCAGCTTTCCGGCGCTGAAATAGAAGGACGGCGTCAGGCCTTGGAACTGTTTGGTTTTATGAACAACAGGGTGCCTGGTTTTGAAAAATCGATACTAATGTATACTGGACCTAATGTAGGAGTGAGGGAATCCCGTAAAATTAAAGGCAACTATATTCTTACGGCAAAAGATCTGTTTGACGGGTTACGGTTTGAAGATGAAATTGCTTGCGGCGGTTATCCTGTAGATGTTCATAGTCCTGATGGTGAAGGTACAAACAGTCGACATTTAGCTTGGGGAGTAATATATGGAATCCCGTACAGATGTTTAACTAATTCTAAAGTCGATAATCTCATCAATGTGGGGCGCTGTATATCTGTTACGCATGAAGCTTGTGCGTCAGTGCGGGTATCGCCAATTGCAATGGCAGTCGGGCAAGCCGGTGGTATAGCTGCAGCATGGGCTGCTATACATAATAGTAATGCGGTAGCCGTTAAATATCCGGAAATTAGAACTCAACTCTTAGAAAGCGGTGCATATCTTCGATAGATTGCTAACTTTGGGTGTCAATAATTTATACGGATTATGTCGTTAGCTCAGAACAAGCATCAAGCGAGGCTAAGTCGTCACCGAAAAGTGCTTTTTGTGGTTTAGAAATTAACAACCCTTTTCTGCCTTTAGTGACCTGAATGAATCCTTCCTGTTGTAGGCAAGTTAGTGACTTTCTTACCACACTCTCTGGCAGTGCTAACGCTGCAGCCAATGATCTTCGACCAATGGATGTTTCCTGTTCATTACATTTAGCTATTGTGGTGAGAATTAGGGAGTGGATATCGTGACAGCCATTCCCATGGACGTTGATCGTATCTGAATGCAGTTCTTCGGACAGCATATCGGGCGAGGGAGGATGAGAGGGAGAAATAGTAACAAGATATTCAATTACATTTTGCAGTTCTCTAATATTCCCGGGCCAGTCATATGAAAAAAAGTGCGATGCAATAAGCCTAAAATACATGTCAGACGGAATTGCATTTTCCTGCCGACGGCAATGAACATCGTAGAACTTTTCTGCCAGTAGAAGAATATCTGCTTTTCTGTCTTTTAACGATGGCATCTTTATGGGTAAGACATTCAAACGATAATATAAATCTTGGCGAAAAATATTTTTTGCAATTAGCTTTTTTAAATCCCTATTGGTAGCGGTAATGACTCTAACATCAATTGGAATAATTCGTGATCCACCGATACGACGGACTTGTTTTTCTTGGAGTACTCTTAACAGTTTGACCTGAAAAGGCAAAGGCGCATCACCTACTTCATCTAAGAAAATGGTTCCTTTATGGGCTTGTTCAAATAGACCAGCGGATCCACCTTTACGGGCACCAGTAAAGGAACCTTCCTCATAACCAAAAAGTTCGCTTTCTAACAAATTTTCCGTCATTGCTGCAAAATTTACTGCGACAAACGGACCACTTTTTCGTGGTGAAGCATTGTGAATACTTTGGGCTAAAAGCTCTTTTCCTGTGCCGCTTTCTCCTAGAATCAGGATGGGAGCATCAGATACGGCCATTTTGCGTGCCAGCTCTAAGGTGTGTTTTATTTCCTGGCTATGGAGATACGGAGGTTTATGATGTGACGGGATGTCTTGTTGTCCCTGGCTTTGTTGATCAACATGTTCATTTGATAGGCGGCGGAGGAGAAGGCGGATTCTCAACCAGAACGCCGGAGGTGATGCTGAGTGAACTTACCACTGCTGGGATTACTACAGTGGTAGGAACTTTGGGAACGGATAGTGTTACAAGACATATGGAATCTTTACTGGCAAAGGCTAAAGGGTTAGAAGAAGAAGGGATTTCTACCTGGATATATACTGGGGCCTATGATGTCCCTGTTCCCACAATTACAGGCAGCGTACGTTCTGATATTCTTCTTATTGATAAAGTCGTTGGTGTTGGTGAAGTCGCTATGTCAGATCATCGTTCTTCCCAACCATCAAAAGAAGATTTTGCACAATTAGCAGCCCAGGCGCGAGTTGGTGGGATGCTGTCGGGTAAAGCGGGAGTCTTGCATATCCATCTGGGAGATGGAAAGGGAAAGCTGGATTGGGTATTCGATATAATAACCCAAACAGACTTGCCGATTACACAATTTACCCCCACACATTTCAATAAAAATAAGGAATTGTTTATGGAGGGGATACGATTTGCGAAAGCAGGAGGCATGTTAGATATAACAACCAGTAGTTCAACGATATCTCCTGGACGTATACAGCCGCCTGAAGCAGTAAAAATGTGTATTGGAGCAGAGGTGCCTTTAGAGAAGGTCACTATGAGCTCAGATGGCAACGGAAGCTTGCCCGTTTTCAGTAAAAATGGTGAATTGACTGGCTTGATGGCAGCATCGCCACGCAGTTTATATCAGGCTGTTCGTAATATTGTTGAAGCTGGAATATTGCCTTTAGAGGATGCAATCAAATTAGTAACCATCAACCCGGCTAAATCTTTAAAATTACCTAAGAAAGGCATGATATCGAAGGGGTATGATGCCGATATTGTAGTACTTGATAAAACGCTGACTATTCGTCATGTATTTGCCAAAGGACGCTGTATGGTCAAAGAGCAGCAGGCGGTTGTAAAAGGTGTTTTTGAAAAATAAATTATCATGATAGTTAAATAAGCTTTGCAGAAAAAGAGCATGGTCTAAACTAAATAATAGTAGTAAAAATAGCCCGGAAGTTTTCTTTTATAGAAGACTTCCGGGCTTACTAACTTTTTCGGCAATTTGTTTTATTAATGATTAAACTTTAGGGGCAGGCGGCAGCTTCTTTTGTCCCATATTCAGGATAATGTTTAAAATTACGGCTGTTAACGCACCTGTTACAATTCCATTTTCAAAGAACATTTTTAGTAGTGGCGGAAATTTAACAAAGAGATTGGGGACGACAGTGACTCCTAAACCTAAAGCAACAGAGCAGGCAATAACCAGTAAGTTTTCATTGCTGGCGAAATCAACTTTACTGAGCATTTTAATTCCTGAGGCAACGACGATTCCAAACATGGCAATCATGGCTCCACCCAGTACGGAATTTGGAATAATCATAGCTAGTGCTGCGAATTTAGGTATCAGTCCTAACACTATGAGCATAAAACCAGCAACAATGGTTACATTAGTGGTCTTAGAATGGGAAAGCTGTACGAGGCCAACATTTTGGGAGAATGTTGTATAAGGAAAAGAATTGAAAATACCTCCCAGGATTACAGCAATTCCTTCGGCTCGATAGCCGCGAGTCAGGTCGGTTTCTGTTATTTTCTTGCCGCAAATCTCACCCAGTGCCATGAAAACTCCTGTTGATTCAATCATGCTGACAATTGCAACAACAATCATGGTGATAATTGCACTTGGTTCAAAAGTGGGCATTCCGAAATAGAAGGGAGTGATCATATTAAACCATGAAGCTTGGGCAACACTGCTGAAGGAAACATTGCCCATTAGTGCCGCGACAATGGTTCCGGCAATTAATCCCAGTAAGACGGAAATAGAACGGATAAATCCTGTGGTAAAGCGATTTAATAATATGATAAATAATAGCACGCCAAAAGCTAGAGCAAAGTTGGATAGGGAACCAAAATCTGCACTTCCTACACCCCCAGCCACATTGTTAATGGCGACTGGAACCAATGTGATACCGATAATCGTAACGACAGAACCTGTCACAACAGGCGGGAAGAACGTAACCAGTTTTGAAAAGTAATTTGCGATGAGTACCACGAAAAGACCGGAGCATATAATGGAGCCATACATGGCTGTCATACCATACTGGCTTCCAATACTAATCATGGGGAAAACAGCTGTAAAGGTACAACCTAGTACAACCGGCAAACCAATTCCACAGAAAGGATTTCGCCATGCTTGCAGCAGAGTGGCAAGACCGGAAGTTAGTAAATCAGCTGCAATAATATAACCCATTTGTTCAAAGTTTAATTTAAGAGCGCCGCCAACAATAAGGGGAACGATAATTGCACCAGCGTACATGGCAAGCACATGCTGAGTGCCAAGCAGATATGTTTTCCCGGCAGAGTTTTTCATACACAATCCTCCTAGTGATACTGATTATAGAAAATTGACTTGTCCATTTGAAAAGGAAGCGATTCGAGCTAACGATTCTACACGATACCCAGCTTGCAGTAACTTTTGAGCACCAGGCTGGAAGGATTTTTCGATTACAATGCCTATTCCTGTTACTTTTGCATTGGCTTGCTCCACAATAGATGCTAAACCTGTAGCAGCTTCTCCATTGGCTAGGAAGTCATCGATAATAAGTACATGATCGTCCTCTTGTAGAAATTTTTTAGAGACAATAATATTGTTACTCTCGCGCTTTGTAAAGGAATAGACCGTGGTACAGTATAAGGCTTCATTGGAAACCACTGATTTTTTCTTTCTAGCGAAAATGACGGGAACATTAAGGATTAGTCCTGCCATTACCGATACGGCGATACCGGAGGATTCAATCGTCAAGATTTTCGTAATCGATTCTCCACTAAAGCGTTTAGCAAACTCCTCTCCCATTTTCAGCATAAGCTGAGGGTCAATTTGTTGGTTTAAAAAGGAGTCAACTTTGAGTAAGGAGTCGTTTAAAACTTGTCCGTCAGACTGAATCCTTTTTTTTAATAAATCCATAAGCCCTCCTTTAGTTCTTTAAAATAAAAAAAGCCCTGATAGGGAATCTCCGCGTTGTAGAAAATGAGCGAAAATTCCCCATCAGGACTTTATCCTTGGGTGTGGTGTATGATCACCTGTATCATTGGATCACGACTACTAATGAAAGTAACGTAGCGCGTAGACCTTAGATACACTTTCACTCGTAGACAGGCAATTTACGGCTGCCGGTAGAAACTTCTGGGCCATATCCCCAAAATTATACGAGACTATTTACATGTGGTTTATTGTAGCAGTCTCAAAACTCATTGTCAATAAAGAGTAACGCTTATTTTGTCGAAAAAACGTATATTTCTAATATTTAACTTTCTTTGCTTCATCAATCCTTTACAATCATTCTTCTTATCAACTGTATTCGTCGCGATAAGACAATAAATTCCTGTAAAAGCCCTATAAAAACTTGCAGGAATTTTGTCTTCTAATTGTAAATAAGGTAATATAGTTACTACTTTTATAAAAGAGCCATTAAACTCTATGTGGTTGGATCTATGTACAAAAATGTAATCAAGGGAGCAAAGAGATATGACGGATACAACGTTCCAAGAAGAAACCATAATACGGACATCAGGCTCCCATAATTGCGGCGGTCGCTGCATTGTTAAGGCTCATGTAAAAGGCGGACGCATTATTCGCATTACCAGTGATGATGAACGTCCCGATACGGATAAAAGACCCCAATTGCGTGGCTGCCTCCGCTGCCGGGCCTACAGGAGCTACTTGTATCATGATGATCGGCTGAAGTATCCGATGAAGCGAGTCGGCAAACGAGGAGAAGGTCTATTTGAACGTATTTCCTGGGAGGAAGCCCTAGACACGATTGCAGATCATACAAAACGAATTATGGCTGAGTATGGTCCAGAGGCTATTTATCTGTCATATGCTACAGGCAATGCAGGGAAGACGTCGGAACGGGTCTGGATGAGACGGCTGCTGGCACTCTATGGAGGCTACTTGGATTACTATGGAACATATAGTTCAGCTTGTACGAACGCAGCAACCCCCTATACATATGGGACTGTCAATACTGGCAGCAGCCGAGAAGACTGGGTTAATTCGAAGCTTATCATTCTGATGGGATTTAACCCGGCGACAACCATTCATGGAACAAATACAGCTTATTATCTAAAAAAAGCGAAGGCAGCTGGGGCAAAAATCATCTGTATCGATCCACTGTATTCGGATACTGCTATCGCTCTGGCTGATCAGTGGATACCCATACGCCCCACCACCGATAGTGCTCTTTTGGATGCAATGGCCTATGTGATCATTACAGAAAATCTACAAGATCAGTTATTCTTGGATACCTATTGTCTCGGTTTTGATGAGGATCATATGCCGGAAGATGTTCCAGCGGGCAACTCATACAAAAGTTATATTCTTGGCACGGGCACAGATCCGGTTCCTAAAACCCCTGCTTGGGCGGAAAGATCAACAGGCATTCCAAGGGAGATCATTATTCAGCTGGCTAGGGAATATGCCCTAAATAAACCCGGTGCACTCATTCAGGGATTTGGACCCCAGCGCCATGCCTATGGTGAACAGCCGCCCCGCAGTGCGGCTGCTCTTGCTGCTATGACAGGAAATATTGGCATAAAAGGCGGCTGGGCCTCTGGCTGCGGTTCACCATGCCGCAAACAGTATGTTGGTTCGATTCCCATCAATAACCCCTGCAAAGCAGCGATCTCCATGTACATGTGGCCGCTGGCGATTCAAAAGGGCACTGAACTAGGGAAAAAGGAGGGCGTCCGGGGTGTTGATAAGCTGTCAGCCAACATTAAACTAATATTTAATCTGGCAGGCAACTGCCTCATCAATCAGCATTCTGATACTAATGGAACGGCAGAACTGTTAACCGATGAAAAGTTAGCTCAATTTATTGTAGTCAGTGATCATTTTCTTACAAGCAGCGCGAAGTTTGCTGACATTTTGCTGCCGGGTGATAATTTCATGGAGCGAGAAGATATTGTATTACCCTGGTCTGCTGGTGATTATGTGTTGTTTATGAATAAGGCAGTGGATACGGTTTATGAATGTCGAAACGGATATGACTGGGTCAGGGATTTAGCTGAAAGACTGGAGCTTGCAGATGAATTTACCCAAGGAAGGACGTTAGAAGACTGGCTGCGTTTTATTGTTGATGAAACCCGCAAGGAAAATCCCGGTTTTCCCTCCTATGAAGAATTTAAAGAAAAGGGTGTGTATGACTGGGAGTATGAGGAACCTGCAATTGCTTTTAAGGAGCAGATCGAAGATCCCGAGCACCATCCTTTTCCCACCCCTTCTGGGAAAATCGAATTTTTCTCATTACGCTTATGGGAATTAGATAAGCCTGCTGAAGTGCCTGCCATTCCAAAATATATCCCTGCCTGGGAAGGACCGGAAGATCCCCTGCGAGACACGTATCCGCTGCAATGCATTGGTCATCATACCAAACGGCGCGTACATTCCATGTTTGACAATAGTGACTGGATGGAGCAGGCAGAAGCACAGGTATTTTGGATTAGCGTATATGATGCAAAAAAGCGCGGCATAAAAAATGGTGAAAGGGTTTGTATCTATAATGCCCGCGGCAAAGTCATACTCACCGCTAAAGTCACTCCCCGTATTATGCCGGGGGTGGTTTCAATACCCCAGGGGGGCTGGTGGTCACCTGATAAGGAAGGCATCGACCAACGCGGCTGCATCAATACATTAACCAAATACCAGCCGACACCACTGGCTTTTGCGAATCCTCAACATACCAACTTGGTTGAAGTGGTGAAACTGGATCAGATGGAGGCAAAGGGATGAGCAAACAAATGGCATTTTATGTTGAGCAAAAACATTGTACGGGCTGCAGCGCCTGCCAGATTGCCTGCAAAGATAAGCATAATCTACCTGTCGGTCAGAATTTTAGACGAATTCATGCCTATGAAGGCGGCGGTTTTACCATTTCCGGCAATGTTGTTCATCAAAATACATATGCCTATTGGATACCGGTTAGCTGCAATCATTGTGTAGATGCTCCTTGCATTGCCGTGTGTCCAAGTAAAGCGATATACAAAAGACAAGAAGATGGATTGGTGCTGATTAACGAAAAGAGCTGCATTGGCTGCCGCCGTTGTTTCTTAGTCTGTCCTTATCAGGCACCACAGTTTGATGCTGCCACCAGCAAGATGAAGAAATGTGACTTCTGCCAAGATCTCCTGCTGCAAGGAACAGCACCGGCTTGTGTTTCAGCCTGCCCTATGCGGGTGCTGGGATATGGCGAGCTTAGTGAATTACAGAAAAAGTATGGTAATACCAGCTGGGTAAAGGGACTGCCCAATACAGCAAAAATCAAACCGGCTTGGGTCCTGGTACCCCACCGTGATGCAGTCTTGGTAGAAACAATGTAGTTTTGGTGGAGAAAAACAGGAGGTGTAATTCATGATTTGGATTGGTATTTTAATTGTAGCTTTAACATTTTTTGCTATCATCAAACGTTATGAAACTAGGTTGGTTCTATTTGTAGCTGGCGTGGCAATGGCTTTAGTCGTTGGCAAGCCTTTAGTAGCCATAGATGCTTTCGCTAAAACAATGGTTAGCGGAGGGCTTGTAACAACGATCTGTACAGTGATGGGCTTTTCTTATGTAATGAAATTAACTGGCTGTGATAGTCATCTGGTAAACGTATTAACTAGTTTGCTAAAACAAGCTAAATTTGTTCTGATACCAGGAGCGGTTATCGTAACATGGATCATTAATATTGCTTTACCGAGTACAGCTGGATGTGCTGCTGCTGTTGGCGCCGTATTAATACCTACATTGATCGTATCTGGCGTACACCCTGCGATGGCTGCTGCTTGTGTCATGTCTGGTACGATTGGCAGTGTCATGAGTCCGGGTCTTGCACATAATCCATTTGTCGCTAAATTAGCCAATGTTAATGTGATGGCAGTGATCGCTGGTCATACTATTCCTGCCCTTATTTCACTTGCTGTTGCAGCAACAATGCTAACGATTGTTTCTCATTTGCGAAAAGAAGGTGCTAGCGCTGAGCGATCTACTGAAATTGCCAATGATGGTGAAAAATTTGAGATTAACGTTGTAAAAGCTGTAGTTCCTATCATTCCTCTGGTCTTGTTGGTACTAGGGAGCAAAATGGTTGCTCTGATTCCTGAGGTCACAGTTCCCCAAGCTATGATTATAGGTGCCATGCTTGGATTTGTCGTAACATGGGGCAATGCACAAGAAATATCCAAAAGCTTTTTTAAGGGCATGGGTGACTCTTATGGAGAAATAATGGGTATTATTATTGCAGCAGCTGTATTCACCCAGGGAATGGATACCATTGGACTTACTGGTGCACTGATTGAAAATATGAAAGAATCACAGGATGTAGCAAGATATGCCGCATCCATCGGTCCATTTTTTCTCGCAGTTTTAAGTGGATCAGGTGATGCGGCTGCTCTTGCTTTCAATGGTGCGGTTACTCCACATGCTGCGCAGTTTGGGTTTAAAATTACAGATATGGGCTCCCTTGCTACAATATCTGGTGGTTTAGGACGTACAATGTCTCCCGTTGCTGGTGGTGCCATTGTATGTGCAACAATAGCTGGTGTAAATCCCATGGAGATCGCTAAACGTACCGCCCCAGGAATGTTTTGTGCCCTTGTTGCTGTCTTAATTGTTTTCTCATTCAACTAATTTGCTGTTTGATCCAATGTCGAGTACGATATATCATGAATAACAGGGCTTATGTACCACAATAGTTGTACAAATAGTGGTACATAAGCCCTGTTATTATGCTGCCTGTTACATTTTTTCGTGAGTTGCCATATGATGGAATAGCGATTATAATTGCTTTGAAAAGAGTTACTTATTGCTACAATTTAAGTTAGAACTTTTTTGTAAGGAGATCAAAATGGAGATACGACATCTGGAATATTTCATAGAGGTAGCGCGGCAAAAGAGTTTTAGTAAGGCGGCTGACCAAATGCATATTTCCCAGCCGTCGATTAGTAAAATAATTAAAGAAATTGAGAGTCATTTTGGAGTGGTACTATTTTACCGAACTACAAAATATGTGGAATTGACTGATGCAGGTGAAATAATCTTACAACAAGCAGAGAATATTGTTTCATCTTTTCAAAATATAAGTGCTAATTTAGTTGGAGGATCTAATTTAAAATCAGGGAAAATACGGATTGGTATTCCGCCAATTACGGGTCTGACATCATTCTCCCGCTTATTTGGCCCTTTTAAAAGGGCCTATCCGAATATTAATATACAGCTATTTGAGTTCGGATCGAAGAGAATTGAAACTGGTATTCTAGATGGGACGCTAGACGTAGGTATAATATGTATTCCACCTAGTGATCAGGAACTTTATGAAATGATTTGCAGTATCCAAGATCCCCTTCGGCTCGTCGTCCATCCAGAGCACCCTTTTGCCAAATGTGAAATCATTGACTATGCGAATCTGATCAATGAATCCTTTGTGCTGTATAGTAATGACTTTAGTTTAAATGATCTCATTATCGATCGGTGCATGCAAGCAGGTTTCCGTCCAAATGTTATTTTTGAAACGTTGCAGCTTGAGCTGATGACTCAACTGGTAGCAGATCATTTCGGTATAGCTCTTTTGCCAAGTACCGTTTGTCAACACTTGGACACTAATGCACTGAAGTCCCTTCCATTAGCTGATCCGCCAATCTATTTACAGTTAGGAGTGGCTTGGAAAAAAGAACGATATGTTTCTCACGCCACAAAAGCATGGCTGCAGTTTGTAAAAGATAAGATCGACTTCGATGATAAAAAACCTGATATTACGCGGCATCAATGGTTTTGGGATACTGCTGCTCCGTCCTAGATAAAGACATCAATTTCATTTTTCACCTATGTATACATAGGCAATTACACCAATCCTGTCCTGTGTTGACTGCTTTTAGGCTACTTATTCCGAATCTAAATGCAATATATGCCGAATCCGTATTTCACTTCCGATTGTAAGAGGAATACAATAAGATCAAGGCAAGCGTTATAAGTATGCTAAGCAGTCACATAGGATTAGGAGGGATATCGTGAGCAGTTCGATCAATGTTCTAGATCAGAGTATCTTTGATAAACCAGAAGAAGAATCTTCTGCTGAAGTTAAAAAAGATGAAGCAAAAATCGTGGATATTACCCAGCAGCAATGGTTTTGGGATCAGGCAGTAATGTCATAAAAATCGTTTTTGTTGTATTGGACTACAAAGTAATAGAAATTTTGCAGGTTTGGCACTTTTGCCAAGCCTTTTTTCTGCTATCCGGGACACAAGACCAGCTAACTAAAGTCAAGCCCTCACTAGAAAAAAATGATCACTTCAAAAAT
>NZ_JAJHJB010000050.1:0-24910 GCF_020819555.1 Pelosinus baikalensis
AGTTGCATTTTGGTAAACATTGTTTTTTTGCGAGATTAAGCGTATTGCGGAATAATATTGCTACAGCTGTAGGACCAATACTACCAAGCCTCGGTGTAATCCAACCTGCCACCTTGGTAACACTTTCATCGACATCCAGCAGTAATTTCTTACCATCCCATGAAATTCGGTCTTTTCATCGATAGCAACAAAGATAAAGGTCTATCATATGTCGGTCCTCGTCCAATGATAATGATCCAACTCGCTATCCGCATTACTGACTGTATTCTAGAAGAATATAATGCCGCCGCTAATAATCCTACAGCGGCACCTCCACTACAGCCAATTATATTGGTACTATCATATTCTAGGAAATCAAAGGGATACCACCTTATAAATTCAACATATTGATACTTTATTCGATGGTTAAAAACTGAGAATATCATGTCTTGTTAGAAGATTTTCTCATCAAATTCTTTACTCAATAACAGAGTAATGCCATTCTTTTTGTACTTTTTCAAAAGACTGTTCCATTTCTTTTCAGCTAATAAGACAATGCCATCTTGAATGATGGAAACTTTGAATCCCCGTTTTAAGGCTCCCTTTGCTGTAAAATAGACGCACCCTTCTGCATCTAAGCCAACAAGATATAACTCATTAATGTGATTTTCTTTTATAAATGATTCAAAGTTTGGGTTGGAAAATGCATCTGGCATGGGCTTAGCAAAACAGTGATCAGATGCAATTTTGACTCGTTTATCAAATTCCGTTCCTGGATTTCCTTTTACCGCTGTGCCATGACCAAAAACTTTGGATATCATCCTGCCAAAGAAACCGTCAAATTCTTGTTGGATATATACAATAATGAGATTTTTCCTGGCAGCCATTTCAATTATTTTATTTACTGTTGCAATCAATCTTTCAGAGTCTTTGTAGGGGAAGGGAGGTTTTGCCATTGCTCCGGTATAATCTTCCTGAATATCTATCACTAATAATGCTTTCTTTTCCACTTCTAAGTTCTCCTCTTTTGAAAAAAATCAGTATTTGAACCAAACGAACGATTATAAAATATATTCTAACTGGCAATCAAAAGGTTCTTCATCTAATAATTGCTTATTAATCTCCACTGCTCGACAAAAGAAACATCTTTAAGTATCCAAGTGTTGTCTTCTTTTCTCCAACTTTTTTAACTTCTTGATACCGATTAAAATTTTTGTAATTCATCTATATTCAACTTCCTATACATCGGGTTCATATGATTCTCCTGAGTGATTTCTATGTGGTGACAATATGACAAGAGCATAGTATACAGTCATCTGCAAGAAATATGAATAAAACAGAGCATACACCTTTAATTGGCCAAATTTAACTTCTAACATTTTGGACACAGCAAACCGGCTTTCCCTTAAGAATTTCATCAACGCATTGATTACATGAAACACATCTTGCTTTTGCCTTTTTATTAATTTTAAAATCGTTAATCAAGCCTGGTTCTGAGAGTAATGGACGGCATAACGATATAAAATCGGCCTCTTTATTTTGAATTTTCTCCTCCATCAAAGACAGCGTTTTAAAACCACCAACCATCATAATCGGAACATTGGTTTCACCTTTAATTTCGCTCGCCCAATTTCCAAAGTATGCTTCTTGGTTGAGACTATTAATCCGGGGTCTAAACTCAGTTTCTTCATACGATTTTCCTCTTAACCCCTGGCTGATTTCCAACGCATCAAATCCTATATCTGCAAGTACTTTGGCGGCTTGTTTGCCCTCATTGAACTCAAATCCACCGGAAAAACCATCTTGAACTCCCAGTTTAATGAGTATTGGATAGTCCTCGCCAACTTTTTTCCTAATGTCGGTGTATATTTCGCGATGAAAACGCAGACGGTTTTCCAGGCTGCCGCCCCATTGATCATTTCTATGGTTTGTAAAAGGGGAAAGAAATTGCATTAAGAGGTACGCATGAGCGCCATGAACCTGGATAGCGTCAAACCCGGCCTCTCTTGCTCTTACCGCCGCATCTCCAAAGGCCTGAATGATCTCCCATATTTCACTTTCCGTCATTGCGCGATACTTGCCTTTATAGTGTGGATCATCTCCAATAAAAGAAGGAGCGAGAGGAGTATAATTGGGCGGTAAGAGGTTTTCTAATAAGGCAGCATCTCTTCCGGCATGAAAAAGCTGCAATGCAATTTTGGTGTCCCGATCATGAACTGCTTTTGTTAGTTTCTTATAGCCGTCAACAAACTCATCTCCTGCAATCGAATTCTGGAGCGGTGATACTTGACCCGTAGGATGAACATAAGCTATGCCTGCAATAATTAGGCCTACGCCCCCCTCTGCAAGTTCTGAAAAAAATTTAATTTGTTGATCAGTTACATGACCGTTATCAGCAAGACCATCATAAGTAGCCGACCTGACAAACCGGTTTTTAAGAGTCATCTTCTTTATGCTTATAGATTCAAACAAAATACTCATAATTTTGCCTCCTTCTACCGTCTAGCAGTATATTCGTTTTCTTGACCCGGATAGTTACTGCCCCTTATCCCTTCTCTCCCAGTCTGACCGCAGAATAGCATATTGCTTTACGTCCCAATACCGGCCTTTTGCAAACATTTTTTCACGAGCAATCCCTTCAAAGCTCATGCCGACTTTTTGCATGACTCTACCTGATTTTTCGTTAGGTAAAGCATGACAACACTGAACACGATTCAATTGCATATCGTTAAAAACAAATTGTAATATCCTGTTTACCGCTTCCGGCATAATACCTTTACCCCAGTAAGAACGTCTTAGAACATATCCCAATTCTGCCCATCGATTTTTCTCATCAGAATAGACAAAACCCAAGACGCCAATAAGTTTTCCTGTCTCTTTCAAGACAATGCCCCAATCGCCGGCATCGTCTTTTGCATATCTGTCCAACGTAAATTTTATAAACTCGCGGGAATCTTCTAGACTCTTATGCGTATCCCATGTCATAAATTTCGTTACTTCATTATCCAGGGCATATGCGAAAATATCCTCCGCATCTTCCGGTATCAGTTTTCTTAGTAGTAATCGCTTAGTCTCAAACTGCGGCGTATTGCGAAAAAAAGGTTCACACATAGCCTCACTCCCCTCCGCCTTGTGAATCAGACAATACTACAAATATTAAAGTAATGAGCATCAGATAATTAAGTGATCTTGGTATGCACATACATCAGGTACTGCGTTCAAATATCAAAGGGAATTATAAATCACCATTAACAAATAACTTCATCTCCAATCAACTATTTTATCGTCCATATGTACTACAAATTCCTTAGACCTTATTTCAGTAGTTTGTTTATAAACACTCGCTGAATCATTTAATTTTCCCTCAATTCCAAAAGCCGTTTTGGCAAAGCCGATCTCTTTTATTGCCTGCCCCATAGCCTCTCTTTCATTAGGGCTAAATAATTTCACTGGGTTTCCAATTGCCACGGTATAAGGTGGCACAAAGAATCCCTCCGGGATCACAGTATTTGAGTGTACCAAGGCACCCACTGTTATGACGGCACCAGAATGAATTGCCGCTCCTTGCAATACTGTTGCACCTGTAGCGATATATGCTTTGTCTGCAACCTTACATCCTAGAAGTGTGGCATGAGGTCCTATAAATACATTATCGCCTATCTCTACAGGATGCTCCGATGACGGGGAGGATACGGCTCTAATTACGGCATTTTCACAGATAATAGTACATTCACCTATATTTACTTTTGAACCTTCGGAATTAACAACTGCCCCATACATTATTCTTGAACGTGAACCTACAGTAACATTTCCTACAACTACAGCTGTGGGAGTTATAAGTGTCGATTCATCAACTTTAGGGCTTACATTTCGATGTTTAATCCTCATTAATATTACCTCCAATTTGTAAGGATTATTTTACGCTAAATTATTGGTGGCGTATGATCATTCATTTCTAAAGCGAATAGCACGGGAATCAAATCCGGCTCCAAATATCATTATCTGTTCAACATTCTCGTCAATGTTTTTAAACATAGCATCAATGAATTTTGTTCAAGCGATAAGATATTCATAATTTCCCGTAGCTTTAAAAAAACATTTTTTTAATAGCTTCCGGGAAAAATCATTCTTAACCATTAAATTGAGAAATGAATGTACCATTATAGGGGCAATAAAATCATCGTTTTTATAATTGGAGTCTTTTTCGTAATACGATATTGTCCGCGTTAAGCACGTTCCCTGCGCGGTTATGGATACTTTTGTTTCAATTCTATTATTCATAAATATCGCCTCTTCCAAGCTACGAATTTCATACTGCATTTTTTGCTATTATCCCGCTATATTTTATCATGAGGACAAAACCGGTTTAATATGGGACCTATTTTTGACTCAATCTTTTATCCATATATGACCAATCTTTGTTCGTGCTAGAGAAATCGTCTTTTTCCTGTTCAGTGGTTTGCCGCAATACGAATTCACAATATTCATCGCCGCAAGGTAGGGCTTTAGTATGGATTAGTTTGCTGTTTTGATTAAAAGCCATGTATTTAGCTGGATCTACAAAACAATAGTAGCGCCCAATTTTTCCTTCTCCCAGTTCATTCCATAGCTCTCCCATAACACAACCGTAAGCCCTTATTCTCTTTTCTCCATCTACCTCTACCATTTCCGTACCATCATGCATACCGTACAAGGGCAGATCCTCCCGGTAATTTTCCGGTTTGTTGTCCAAGCCTTGTGATATTACCGCATTCTTCGCCTCCTCACCAATTCTTCTCCCGTAATCTTTTATGGATTTTAAAATTAGCTCCGTTCCTTTTTCCTCTCCCAATTCGTTAATTAAGGTCTTGGCAAACGAGAGATGTCTCTTAAATATTTAAATATAGCCGATGTAATTTGATCCGTGCGTCCATCGTGGTGAATTGCCACTTCACTCCAATAGAAGCTGCATTGCAGGCAGTTTTCTTGACACTTCCACCTTTTCTCTTTTTTTAGTGTCCAGTTTATCATACCATTTCTCTTATTCGGTAATATGTAAAGCATTAAAGCCGTCGGTTTAGGCTATTTAGATTTTTTAATATTATATCTGTCTTTTTGGCTGAAATAGGTGATGTCGGCATAACCTGCATAAATTTTTCCGGAATGCCTGATTCCTGCCGGGATAAAGTAATTGTCTCCCTTAATAAAGGTCTTGGCAACACCATCTATTGTTAGATCTATTTTTCCTTCTAAGACGACTCCCCATTGACTTTCATGGGAGTGTTCCGGCAAATCGACATCTTCATTAAAATTCATAAAAATGATTTGATGATTATCGCCCTGAGAGAGATAAGCTGTTATTCCTTTCAGCGGGATGTCGGCCTCCGGCAGTTTTACTATTGATTCGGGAAAAAGCATAGGCAGATGCCTCCTTACAGTAATGTTTACTTTTATGTTCCGATCTTGTTATCGGACGGGAAATCTTATCTTCACAAGGAATGCTTTGCTTCTTATAATTTCCGTAGCATTATGTTTTGAACGGAATGATCATATCGTTTCTCAATAATCAATCGTGCACGATTAATAGTTGGATAAATATTTTCCTTTAAGTTCACTGCATTTATTTCTTCCCATACTTCTTTTGCAAAATTAGTAGCTTCATCCTCAGATAGCTTTGTATATTGATGAAAAAATGATGTTTTGTCTTGAAATGCAGTGCGACGTAGCGTCTGAAATCGTTCGATATACCATCTTTTTATATCCTTTTCCTCTGCATGAACATAAATGGTAAAATCAAAAAAATCGGAAATAAATACATATGGCTTACCATTATTTTTCCTACTTTGAGGAGTTTGTAGAACATTCGCACCTTCTACTATCAATATGTCTGGCTGATCTACTAGTTGGTATTGGTCAGGAATAATATCATAAGATAAATGCGAATAAACCGGTACCTTTGTTTCTATACGACCGGATTTAACTTCTCGCAAGAATTCGATTATTCGACGAACATCGTAACTTTCAGGAAACCCTTTTCTCTTCATTATACCTCGCTCTTCTAATAGCTTGTTTGGGTATAAAAAACCATCAGTTGTAACTAAGCTAACTCTTGGCTGAGTCGGCCAACTAGCTAATAATGCCTGAATAATTCGAGCTGTTGTACTTTTCCCAACAGCCACACTACCTGCAATTCCTATAATGTATGGAACCTTTTTTTGTAAAGCACCCAGAAATGTATTGGTTACTTCATAAAGTCTCCTAGTTTCTAAAACATACAAATTTAAAAGCCTAGAAAGGGGCAAATAAACTTTCACTACTTCCTCTAAAGAAATTTGCTCATTAATTCCTCGCATTTTAGCTAAACCCTCTTCAGAAATAGTAAGCGGTGTAGACATTCTCAATGTTTCCCAGTTTTCCCGAGTAAAAGATATATAAGGAGATGTTCTAGAATTATTCATAATTAATCTATTCCTCTCTACACTAAAGTATATTCCACTCCACAGCCTCGGCTAATAAAGCGAATTAGCAAGAAACCAATCATATAGTTCATTGTTTTTATACACACCGGCAATATAGTGTCCTTGGTCTGGCAAAACAGTGAAACGTGGCGAACCTCCTTGCTTCCGTAATGCAGTAATCATTGCTTCAGCATTTTTCAGTGGAAGAATAGGATCATTTTCACCATGGAAAGCCCATATCGGCATAGAAAGCAGCTGTTTATTCCAATTATCGGGAATAACTGGATTTGACGCTAATGGAGCGATCGCCGCGAAGTACTCCGGATGCTGACATGCCAGATACCACGTCCCATTCCCGCCCAAACTTGTTCCTGTCAAATAAACTTGCTCTTGATCGATACGATATTTACTCAACACATCATCAAGCAGTGCAGTCAGAATATCTGACTTATCCATCCAATCTTCCCCTTCAGGACATTGTGGTGCAAGAACAACGAATGGAAAATTCGCACTTTGCTCAGCAACCCAGGGAGGTCCATAGCTTTTTACAAGTTCTAAATCTTGCCCTCGTAAAGAACCTTATGGCGGCGTTATTGCCGGATAATACAGACTATCCCCATATATAAACTGTATAAATGTCCAAAAATAAAACTCAGGCCGGACCCCCTGGGAACCTGGGTTACTGTTTGCTTAATGGTTCTTATCGGCGCTATGAAATAGGCTAAACGTGCCGTTTCCATTCTAAAAGAATTTTTTGGCTGGAGACGTTACTACACTACAATGCCATTAAATGTTATTAGACCGTTGTGAGGATCTCAAACAGGCCTGCTTTATATGGCGGGAAATAGCGGTTACTATTTCCCGCCAAACCCCTGTGGGGAGATCGTGCCCCATTCCGTCAATGATCAATAAATTTGCCCCAGGAATTACGCGAGCTGTATCTTTCCCCGCTTCGACTGGGATCAGCGGATCACCGGACCCGTGTATTACGAGTGTTGGGGCTTTAATGGATGAAAGCGATGCTGTTCTATCGCCACAGGAAAGAATAGCCATATTTTGACGCGCCATTCCCTGTGGGTAATATGAGCGGTCATAGCTCTTCTCTAGGTATGTCCGGGCTCTTTTTTCCTCAAATGGAAAACCGGGACTCCAAATCTTTCGCCATACATTCATATTGTGTTCAATATATGCTTTGCGCTCCGTTGGCGGCGGTGCGACAATAGCGGCTATCGCGTCCGGCTTTCCCTGTGGAAGATTGGGATTTCCCGTGTTTGACATGATTGAAGTCAGACTCAAAACGCGCTGTGGATGCCGATAAGAAATAACTTGGGCTATCATGCCGCCCATCGAAGCGCCGCAGATATGCGCTTTTTCAATGTGCAAGGCATCAAGTAACCCCACACAGTCGTCTACCATATCGTCTAGGGAATATGCCGCTGCAACGTGCTTTCCTTCCATAGCGGCTTTGATTGCAGCCATAATATCCGGGACTCCAGCTTCATCAAATTTTGTCGAAAGACCAGCATCGCGATTGTCAAAACGAATAACGAAAAACCCCGTTTTCGCTAATAGTTCGCAGAACTCGGCGTCCCAGAAGAGCAGTTGGGCACCATTGCCGGCGATTAATAATAAGGCTGAAGAAGACCTATCGCCGAAAGTATCATACTCAATCTGAATTCCATTGGCCGTCACATTAGGCATTGTTTTCTCCTCCCTGCATCATTCTCCAATATCCCCGCCTTACCGTTTCCGGCGTTCCATTAGAATATCATAAAACATTTTCTTTTCAGTAATTGCTTTAATTATGCCTGGCTTATCTTGTTCCGTAGCTATTTGCAATTGTTCTTCTAAACTAGTGATTTCTTTACGTAATTCCATTTCTGGTGGAAGCGATCCCCTGGCACGGTGTGTTCAACCCTGCTCCTATACTTGTTCCTGTTAAGTAAATTCCCAGGCTAATTTTATTGGTCATCTTGCTTTACCAATATACTATCAACATACTTTTTAACTTCTCGTATATACACTTCATCCGGAATAAATTTTTGTTCTAACAATTCCATTGTTTTTGCTGTCAATTTTCGATTGGCGGCAATTTCCCTGCCTGCGGTTTCCAAAGTCTTCAGATAGTTAGAGACAACCATGCCCACCTCATTTTCCCGAACACTCAAAAGCGCACCCTGGGGAACATATATTTCACCAATTATCTGTGCATTGAGATTACGTGCATGCCGTTTAAGCCAATGTGAGATTACCTGGAAATGTGATCTTTCCGGAAAACCACAATTCGCCATCATGACTAACTGTGGGGCCGCTTTCGTTGTTAAATGACGGCATTCTCCTTCCCTATCTTTTCCCCAATAGGGGCTGGCTGTTACCATGAGTCGGTCTATAAAAGTCTTTAGCAAACTGGAAATATTGTCAAAATATAGAGGTGTCGCCAAAACACGAACATCCGCATCTTCGATGAGAGATATAATTTCCGCCATATCATCCTTGATGACACATTTCCCTGGCGTTTTAAACCAGCAGGCCTTACACGCCGTACAATATTTAATTTCTTTTTCCGCTAAAAAAATATTTACAGTTTCTGCTCCAGTTTCCTTTGCTCCCTTTAAGAAAGCAGAAACCATAATATTCGTATTGCCAATGCTTCCGCGATGGCTGCCGTTAATCACTGCAATTTTCATTGAATCACACTTCTTTCATTCTGTTTTATTGTCGCTTCTATTTCAACCGGGGAAATAAATTTACCGCATTATCCCGGTATATGGCACGCCGCTGCTCATTCGTAAGCAGGTCCGTTTTGTCTAATGCGTCCGCTAAGTAAATACAACCAACTACTGGCGTGTAGGGATAATCACTTCCATATAACAAATGCTCAGTTTCTACCAATGACAACAGCGCATCCAATTGTCGGGGTAGGCAGACTCCTGCCACATCATAATACAAGCCCCGCAACGCGTCATATACATCTACGCTGTTTCCCCCAACTTTCAACATCTGTAGAGCGGTATGAATTCGATCGGCAAGGATCGGCAAAACGGCACCGGCATGAGGAACAACAATTTTAACGTCAGGAAACCGCTGCAACGTTCCCTTTAAGATCATATTCATGACCGCACGGGTAGTATCAAAAAGGAATTCCATAAAAGGCATCGGAAAATTTTCCAGAACATGTTCCGGAACAGCGCTGGGCATGTTAGGATGAAGGACAACGACTGTCTTACGCTTATTTAATTCTTCAAATATAGGATCCAAACAAGGATTCCCCAGATAAACACCCTGCGTATTAGTAGGCAATGTGAAGCCATCAGCATGCAAAACATCTATTGCATATTGAATTTCCTCTACACTGGTCGCTACATCAGGTAACGGCAAAGAGGCAAGCAAACCAAATCGGCCCGGATATTTCTGCACAAGTTCTGCTCCGTCTTCGTTCACTTTTCGTGCCAGGATTTTGGCAGCATGATGATCGCCAAAATTAATATGCGGTGAGGTAATCGATAACATGGTAGTGGAAATGCCCAGTTGTTCGGCTACTTTCAAATGCGTTTCCGGATCCCATTCGGGAGTTGGAAATCCATCAGGATTTTCTTCGCCGCAGTTCAATAATGCATCCCGATAAGCTTGCGGCACATAATGAACATGGATATCAATTTTGGGTACGCCGTTTCCTGTATAGTTTTTAATTATGCTTTCCATATTCCTGTCCATACGCTTTCTCTCCTTTATCAATTAAACTCCATCCTATTCCTGCTTCACAATCCTGCCCATCCTAATGTTCCCGAGCCCTGTCGTTTTTTCAGGTTAAAATAATTACTGAACCGCATCTTCTAATTGGGTTTGCTAACTGTATTTTACTGATACTGACCACAAATCGTACTGCCTTGCTCTCTTTGTACCAACATGACAAAAACAGTACAGCAATTGCAATGTCATAATATTCCTTTCTATAGAATCTGTCAATACAATATTATCCGATAAGAAGCTGAAGTACACCTCTTAGACTGGTTGCTCCAGCAATCAACAGCACCAGATAATGCTGCTTGCTATTTTGCTTTTTTGCTTTTTCTATTGTAATGAATATTGACACATGCTAAAAAGTGGTATATTCTAAATCTGAATTCCCCAGTACCCATTCTGTCATTCCGGTACAAACTAATTGAGGTGATAATCATTTTGCGTAATCGAATTCTCATGGCCGCAGCCGACGAGATGAAAACCCGCGGTGTAAAATTTACAATGAGCGACCTGGCACGGCGTCTTAGTCTCAGCAAAACTTCTTTATACGAGCACTTTGCCTCTAAAAATGAACTTGTGCATGACATTTTAGCTACAGCCATCCAGGACGTTCAAAACCAGGAACAGGAAATCTACAGTAACTCCGGATTATCCGTTGCGGAAAAAATTCAGGCCTTGCTTAAAGTCGCACCAAAAGTGTTCGGCCCCATAAATAATCATAGTCTTTATGATGACCTTCGTCATTATTATCCTGAGGAATGGCAGTTGGTATCAGATTTCCGCCAGGAACAACTGAATCACCTGACATCCCTTATCGTCCAGAGCATTGAAAATAACTCGCTTCGTCCCATCAATGTATCTGTACTCAAGCAAATCGTAACCAGTGCGATGAATGATCTATTCAACTACCGGTTTCTTGAAGAGAGCAATATGACACATGCGGATGCGTTATCGGCAATGGCGGATATAATCATGTTCGGACTACTCCCACCTAATCAATGAGATACCCTCTGGTATTTTAAATCGCACAAAAGTGCGATTTAAAAATACCCTTTTGTACCATCGATACCGAAAATGTAATATGGGTACAAATATACTTATCCATCTTTCTCCAAAACATCCTTAACAGCCGCTTTGTTCAACGTCAACCGACCTGGTGATCAGGAGGACTAATGGAAATGTATACTATCATTCACGGCATCCCCGTCATGGCCGACCCGGCATTACCAAGAGAAGAAATCAACGCGCTTATTTCCGATCTCATCCAAACATGGACATGGGAAGGCAGACAACTGGGAAAAGTCGAGCTGGTTAGCGATGGACAATTAATCCATGTCTGCTGTTATGAAAAACCTTCGATCCAGTATTTCCCCTTAAAAAGTAACAAAAGCGAGGTGTAAAATCATGCAACAATTTTATTGGCTGACTAAAGTGTCAAAAAAGCAATTATATTATAGTTTAACTGCGACAGTACTGGCATTGTGTATTGTCGGCGGAATGGCATGGAATGAACATCGTCAGACCAAAGCTGTTGCCGATGATATTACTGTGGTCCGTACAGCCGTAATCGGCGTTGCAGCAGCCGCGCAAGGATATACGTATTCTGGGGAAGTCCGCGGACGATACGAAAGTCAGCTGGCGTTCCAGGTCAGTGGAAAAATAATAAAACGGAATGTGGAACTGGGCAACGTAATAAGCGCCGGCGATGTACTGATGCAGATCGATCCCAAAGATATTCAGCAAACCGTAAACAGCAATTCAGCCCAGGTATACTCCGCCGAATCACAAGTCCGGCTGGCTGAGAGCAATCTGAACCGCTACCGGCAACTCTATGAACAAGGCGCTGTCGGCCGCATGGCCTATGATCAATATGTCAATGCTTATGAGGTGGCCGTAGCAACGGTGCGGCAGGCTTCGGCCCAGTATGCACAGGGTGCCAATCAGCTTGATTACAGCCTGCTGCGCGCCGACAAGCCAGGCGTCATTTCCGGCATTACCGTCGAAATCGGACAGGTGGTCAGCGCCGGACAATCGGTGCTGACCATTGTGCAGGATGGTGAACGGGAAGTGGAAATCAGTGTTCCCGAAAACCGGATAGAAGAACTGCGCAAGGCACAGCAAATCAAAGTGGCATTTTGGGCACTGTCTAATGTAACGGTGGATGGCAAGGTAAGGGAAATTGCGCCCATGGCTGATCCGGCAACGCGTACTTATAAAGTGCGCATTAGTTTGCTAAACCCGCCGCCGGAAATGAAACTGGGCATGACGGCTGCCGTCGCCGTACTGGGCGGTGATTCACGGCAAACTGTAACGATTCCGCTGGCATCCATTTATCAAAACGGCGATACACCGGCCGTTTGGGTAGTAAGCGGTGATGCGATTACCCTACGGCCCATTAAAACCGGCAATTTCGGCGATGGAACCATTCAGGTGCTGCAAGGCTTACAGCAAGGTGACCGGATTGTAACAGCCGGAGTGCATAAACTCAAAGAAGGACAAAAGGTGAAGGCAGGCGGTGAGTCCTTATGAAACATTTCAACCTCACCGATTGGGCGCTGAATCACAAGCAGTTTATTTATTTTTTTATCGCCCTCTTCTTCATCGCCGGCGTATTTTCTTATAAAAATTTGGGCCGCATGGAAGACCCTGATTTCACGATAAAACAAATGGTTGTTGCCGTTGCCTGGCCGGGGGCAACGGCCCGCCAAATGGAAGAACAAGTTACGGACAAGATTGAAAAGAAGCTGCAGGATTTACCAGGACTTGACTATTTAAGCAGTTATTCCACACCTGGAACCGCCGTGATTTACGTAAATCTAAAAGACGCGGTTCCGAAAAGCGAGATCCGGTCGAGGTGGCTGGAAGCGCGCAATATGGTCAATGACATCAAAAGCACTTTTCCTCAGGGTGTTAGGGAACCGATGTTTAATGACCGTTTTGATGAAGTATACGGTGTCATGTATGCGCTTACCGGCGACGGCTATACCTATGAGGAATTAAGGGAAAAGGCGGAAAAAATCCGCCGCATTCTACTGAGCGTGCCTAGTGTGAGAAAAGTCCAGTTGCTCGGCGTGCAAACCGAAAAAATTTATATTGAGATGGAAAATAGCAAACTGGCCCAATTGGGCCTCGATCCCGCCATCATTACTTCTACCTTGCAAACGCAAAATGCAATGACTCCTGCCGGAATGCTGGAAACATCGTCAGATAATCTATATGTAAGGATCACGGGCATGTTTGAAACCATGAACGATATCCGCAATACGCCCATTCAGGCAAATGGGCGCATCTTCCGCCTGGGGGACATTGCGAAAGTAACCCGTAGTTATTCCGAACCGACAGATCCGAAGTTTTTCTACAACGGGCAGCCGGCTATCGGCATTTCCCTAGCCATGGAGCCTGGCGGCAATATTCTCACACTCGGTGAGAACTTGGAAAAAGCCATCGAACGCATAAGAAAAGAACTGCCTGCCGGACTGGAACTTAATCAGACCGTCAATCAGCCGAAAATCGTGGAAACCTCTATCAATGAGTTTGTCGAATCACTGGCGGAAGCTATCCTTATTGTCCTGATTGTGAGTTTTGCCAGTCTGGGCATGCGTTCGGGTATCATCGTGGCGCTTTGCATTCCGCTGGTCATTGCAGCAGTTTTTACTTTTATGAACCTGCTGAATATTGACTTACAAAGAATATCGTTGGGCGCTCTCATCCTGGCTTTAGGTCTGTTAGTCGATGACGCGATTATCACCATCGAAACCATGGTCGTCAAAATGGAGCAGGGCTGGGACCGCTTTAACGCCGCCTGCTATGCGTATACGTCGACAGCCTATCCTCGCCTGACCGGGGAACTCATTACCTGCGCCGGCTTTATCCCGGTCGGTTTTTCCCAGGGAACCGCTTCGGAATATTGTTTTACTATTTTCTCAGTGATAACCATCGCCTTGCTTACTTCGTGGTTAGTTGCCGGTACAGCGACACCGTTGTTAGGCTACTTGTTCATCAAAATTAAACCACAGGCTGTAAAAGAAAGCGGTCACGCTGTGTATGATACCAAATTCTACCGCTGGTTTAAGCAAATTTTGTCATGGTGCTTACAAAACCGAAAAAAAGTACTGATCGCCACCGTAGTAAGCTTTATCGGTTCAATTGGCCTGCTCGGCTTTGTTAAGCAGGAATTCTTTCCACCCTCCACCCGCCCAGAACTGATTGTTCAACTTAAGCTGCCTGAGGGGGCTTCCCTAGAGTCGTCGGAAGAAGTGGCCCGCCAGTTTGCTGAGCGCATACAAAAAGATCCCGATATTGCCTACTACACCTATCATGTTGGCGAGGGCGCCCCGCGCTTTGTCCTGAGTTTTGAGCCCGTTTTTCCGAGAGCGAATTTCACCGAGTTTATTATTGTTGCCAAAGATCTAAGAGCTCGTGGCGCCTTGGCCGGAAAAATCAATACACTGTTACATGAAGACTTTAGCAGCGTTCAGGGACATATCAAGGTGATCGCCAGTGGTATGCCGTCAGACTATCCGGTTATGCTGCGGGTTAAGGGATATGATCATGATAAAGTCCGGGAAATCGCCGGCAAGGTACGGGACGCTATTTCGGCACACCCCGGCGTAAGCAATGTAAGCTTTAACTGGGATGAGAAGAGCAAAGTCATGCATTTGGAGATTGATCAGGATAAGGCGAGAAAGTTAGGAATGAGTACCCAGGCATTGTCTTCCTCTCTCCAGGCCCAGTTATCCGGAGCAACAATTGCTGAATTTCAGGAAAGTGATAAAACCGTAAGCATGCTGTTTCGATTTGACGCGCAAGACAGGAACAATCCTTCCCGTCTTAAAGATTTGAATATTCATATTGGCAATGGAAAGTATGTTCCTCTTGACCAAATCGCCAAAATCAGTTACGACGCAGAAGAAGGCCGCATTTGGCGTCGTGATTTAAAACCGATGGTTCTGGTGCAGGCTGAGATCCGGCCTGGAATTACAGGGAACAACATTGCACAGCAAGTGTATGAAAATGATCTTAAAGAATTGCGTGCCAGCCTGCCTTTGGGATACAGCATTGATTATGACGGAGCAATGGAAAACAGCATAAAAGCTACCGGATTTCTCAAAGCCCCGGTACCGGCGATGGTGATTACCATTATGATTCTTTTAATGATCCAACTGCAAAATATACCAAAAATGGTACTGACCCTGTTAACTGCGCCGCTTGGCATCATTGGCGTGGCCATCGGCCTTATTCTTACGGGAAGTCCGATGGGCTTCGTTGTACAGCTGGGAATCCTGGCTTTAGCCGGCATTATTATGCGCAACTCGGTCATATTGATGGATCAGATTGATCAATTGCTTGCGGATGGATCGCCCATGTGGGACGCGATTATTGACGCGACAGTCATCCGGCTGCGTCCCATTCTACTAACGGCGGCAGCAGCCATACTGGGGATGATTCCTCTAGTATCAAGTGTTTTCTGGGGACCGATGGCCGTCGCTATTGCCAGCGGGTTGTTTGGGGCAACGATATTGACGCTGTTAGTCCTGCCGGTCATGTATGCCGCCTGGTATAAAGCCGACTGCTCAGCTTCTTCGAATGATAGCTTGAAATTGCAGGGAACTGCTGCAAACCAGAGCATACATCTCCACAATAAAAGCGATTTATAAGCCGGATAGGGGTGAGCAGTATCATGAGATGCCTGAAATATTTATCCCATATCGCCATGCTGGCAGTCAATCAAATAACGTATTGGTTTGGGGTTCGTAATGAATGCGTGTGCAATGAATGTGGGGGTGCGCGGGATGCTCTTGCTTTAGTATGCACAGAACTCAGGAACGCTTTTAGCAAATAAATATGAGCAAAATATGCAAGTATCAACGACTGAGCATACTTAAAAAGCACGCCGCCGGCGTGCTTTTTAAGTAATCCTATAATCGGTATATACGAACAAGAAGATCCGCATATATACGTTGGTTTTCAGGCTTGTTTACATCCATCCCAAAAATATCCACGGCTCTTTTTCCTAATAGTACGGGAAATACCATATATCATGATATCTTCCCATCTCTCGGGGCAAATAACCTGTCCCTTCATCCCCTTGAGCCATATCGTCAGCGTGGTTTTCCTTTGCTTTAACTCAAAAAGCACTCAAAGCGTGGATCATATTTGGATGGGATAAACTCAATAACCTCATACTCTGCTGCTCCATTAATATAAAACGGATCTTGTTTGATTATTTCCCATACTTCTTCTTCACAGCTCGCTTTAGCAATAATAACTCCACCAACTCGTGGATTTCTACGCCCAGAGGCAATAAACTTCGATTGATTGTAAAACCGATCCAGAAACTCAATATGCGCTGGTATTAATTCATCAAGATACTCCAATGGTTTAAGATAGTTCAAAATCATAAGAAACATCAATATTTCCCCCTTACTATTTACTTATTCTATTTTAAAGAATTATCGCAATCTACCCGATGGTCATATATAACCTGACATTATTCTTGTTCCTTATATGACCACTCCCTAATCTTACTTATTTGTTCGGTAGTTAACCCAAGGATTTGCAAAAATTCTTGATGTTTGTCCGGAAATTTTTTTTCGAATTGATTATGAAGCCTCCACTGGGCCTTCTCATCAATACCTGCGGACTGCATTAACCCAGTTAGCGAATCCTTTTGAATTATACTCACCCGTTCTAGCAGTCGGCTATCCTGTAGAAGCTTAATAATAAAATGTTGCTGCTGCCTCAGCATAGCAATTTCTTCATTTATTTCTTCTAATTTAGCTTCCAAACTTACTGCAGCGATGCATTTTTTGCTATCTAATATTTCTTTTATATGTTGAAGTGAAAGTCCTGTTTGACGATAGCTCGCAATCTGTTCCAGACGCTTACAATCTTCTTCAGAGTATATACGGTAATTACCATTGCCTCTCTTTATGGGAGATAACAAGCCGATTGAATCATAGTAAAGCAGCGTACTTCGTGACAGATTAAACTTGCGCGCTAATTTACCAATCGTATATATCATATCTCCACTCCATTCTCAAAAGCCAATGACACAGGCTCCAAATTTAAAAGTTCCTTTTGCAAAACCATCTTATTTTAGATGAGGTCTCTTTATCGCACTTTTACAATGCTTTCGAAGTTTTTTCGGTTACTATATAACAATACTACTCCAAAAACCATTAAGCAACTTCCTGCAACAAAAAATAATAATCCGGGTGTCATATAATTCAAAAGTAAACCAAATATCCCAATCGAAATAGGTAAAGAAATATTCCCGGTTGTTGAAAACACGCTAAAAACCCGTCCGGACATTTCTGCCGGGACGCAAAGCTGTGCGATTGTACGCCAAAGCACACTTGCAATAGCTATACAGCTACCTATTATAATGCAAACTATTACATAAATTTCTACTAATTCGATATGTATTAACTGTAGTGTTCCAAGTGCTAAAATCCCTAATCCCATACACACAATAGCATAAGAAAGGTACAGTTCACTAACGCTTTTGCGTACATATTTCGAAATATACCCTGCCCCAATAATCATACCCCCGCCAATGGCAGATTGTAGCAATCCCAAATTATTAATCCCATTTCCATCCAATAATTTAGCAAGAAAAGGCATTATCACTACAATACTTCCAACAAATACATGAACGATAGCAATCACGGTCACAATTACTAATACACGCATATCTGCCCGAATGAAACGAAACCCTTGTGTCAGACTATAAATAACAGATTCCTCTGTTTGAGATTCAATTGTGGTCATACACAAAAAAAGCTCAGCAATTCCCGATATTATATAGGAAATTCCGTTAAATATAAGCACACCTATATAACCTACCAAGACGATACTAGAGGACCCTAGCAATGGACCAATTATCGACACAGCCCCTACTACCATTTGGCTCAAAGCATTTGCTTGCTGGAGTTTGTCTTTTTCAACAATAACTGGTATGACAGACATTGTAGTTGGGTTAAATAATGCGGAACAGAGTGAAATACAAAGTGCTGCCACATAAATATGCCATATTTCCAAAAGCTCCGACTGAAATAGAATAGCAAGTGTTAATACAATAATTCCCCGAACAAAATCAGACACAACTAATATTTTCTTTTTGTTCCATCGGTCAATATACACACCAGCCACTGGACCAAAAATGAGCTCGGGCAACATCGCGATAACAAGAAAAGAACTAACAAGAAATGGTGATTTAGTTTTCTCAAGCAACCACCACATCAGTGCAATGTTATACGCTTTATCACCTAACTGAGAAACTATCTGACCGAACAACAGTAAACAAAAATTTCGATTGATTAAGAACATATTACCTAGCCTCCTAGATCCATTTATGCTTGCAGTTTCTTATTTAAAAGGATAAACTGTGAAGTTATAGTCAGGTCAATACGTTTTTTTACAATAAAAAAAGATAACCCTAAGTCCCAGATGGAACCTTAGGTTATCTTTAAATAAATTCTCCCCATCGCACTGCCAGTATAGATTCTTGGATACGCTCTTGAAATCAACCACTAAATCTGTAAAATCATCCAAATGATTCCTAAAAAAAGAATATGCTCCTGCAGGATAAAATCGAATGGCATAAATTTGATTTTAAGGAAAAGTCAGGTAAAGTGACAATTGGCTTGGACATCGTACCGACAATAAAACTATTGTAGTCATTCGTTTGTTTATTTACTTCAAAAATAATGTCTAAGCAACCATCGGAAATAATTATTTCTTTACACTATTTATTCGTTCCTCAAGACTATACAGTGCGGGGGACACCCAATAACAATTTATAACCTGGCAAAGTTCTTTGCAAGGTTGGTACTCAGAATATAACATTCTATCCTTGGTAAACATAGCAAGGTTCAATGGTTTAAAATCAATAAATATACTTTGTTTCATAAGACAACCCCACAATATTTTATATTTGTAGTCAGGCTTCTTCCTCCCTACTTATTACTGTTCCACACCATATATGGTCATATTGATACGGTATGCTGAACAAAATTATGCTATATTGTCATGGCCGGGATCAAATATAATAGAATGCCGCTGAAAAATGCAACAACAAGTCCAGGCTCGGCTGGAGTGCCGTCTTTTAAGGTGAACTCGCCAACGAGACGCCCCAGCCAAAATATTGATACACCTAGAAGAAGGGTTTTCCCAAGACCATGAGTCAGTAATTCGTGGGAATACTGAACGCTAATATATGCTGTTAGGAACAAGAATATGATGACGGCTACATTCAACATTTGAATAACCGCACGATTGCTGGGGGACATGCGAGGCAGTTCTTCCCGCCAGTTTAAAAAACCAAAATTCCAGAACTTTATATGGAAAAAACCAAAACAAAAATGATAGATTCCTCCCACAATCAACAGAATCAATGGAATACTCATAAAATATCCTCTCCCTATACCATTAACTTAACTAGTTTGTAATATCATATGAACTTACAACATTCTCTTCTCTTTATTAAATGCCAAGTCCTGCTAATTTTCTCATTAGGAATTATTTTTCCAAGACAGGTTTTGGTATAATTTTAGCCTTGTTTACTAGATTCGCGGTGGCAAAATATGATGGAATAATAATTCCAAATCATGATTGACTGGCTCCACGGATTTTTCAATTTTCATCCGTAATAAGCTTCCCTGCCAGCAGTCCCAAACCAAATCGGCCAATTGCTGAGCTGGCAAATCACTTCTTACGTTCCCCATTTCCTGTCCCACGAGCAGACGCTCCGCTAAAATTGATTTGAATTTACTTATAGATTGCTGCAATGCCATTCGACATTCTTCACTAGTCTCACTAATTTCAGCCGCAAGATTGCCTAATAGGCAGCCTTTTTTTATCTCGGTACATCGATATTCTTCAGCAATCGCTAAAAATGCTGTATGTAAAGCCTTATAATAATCTTCCTTTTGGGTTTCCGCAACTAGGATATTTGCCCATCTTTCAATACTTATGTCAGTATAATAACGAATCACTGCTACGCCGAAATCTTCTTTACTTGAAAAATAATTGTAGAAAGATCCTTTGGGAATATCGGCTAATGTGGCTATTTCTTGGATACCTGTCGCATTAAAACCTTTTTGTTCAAAGAGTGACAAGCCAACTTCTAATAAATTTTGTTTTGTTTTTTCTAAATCTGCACTTTTTTTCCTCGCCATATGGTACCACCTCGTGTAATCGTATCTTTCTGCTTTTTTGCCAGTCCATTGTACAGATAGGAGAAGAGACAGATCAGCCTGCCTCTTCTTCTGTTCAATGCGCAATTAGTGTGACACCTATTAAGATAATGTTTTTTCTGCACCAAGTTCAAAGGGAATTAGTTCATCGATTCTATCTTGATGTGTTTTTGTTGCCCATGCTGGATCTGCCAGTAGAGCTCTCCCCACTGCTACTAAATCAAACTCTTTCTTCTGTAATCTTTCAATGAGAGGGGTAAGGCTTGTAGTCTTGGCACCTTTCCCTTCCGTGAAAAAGTCGATAAAGTTATTATCAAGACCAACAGATCCAACCGTAATGGTTGGTTTTCCTGTTAATTTCTTCGTCCATCCCGCTAAGTTCAAAGGTGATCCTTCAAATTCTGGTTCCCAATAACGCCGCGTTGAGCAATGAAAAATATCTACTCCTGCATCTACTAGCGGCGCTAAAAATGCAGTAAGCTGTTCTGGAGTCTCTGCCAGTTTTGCGCTATAATTTCCTAACTTCCACTGAGAATAGCGAAATACTATCGGAAATTCTGATCCTACAGCCTCACGACACGCCCGCACAATTTCAACGGCAAACCGGGTACGCGCAATCAGGTCTCCACCGTACTCATCCTGACGCTGGTTCGTTTTTCCCCAAAAGAACTGATCAATTAAGTATCCATGGGCACCATGAATCTCAAGACCATCAAATCCCAGACTTTTTGCATCACTTGCCGCTTGCCCAAATGCCTTGATGATCTGATCAATTTCAGAACTAGTCATGGGTTCCATTACCTTTTTCCCTGTAGCTACATCAATCCCTGATGGACCAATCGGCGAGGCAGTTGGATTCGGATTATCACCATCCATTTGACGTGCCATTCCTACATGCCACAACTGAGGAATAATCTTGCCCCCTGCCTTATGAACGGCATCCACAACATGTGACCAGCCACGCAGCGCTGCTTCCCCATGAAAATTAGGTCGGCCCAGGCCTTCTGCTGCCGCAGGGTGATTAATTAATGTACCTTCGGTAATAATCAGCCCTACTTCATTTTCTGCCCGCCTTCTATAATATCCTGCCACATCCTTGCCAGGTACACCATTAGGGGAAAATCCTCTTGTCATTGGAGCCATGGCAATTCGATTCGCTAGTGTCAAATTCCCAACCGTTACTGGTTGATATAAAACTTCTAGATCATGATTTCTTATTTTTTCATTGTGTTCCATATATATCTCTCCTTATAATAGCTAACGGCATTTCTTTGACTATACGCCGTTGGCAAGCGCTGGATTTCATCTTTACCAAAAATAATTTTTGTCGGATTTGAAAATTGAAAATTTTGCACATTAACAACTCCTCAAAATATTTTTAAATTGGTATACTTTCCCTTAATTATACGACTGGTCATATTCATTGTCAATTATGGTTTCTAATGAAGACAGGAAATTCACCGCTATGTCAAATCTAAAGAAAGGCTACCCATAATCGATTAATATGGGTAGCCTTTCTTTAGATTTGCTCAATCCAGGGGATCTATTCAGATCTCTCATTCATGCTCTAACGATTATTGAATAGGGATATTGCCCTGCTTTGCCTGAACGTTATCTGATTTTAGCAAGGTAACAGTAAGAACGCCGTGATCAAATTTGGCATCAATTTTATCCTCTTGAATATTGTCTATATAAAAACTCCGTTGGAACTGACCGAACCGTCTCTCCCGACGGACATAATCTTTTTCACTTTTTACTTCTTGCGTCTCATTTCTGTTCGCACTAATTGTTAAATAATTATTGTCATAACGCAGGCTTATATCTTCTTTATTAATACCAGGTAGATCAGCTTCTAGTACATATTGATTGTCAGTTTCTCGCAGATCTACTCGAAATGAACTGGGGAAGTTATCTACATTCTCAAATAGGGCTTCAAAATCATCTCCTAAAAAATTTCGTGCAAACTTACTCAGTGCATTTTTTTGATGTCCATGATTTTGCCCATAAGGCCGTAAGCTAAACATATTGATTCTCTCCCTTCTTTCTGTTTATATCATCATTTAGTATGCTTACTCCATCTTATTTTATTCAAATGCTTGGCCGCCAGTATACCGATATCATCTGGCACTTAGCTCGGTTTCTTGAATGCCTACCCCCGAGTCGTGCACGACAATCGTAATACATGGTTTCGGCGCTGCTGTCATTGTGAGCAAAACACCTACCCTGCCACCAGCAGGAGTATATTTAATTGCATTATCAACCAGAATTAAAAGTAATTGATTCATCCTCTCGCGATCGGCCAAAACAGGAACCGCATCACCACTGCTCTCTCCTTATTCGGAAGATAAAACTTTTTCAGTTGCGTAACGAAAAGTCAAATCGTTACGAATTTTGGCAAACATCTTGAACCACCCTATTTTTCTAGCACCAATGATGATATTAATTAGTGATTGATATCATAATAGTTCCATCCTTTATCACTCTTCATCAGTTGAGGGTTGAACTTAGCTGCTTCTACCAAAAATATTCCTTTTTGCGTGTCCGGTACCACAATCAGACTGTTTGGGGACTGCGTCATAAAATCGGCTAGTCCTTGGATTGGCATGGTATATTTACTTGACCAGTCTAATTCTTCAGACTTGCGCAAGGGCAGCACACTTGATGGTTCAAGCTTCACCGCGATATTGTCGCTATAAAATACCTCAGAAGTACTGTAGAACTGATACATGCCAATATCTCCTCTCCCCAAGCCAGCGATATTTTCTGCAATCCCTTTTCCTGACCGACTTTCGGCCATGGCGGGAAACACAAATAGGCAAAGGATGATATAAGAACCCAATTGGCATAAACAAAGCAATTTAAAAACATAGGCTGTCGTCCGACCTCTTAACTTGTACCAAAGTAATAACAGGAATAGCAGCAGACTACCTACGGTCACAATAAGCCCCAAACCAGCCAAATAATGATAAGCCACGACTATATATACAAGCAGCAGCAGCACAAATGGAACCCCAGCCCAATAGATAATTGCCATTGTTCTCCTCTGGACAAGCATTCTCTCTAGGTGTACAGCTGTTACGATTGCTACTGGAAAGACGATAGGGAACGTGTAGGTCAGGTATTTGGTAGCCATCAGTGAATAAAATCCAAAATAGGCTGCTGCCCATAGGAAGAAAAACAACAGCAATGGAGAGGATTGAGACCTAAAATCCTTACATCCCTGTATCAAAGCTTTTATGGCTAAAGCAGACCAAGGCAGCATACTTAGTACAAATACGGCAATATAGTAGTAGCTCACATTATCCTTCGGATGCTCCGAAACGGTTGCGCGAAGATAGTTGTGCACACCAAAGAAACTATTGATAAACTCAGTGCCATGCATGGCGTACATCGCAGCATACCAGGGCAGCGCCACAATTGCAAAAAGGAAAATACCCGACGGTATGAACAGTTCTTTTAGTTCTGACCAATTGCGCTGCACAGCTATAAAAAACAGCATGACTAGTCCAGGCAGCAAAACGCCGACCGGCCCTTTCGTCAATACAGCCAAAGCCATACTGACATATGCAATCCGATACCATCGCTTCTTGGTACCATCCATTTCTACATATCCCAGATAAAAAAAACATAGAGCTGCACAATTAAAGACAAAGAACACCATATCCGTAATAACCAGCTTTGCCAATACTATATATTCGAAGGATGTTCCCATAATCAAGACCGACAAAGCAGCTGCCTTTTGTTTGACGATCTTAGTCGCAAACCAATACATCAGCACTAGGCCTGCGGAGGCAAAAAAAGCTGGTGCTAAACGTGCCGCCCATTCCGAAAACCCAAACAGTTGGAAAGCGATGGCCGTAACCCAGTAGAAAAATACCGGCTTATCAAACCAGATAGTCCCATATATCCTTGGTGAGATCCAGTCCGCCGTCAGCACCATTTCTTTCGCTGTAAGGGCATAATTTGATTCTACTGGATCGGTGATGGGCATGATATGGTTGAAAAACATATAGAAGAAAAATGAAATTAGGAATATTCCCAAGCACTTCTGCTTGAAACCTATCAACGCATCTACTGCGGCAGATGTTTTTACATTCATTGTAGCCCCTCCCCTAAAAATAACAAATCAATCTCGAACAAAAAAGACTTTATCCTCTTGAACAGTTAATACGCGAAGCTTACTCTGGATTGTCGGAGACAGCTTCTCATATTTCTTCTTTTGTACAATAAAGTAAGCCTTACCGGTCTTGTCCAGAACCGTCGCCTCTAATTTATCAGAGTCTAGTTCAGTGCCTGCCATACCGCTGTAATACACGAAACCAGGCTGGTAAAATTTAGCAATATATACCAGGGTTTGTCCGTCATAATATTGCTTGAATTCATTGACAAACTGCTTTACAGAAACCGAAGGCGTAACAAGGGGAAGGGTTTGTGTCATTAAAAAGGCTGTAAATACGATCATTCCCAGGACATGAGTGGCAAATACTGCACGAAAGTTATGGCGAAAGCTCTGAAACAGAACAAAAGTGGTCAGCAGCAATAAAATTCCTGCTA
>NZ_JAJHJB010000051.1:0-24065 GCF_020819555.1 Pelosinus baikalensis
GTTTTTCTAGCCCATAATGGATAACCCTTCTGTAATATATCTTACAGGGACAGGTTCCTTGTCCCATTTTAAACCGATAAGTTCTAAACTATCTTTCTATTGCTCTCATATCAACTAAAAGAGAAGCTGCCTATAATTTACTAATTAATTTATTATGGTAGCTTCTCTTAATAAATGCTAAATCCTTCTAGAAGAATGGAGGGGACGCGTTCCTCTGCTTCTTCTTATTCGTGGTTATCCTCAATCATAGTTTGATATTGCAAGCCACCAAGTCCATACTCAGGAAATCGACATAATAAATCATTTACTAGATGTTCTTTGCCTAAATTATTCCTAATATACTTTATAGCATAATCTTAGATGTGTTTTCATTTCTCATCACTAAAATCATCTAATAAAGGTCAACCATAAATATCCGATGAAGGTAACAAGCAGCGTAAGAGGAAAACCTATGCGAAAATAATCCCGTGCGGTAACATAGACATGATTTTGTTTGGCAATCTCTACTACAATCAAGTTAGCAATAGATCCAGCAATCGTGAGATTTCCGGCAAGAGTTGAAAATAAAGCTAAAGCCTTCCACCATACTTCTATCTCGGTATCTGGAATAAGAAAACGAATTAATAACACCGCAGGGACATTGCTTACCAAATTAGATAAGCCAACGGTTACTATAGCAAAAACGCCTAAGTCGTTCACTTTTGAAAAAGAGAATTGATCAAAAATATAAGAAACTAATCCACTTTCTTCGACTCCAGCAACAATAATAAAAAGGCCAATAAAGATAACCAGCAGGTTAAAATCCACACTGGCATACACTTTATTCGGTTCTACTCGTCGAGTCATTAAAGATACTGCCGCACCCAAGCTGGCTACCAATGCCAAATCATAACCAAATAAATACATAATTAAGATAAATGTCAATATCAATAAACTTTTGATAATCAAATACATATGGGCATTTACGGGAATTTGCTGACTCTTTCTCCAACCGCCATGAAGCTCTTTACGATAATAGAATGCAATCACGATAAAAGTACAAAACAGCCCTAAGATTGCTACAGGAGCTGCAGTGATAAAATAAGACAAAAATGACATCCCTGACAAACTGCCCACTAGTATATTTTGTGGATTGCCTAGTAAAGTCGCAGCACTGCCTATATTAGAGGCCATGGCAACCCCCAAGAGATGTGGTACTGGATTGCAATCAATTTTCTGGCAAAGAAGTAGTACAATGGGCGTAAACAGCAGGCAGACAATATCATTAATCGCAAAAGCAGAGAGAGCTCCGCTTACCAAAATAATAGCAAACAACAAGCTGTTCTTATTGGATACCACCCGCAGCAGATTGTTTCCCACAAACTCAAAAAATCCAGCTAATTTCAAATTTGCTACTAGAATCATCATTGAAAATAAAATGATGATTGTCTTATAATCTACCGCCGCAGTGGCTTTATCAGATGATAAAACACCCGTTCCTATCATCGCTACCGCTCCAATGATAGCAGCTCCCGCACGATCTACTCTAAAAAAGGGGCTTTTTCCCAATGTAAAAATCACCAATACAACTCCTAGAATTAGCCCCGCCAATATCATATGTAAGGAATGTTCCATTACTACCTCGCTTTGCGTTGTCGCCGTACTTCATAAAATTAAACCTCTACCTAATATATAATAAGAGTAGAATCTATTATATATTAGGTGGAAGGGATATTCAATTGGTGAAACGTTACCATCCAGAAGTATTTCTAACGGTGCTACATTAATTTGTCATGTACCTCACATTGCACCCCAGGCATGGTTACATATAATTTACGCTGGCTTAACTAATGAGACCATCGATGCGTTACAAGATAGTTTAGGGAAAACATTACCTGAAGACTATGTTAATTTTCTGAAATATACAAATGGTACCAATATTTTTTCAGATAGTATAAGCATTTGGGGAATGCGGACATCTAATGCAAGGCGTGGTGATGAAGCAATTCAACCTTATGATTTGGTGTCATTAAATGAGGAAAGAATTGGTGAAATACCAGATAGTTTGATAATAAGTTGAGAGTAGGCGTTCCATACTTCTGATGCCAAATCATTGAATTCACTAGCCATTTTTCTACATTCTTCCTGAGAATAACTTACGAGTCTATATGGAACACCGGGACAGGTTCCTTCTTTATAAATTTTATTTGCTAAATGCATTAAAAAAATTTTTCAGCTCCGCTTTCGTTTCTATTGGAAGCTGGTTCTTCTTAACACCCAGGATAGCCCCTTCCAACGCATATAGCCGATGGATACAGGCGGAAGGATCTATTGCTCGTACTTTTAACCAAGCTTGCTTGCTGCCGCATTCCTTCAATTGTTCATAGGTTGTAATTCCCACATCATTGAGTTGTTTTTCAACTATTTCTCCAATATTGGGCAGATCAGATAAAATTCCCATCATATTCACCTCTAATGATAAATTCACCGCTGATGAGTCGGGTGACGATTCCTTGACTCGCACATCTATTGTCTGACTACTATTATTATTTCGTATAGACATTTAATCCAATCTTTATATCATCATTACTAGGTATAGATTGGTTCCCCTCTGTGCTTGCAATAATGATTGATTTACCACTACTTGACTTGCCAAATCGCTTGGATAAATCTACCCTTATTGTTAAAATATCTCCCTCAACGACCATATCAATATTTTTCATGCTTATACCTCCATTTTCCCTGTGATTGTACCTGTCTAAAAGAGACAGCTTATATTTTACTACTATGTCAAACCTGAAAGAGGCTACCCATAAATCTACTAACAAGGTAGATTATGGGTAGCTTCTCTTTCATAAATGCTAAATCCTTCTATATTTTTACATTATAAGCAGTATTTTGCCAAAGCAAGTTATTTTTATCCAAAAAACATTATGGAATTTGGAGGTACTCAAATCATTAAAGAATCTGTGCAGGTCGGTCTAGGTTGAACTTCTATCATTTCGGCTATCTGATAATATGGGACAGCCTTGCACGTGAAGCGGGAATATACTCCCAACCAGCTAAAACGTAAATACTTTGGGAATGGATGAATTGTCTGTGTCATGGGTATAGAAAAAATCTTCCCTGGGACGGGGGCATTCATATCCTTCATCCCTATTATACATAAGACTGATTGTTCGGATTTTCCCTGCCTCAAAATGGATAACCCTTCTGTACTATATCTTACAAGGGACGGGGTTATTGACACTAACCTTCAACTATTGTATTGTCGACAACCCCGTCCCCATGACATCCCAGTTGATTATTTATTAAATAATGATACTGCCAGACTCCAATTTGCTCAACCAAGCAAAGAACCTCCTAATGACTTAATTAAATTTCTTGATCAGCCATAAATATTACTCGAAGGTATATTGCTAACTAAAGAAGATAAAGCCAAAATTAAAGCATCACTTGATATTATATTTTGGGATACAAAACAAAAAAGAGGGAGTGTAATTTATTTTGTGTAAATTGAAATTCCTTATAGCAAGAAATAGGTGACTTTACTAGGTAAAGTAATCTCATTGATTGCCCTTAAGGATTATTTTTCTCGGACATGACGGAAGTATGCACGCGGCAGCGTGAATGCTACTGGCGTGCCCGAGAAATTTTAATTTTAGGGCAATTAGATCGCATAACGATCTTCAAAAAGAAGAGCTAAATGATTCAAAACCATTTCCCAATCTCGGTAGCGTTGGGTCCATTTTTTGACAATATGATTCGACGCTAAATACAACATTTTGCGTAGGGAATCATCATTTGGAAATACAGATTTAGTCTTGGTAACTTTTCGAAATTGTCGGTTCAGACCCTCAATGATATTCGTTGTGTATATTATTTTACGGATAGCTGGAGGGTATGCATAGAATGTGGAAAGAATATCCCAGTTATCCTCCCAACTCTTGATGGCTGCTGGATATTGAGTACCCCACTTCTCTTTAAAGGACATCAATCTTCCCAGAGCCGCTTCTTCCGTCACGGCTGTGTAAACTTCCTTTAAATCTGTGGTAAAAGCTTTCATATGCTTGTAGTTGACAAATCGCATGCTAGATCGGATCTGATGGATAATACAACGTTGTATTCCAGCTTGAGGATATACAGCACCAATCGCTTCCCGAAAACCGCTCAATCCGTCCACGCAAAATAAGTAGACATCTTGTATTCCACGGCTTTTTAGCTCATTTAGCACACCAAGCCAGAACTTACTACTTTCGTTCTGTCCAATCCAAATTCCTAATATTTCTTTGTAGCCATCCATTGGAATGCCTAACACCACATAAGCAGCCTTCGTTACTACTTGATGATTCTCTCTAATTTTATAATGGATGGCATCCATGAACACAAATGGATACACAGCTTCCAAGGGTCTATTTTGCCATTCGGTGAGTTGTGGCATGATTTTTTCGCTAATTTTACTAACCAGTTCTGGAGATATTTCGATATCATACAAATTTTTAACCTGTTCCGATATATCACGAGTGCTCATCCCAGCAGCATACAGGGATAGTATTTTTTCCTCCATCCCATCGGCATTACGGCTGTATTTACTAATAATCTGTGGTTCGTACTCCCCATTACGATCTCGGGGAACGTTGATTTCCACTTCTCCGATCTGCGTTTTTACTCGTTTTTTAGAGTAGCCATTCCGGTAGTTTTTCGACAGATCCGTTTCGACATTTTCCAACCTGCGTTCTTGTTTTTCATACCCAAGTTCTGTCTCTAATTCAGCTTCCATTACCTCTTGGAGGACTTCCTTAAACATATCTTTTATTGCTTCCAACACTTCTGACGTACTACTAAATTTTTGATTCTTAATTAGTTCTCGGATCACTTCTTTTGGTATCGCTGACATAAAAAACCTTCCTCTCTGACTTGAATAGTTGTATTCCTATTCTTGCCATAAAGGAAGATCTTTCATACTTATTTACACAAAATTTTCCGCACTCTCAAAAAAGATCCTTTGCTCTATTCACAAAAGATCCACTCATATTGTCTTTTATTTGCCGGTATTTGTGCCGGCAGTTTTTATTTAACCATTTAGGTCGGCCTTCCGCCGCAGCAGCCTGTTAATACGATTTTATTTATTGTTTATCAGAATCTATTTTATCAATAGCATCTATGTATATAATTCCCATTCGTTCTCTTTCATCGTGGTGCAATTTATATAGACTTTTTTGCCCAAAGTAGTCCAAGATCATATACTCGTTACCGTTATAGTCTATTAGCATATATCTATTAAACCTAACTTCTGCTAATTCCAATGTACTGTTAGACGTATAGACTTTTATCATACAGTTACTTGCGCTAGCCATTTTCAATGGAACGCTCTCCTTCATATTTATATCTTTGATAACTAATTCCTTACTCATCTCCCAATCGTCTCAGTGAGAGCGGTTATTCAACTTTCAAGTAACTAAATTAAAACCATTTAAAGATTTATGAACTCTTCCTCTACTATAACAACAGTAGAATAACCAAGATATTATTCTCCACTTTCTATAGAACGCCGTATGTCGAGTATGCCAGATTGCACAGTGGCAATTGTAACGCGGTATGATTTTGCAGCCCCATCAAAATATTCCTCACCGCGATGGATTTCCATGCCCTCTGCCATCACTCGTAACCATTTGATAAATAATTGAGCATCAATCATCTGGGTATCGCCTGTCATACTCACATCTCCCTTCCTGTAATCGTTAAAATTTTACTTTAACTTCACTTTATGAGTTCGAAACATAGGATCCTCCCATTAACATCAATAGCTGACGAGCGTGCTACGCCGTCTTTTGTCTTTCATTTTCCAAACGAACAGCTTGTTGAGGTTCCTTAATATATAGGATAATGAAAGCTCCCGCTATTGGACCAATGGCTAACATAGCAAACGCATATAAAAAATTATTAGTTGCGTCGATTACTGCACCTACCGCCAATGGTGAAATAAGTGATCCAAGCTGCCAAATTGCATTTACGAAGCCTATAGCAGTACCAACTAAATTAGGAGAAACTAACTCTCCCACTAAGGTACTCATTACAGGGCTATAGACAAATGCGGCAATACCGAGTAACGGCGCAAGAATATATAGAACTTGCATGCTCTTATTTACTCCGAACCACAGTAACAAGATTCCGAATGATATAAGCATCACGAATAGTAAATACTTACGCTTACCACTCAGCAGATCGTGCATTAACCCTGCTATTGGTTTACAAAGAAGTGCTGCCGCCCCATAAGTGGACATCACTGCACCTACTTGAACTAGACTAAGGTTAAAACTTTTATTGATATAGGTATTGGCCCATGTAGCAGTACCCCAGGTAGCCCACATAGCACAGAATCCCGCTAGGCCAGTGATCATCAGCCCCCGATTCTGAGTTAGGCTGAAAACTTCTTGCCAAAAATCAGAGGATGTTTTGGCTGCTTGGTGTTCAATCGGCGTTCGCTCTTTAAGTAACAACCAAGCAAATACCAGTGTTCCTAGAGGAAGAAGTCCTGCGATGAAAAAAGAAAACTGCCAACCATGATCCCGAGCGAGAACGGGTACAAAAAAGTTAGTAACGGAAAGCCCTAATGAGGAGGCAGTTATTAAAAAACCCATTGCCGTACCACGACATTTTTCGGGAAACCAGTCGAAAATCGCTCTAACACAAGCGGAAAATATGGCACCAGAACCTACTCCTGCCAAAACACGATAAATAAACCCCTGTTGATAAGAAGTAATGGTTCCCATGAGAGCAGTAAAAATCCCCATAACCAAAAACGATCCAATTAGTACTTTTCGGTATCCATACTTATCGGTTAGAAGTCCTCCGGGCAGTTGAGTAGCCACATAACCAATATAAAAAGCTGTCATGTAGCTTCCGGCTTCTTTAGCAGATAGCCCAAGTTCTTTACTTGCTATAGGCATCACTGGCGACCATGAGAGCCTGTCCACGAAGGAAAATAAGAATGCTAGCCACGCAATAAATAATACCCCTACTTGTACCCACGTAATTTGAATGCCGCGTATATTCATCACTAACCACCTCGTCTTTTATAAGATTGCGCCTTGGCGCATTAATTCTTTTCGTATAACTCCAATATCTGCATAAGTGGAATTTTGTTGTAGTGCGGCTGCGACTCCAGCTGCATGACCAGTTGCAAAACCAGTTCCCATAACACGAACAGATGCAAAAGCGTATGGGTCACAACTAATGATTCTCCCTCCTGCCCAAACGTTTTTCAAATTAATTGGTTTTAGCGCCCCTAACGGAATATGGTAGTAAGACTGATCTTTAATCGGAAGCCAAACATTTTTCTTTCCCGGTTCAGGATGCAATTCAATAGGCCACCCGCCACAGGCAATTGCATCTGGACATCGCCTTGCATTTAGCACATCCTCTTGCGTTACAAAATCTTCTCCAATAATATGACGTGTTTCACGTATGCCAATTTGGGGTCCTGTTTGAACCAGATAGGCATTCTCAAAACCTGGCAGGTAATGACGGAAGGCTTCAAGATATGCCCAAGCTTGACGGCGCCCGGATATTTCACATTGAGTAAGGTTCCAAGCATCAAGGCCATTGGCATCTTCGTCTGCCAGCATTGCTATTACATCTCTTGACGGCTCTGGCATCCTAATGACTGTTCCTAATTCCTTAGTCAAGTGAGGAATACCTGCAGCCTTGGCTCTGCAGATAGCTGATTGAACTTTTAATGGATGCGCATCAGCAGAAAGTGTAACCCCACCGATACGATATACCAGAGTAGCTGCCTGGAAAATGCCTTTGTAGTCACCAATCCTACATCCCCCGCCTGAAAGCGCAGCTAAGTTTGCTTCTCCCGAAGCGTCAACAAATGCAGATGCTTCAAAAGTCTGCTTACCACCATCAGTAGCACATGTAATGGAATAAACGCAACAATCATGCACCTCTACTGCAATTAATGTAGCGTGCAAGAGTGCCTCTACCGGAGATTCCAAAAGGCACTGATCCAACGCAAACTTTGTTGCTTCCATATCTAAGGGAACTATAGATGTACCTGTGTTAGGAGTACGTTTAGGACCGGTATAGCATCCTAGTTTTGACAGCTTATCTAAAACGAGTTGCCCTATCCCCCCTACTATTTGTTCTGGAGGATTACTCTGAGTGAAAAAGCCGCAATAAGTAGGCACTATTGAATGTGTTGCTTGTCCACCGAAATAAGGATTACGTTCAATTAGCAAGGTCTTCGCACCAGTGTTTGCTGCTCCAATTGCAGCAGCAACACCGGCTGCTCCTGCGCCGACAACTATTACATCATAAATCTTTTGATTTTTGTAAATCAACGAGTGTCCTCCTTACCTCTCTTTTTTGTTATGCTTTTATAATCACGAAAGTTAACTTTTGGGGCAATATTTATGAAAGTATAATAAATTTTACAATAAAGTAATCAATACATTAATGATGAATTGATTTTTTTTGAATTAATGTTATAATTATACTCTTAAACCATTTATCGGTAAAATACATATATTAGATTTGATTTATCGACTTTTACGCTAGGTGATGATTATGGAATTAAACCAATTACAATACTTCATTGAGGTTGCAAAATATCATAGTTTTTCTAAAGCATCTAATAAAATTCATGTTGCTCAATCGTCTTTGTCTCATCAGGTTATAAAACTTGAAAGCGAGCTTGGAACGCAGCTTTTTAAGCGCAATACGAGAAATGTGGTTTTAACAGATGCTGGCAAGGAGTTTTACGAGTATGCATACCGTGTGATAAACGATATGAATCAGGCCTCCTGTGCCATGCAAAAATACAGTTCATTGCAAGCAGGCCACATAGTCATTGGAGCTTTACCTATAATGGGGTATCTTGGCATCACTCAGTTAATAGCCACCTTTCACAAAGCTCATCCTGGAATAGAATTGGGGCTTACGGAAGCAGGTAGTTCTATACTATGCGAAAAACTGTTATCTGACGATATTGACGTTGCTTTCTTAACTCCGCCAACCCTAAAGCGATACAAGCAGTTTGAAATCACTCCTTTAATTGAAGATAATATCGTAGTCGTAGCTTCTAAGGATCACGTTAACTTAACGCAGTCACCTACAATAGATTTAAAAGATCTTGAACACGAAAAATTCATCCTGATGGGATCAGATAACGCTATGCGTTATATATGTGAATCTACCTGCAAAATTGCAGGGTTTATCCCTGAAATTATTTGTGAAAGCAATCAAATAGATACTATGGTGGGCTTAGTGGCCTCGGGACTTGGTATTACTTTTTTAACCTTCAGTGTTGCGAACGCATTCCGACACTATGGAATTACCATTATTCCACTACGGATGCCTATTAAGCGAATAACTGCCTTGGGTGTTATCGAGCCTAATGCCAATCCGCTTGTTAAAATTTTCTGCCAATTTGTACAGAATAACAAACATTTACTAGGTCGTATGCAACTGTAACTAGCTAGTCACATTCATTAGTATACATGCCTACATTATCTTGAGGACAATCTAATAACAGCTTACGATTTTCGTATTGAAGAAAAAACAATAGGGGTAGTACCAGTGAAGCTGTCATCGCCCCTAATATAATATTACTGATAAAACTGAAAGGAATTAAAATACATGAAGTTCCAACTACAAAATAGTAATCGGAACTTCAGTAACGACGATGTCCGTCAAGGAATACACTTATGATTTTCGTTAGCAACAACTGACTGGAGAAAGGCTCTGGCCGTGGCTTGGTTGGTAGGAGCTGTGATGATACATTCGTATTTAAGGGATAGCCCATATTTGACGATGTTCTCAGCGATCGTTGTTTTGCCTGTGCCCGCATAACCAGAAAGAATATAGCTGGATTCTTTCTGACTGCATAAGAAAGCATCGATTTCATTCGAGTCTTTCGAGGTTTCGAATCGCGGTCCAAGGGTAGTGAAATGAGTGCAAACTGCTCTATATGGGACTCATTTGCACCAATTATTTTAGTACGGCCCTTATTTCCACCTCTTGCCTTCACCTTTTAATGAGTCAGTTTTTCTTTCGTTCTAGTCACTAGAAAGTACGCTATTACAAGAGTTACGGCCTCTGTCAAGGGCGTAGTCAGCCATATTCCTATATCACCTAAGATATATGGTAGCACCAATAAAAAAATCACCAGCAGAATAAGACTCCGCAGACTGGAAACCAGTGCAGCTACCTTGGTTTCGCCAATGGAAGTAAAGAATACTAACGCAATCATGTTATAGCCATTAAGTAGAAAAGCGACTGAAAAGAATTTCAGTCCTATCCCGCCAATATGTAAAAGTTCCGCATTTCCCTTAGAAAATATACTGATTATACTTTCGGAGGCAACAAAGGACACCATAAATACCAGTACCCCTACTAAAAATACAGCTTTTAAAGCCGTTTCTAGTAGTTTAAAAATCATTCCTATATTCTTTGCCCCAAAATTATAGCTTATAACTGGGTGAATACCTATCGCAATTCCAGTAAGTATCATATTCTGTATAAATAAAACGTAACCAATAATGGTAAATGCAGCAACCCCATTGACACCAAATCTCTCCAGCAGCACCAAGTTGAATATAAATGTAGTAATTGAAATAGAAATTTGTGATATAAACTCCGCCGAACCAATCATCAATATATTTTTGAAATCAAGTAACGTAACGGTAAATTTATTGAATCGAAAGACTGATCTTTTTGTTAAAAAATATCCTATACCAAATAAAAACGGCAGCAAAACAGCAATACCTGACGCGAATGCGGCTCCCTTCATGCCCCAGTCCATTTTCATAATAAACACATAGTCCAGAATAAAATTAAAGATATTTCCTGCCAATCCAAAAAGTAAGGATAATTGTGGCTTGGCCTCTGCTCTGATAAACATGGAGAACGCCATATTCATCATCATGAATATATAAAAATATACTACGACACTAAGGAAGGACTTTACATATTGATACATAAAGTCCTTCGCATTTAACAGCATGACGACCTCGTCCAAAAATACTGCAATCATTACTACTATTATTGTATTCACAACGAAAATTGCCATCAAAGAAAATGAAAAGTAGTAATTTGCACGATGGTTTTCTTTCGCTCCAAGGCTTTGTGTAGCAAGGGTTACTCCGCCAACCCCTATTGTTATCGTAACTGCCATTAAAATATAAAATACTGGCAGTGTAAGATTGATTGCCGCAAGACCATTTTCTCCTACTTTCCACCCAATAAAGATACCATCAACTATGATAATAAAAGATGTAAGAAACATACCTATAATACACGGAATGGAATAGTTTAAAAACGTTTTAATGATATTTTTTTCTTGAAATATTTCACTCATTTCTGAATACCCCTCTCATATCTATCTTTCTGCTATGTATTCTACATTCTTTTACAAAAGGGGGCTTCTGAATTTGAGCTTTTTAATTTTGACGACTCTTTATGGGTATACAAATTTCAACAGATATATTTCCTTTTTCATCGACCCCTTCATGGTAAATTTCCAAACTTGGTTTATTGTCTAATTCATATTTGCAAAAAGGGAGCCAAAAAGCAAAAATCTCATTAAATACCAATATAAGTTTCTCCAATTTATCGTAAAACTCATAACAGGCATACATCCCTGATTCAATCCGATGTACATTGATACCTGATACTTGATCAACGACCATACACATATCATATATACATCGATCTTCATCCGTAATTAGTGGATCGTCGTAAGAAATACCCACAAATCGAGAATTTGTATCCAGTAAATTTTTTTCTTCCATTTCTTCACAAAAGATTTCCCATGCTCCTTGTAGGTCTCTCGTGTAGTTACAAATAGTCCTCTTATATACTAGATTCATACCTTCCATTCTTTTTATCCGCATTTTGGCATCAATCTCTTCAAATATATTTTCTTTCTTTTTTAGATTATGAATATGATCGAACACAACAGCAAAAGAATCCTTGAAGGGTACACCATTCATTTTCCTATAATCAGTGGCACTCAATCCGAAAGATTGTTTGAAAGCAGATGCAAAATTGGACGGACTGTAGCCAATTTCTATTGCAATATTGGTTATAGGGCTATCTTTCGAAGTTCTCAACTTGAAAGCAGCATTCTCCAATTTCATTCGCTTTATGAAGGAATATATATTTTCACCAACGATTAACTTAAATACTCGATTGAAATAATACTTCGAAAAGCAGCAATGATCCGCTATCTCATCCACTGTCAAGTTCTTATCCAAGTTCAGATAGATATAGTTTAACGCCTGATTGATGCTCATAATATAATCACTATGCAAAAGAACCTATCCTCCTATCGCAGAAACTATTAGGTGCATTCATTATAGCAACTATAAGAGCACTCTAGATTTTGTATAATCCATTGTATCATTTATGACAATTGCTTTACAAAGTAATGACGTTTTCCTGTGATAGGATATTGCTCCAAGGTAAATACTTCTTTGTAATCTAGTTTTATATAAAAATCCTTAGCTTGAAAACTAAATGTTTCATCCACATCGATATACGGTTGGGCAAATAGCGGGTCCTTGTTGGGGTCTTCCCAGGTGAGAACAGCAGATTGGGAATTTACTTTCCCACATCCTACCAGCATTATGCTACCGATAACCAGTACTAATAAAATAAAAGAAATGGTCATCACGGTTCAATCGCTGAAAAACACATAGCAGCAGCTAAAAATACAGCACATAAAATATTGTTCAATAAGCAGTCCAACCTGCATCTGCTATAACTACTGTACCGTTAACAAAACTAGAATCATCGGAAGCAAGGAATAAAGCAACTTTAGCAATTTCGTCCGGTTCACCGATTCTTGGATTTAAATTCATCCCCAACATTGCTCGTCCCATGCCAAATTTATGCGGTCTTCCCATTGATTTATTAATATTTGTCTTAACACCACCAGGAGCAATTGCGTTACAACGGACCCCTAATGTTGCATACTGGAAACCTACGTTTTTAGTGAGTCCTATAACTGCATGTTTTGCCGCTGTATAGGCGGCCCCTGCCCTTGACCCCATAAGCCCCCCTGTCGAAGCAATATTTACGATGACGCCGCTTTCTCGTCTGGTAAATATAGGAATAACCTTTCTGATAGCTCGCATTGGTCCAGTTACATTAATTGCAAAAACCCAATACCTTCGATGTGCTCCCCATATATAAAACAAGGCCATTTTTATCAAAAGCCTTTAAGGGTAGGGGAGGTCGTTCGTCAAACCATAGTTCGCTATATGCATCGTCTTCAACAATCGGGAGTCGTTTGCTTTGGCATATTGATAATAACTCCTTACGCCTATCGTTTGACATCACTGCTCCAGTTGGATTGTGAAATGTAGGAACCGTATAGAGTAAAGAGCCTTGATCCTCACAGTTGATGCTTTGGACTGTCTCTACTTTCAGTCCTTGATCATCAAGCGGAAGGCCTTGCAACTTTATCCTCCATAATACCGGTATCCATTATCGCTGTGTCTTTCGGAAGAAAGCAATCCGGACTTCTCATAATAGCGCAACGTATCGGTTGAAACATCAAACAGTTTTGCCATTTCACCAATCGTCCATTTATACTTCATATACTTTACCGCCTAATTCTATTAGATTGCCATACTGTACCACAACCTGAACATCAAAGTATAGTGACCATAGCCTAACAATTTATACTATTATTATATCATGCCTATCCTGGAGAGCCCCACTACTACCCCTTCACTTTTTTCTTGACAGTGCATACCATATTTTTATAAAATACAATTGACCCAGGTCAGTATCGGATATGCCGAATCCATATTGGCGCGAATCCGGGGTTCGAGGAAGGAGTAATCGAATTATCCAATACCCAACTGTAGGATTGCGTAGGAACAACGCATCTTTTTTTGCCCCACAACTGACCTAGGTCAGTTTAAGAAAATTCAACGCCAGAGAAAGGAACGAATCGATAGCAGACAGTGTTCGCCTGGCACTGACGCATAGTCCAGCGGTAAAAGCCGCAGCAGCAGAAACAGCAAAAAGCTCCTGGCCTGATCAAAGAAAATCAATCAGGCTACCTGTAATAATATTTCGAAGGGAGAGTTAAACATGACGGATACATCCATAATTATTGAACCGATGCAGGCAAAGTACAATAAGCAGATCAGCCGCTTGCTTGTTCACGGATTTGGCGGGAAATTTAAACCCCTTTCGAACTTGAATGATGAGGATCTTGCTCATTTTTTCGAAAAGCTTTTTGATTATTTCCCCGTTGAGCCAGCAAATCAAAGAATTGTCGCCCTGCAAGATGAAGAAGTGATAGGAAGCCTGTCCATAAAGTGGAAGGCAGAATCAAACTTGAAGCAAGAAAAGCAAAAATTTCCTTGGCAGGCCTTCAAAATGTTTGAAAAGTGGACTCTCGTTAAATTATTCCTCGCGCTATATTTCTTAAACCACCAGCCACAAGCCCGAGAATGTTATATTGCAGATGTTTCTGTCCATCCGGCGCATCGAGGCAAAGGAGTTGGGAAACAGTTGCTGCAGTGGGCACAGCATTATGTACAAGCCGAGCCATTCCTAGATGTGCTAAGCTTGCACGTATCAGGTAAAAATCAACGGGCCAAGCATCTATACGAACAGCTGTCATTCCACACTCATTACCAGAAGAATAGCTTAGCGCGGTATCTTATCTTTAATGAGTTTAAATGGGATTATATGGTGTTGAACTTGAAATAATCACTATCATTTTGGAATGATTTAGGAGTAATTATGAAAAAAAATATTCGAATTTCTATGATTGTAATTGTATTACTATTTTGCGGTACAGCACTTTTTATTTTGAAGCAAAACAGTTTTAATATGGTCGAGCAATCTGTTGAGATCCCTTCACCCGAAGGAAAATTAACAGGGACGTTGGTACTGCCCGAAAACTATTCAGGTAAGCTGGGATTAGTCTTGTTTATTCATGGTGACGGGCCTCTTGATGCCTCGCATAATGATGGTTATAAGCCGCTATGGGAGCGGCTAGCTTCCCTTGGTTACGCCTCCTTGTCCCTCAATAAAAGAGGAATTAATGGATCAGAAGGCAATTGGTTAGATCAGAGCATGGACGACCGTGTAGAAGAGAGTCGTCAGGCCATTACATGGGTAAAAAAGCAGCCGATGATTGACGAAAAACAGATTGGAGTTTGGGGAGCCAGTCAAGCGGGGTGGGTTATTCCAAAGCTTGCCGAGAAGGAACCTCTCGCATTCAGTATTGTTGTATCGCCTGCAATTAACTGGCTGACCCAGGGAAAATATCATACACGCAAAACAATGGAAATAAATAGATACTCTGAAGAAGAAACTAAAAACAACGAAGCGTATGATCGGCAAGTGCAGCAACTTTTAGAAAGTCATGCCTCCTATGAAAAATATCTAAAAATTTCTCACGGAAATAGTTTGATTTCAAAAGATCGCTGGACATTTGTCAGCAAGAACTTTTTATCAGATGCAACCGATGATCTTCGTCATTTTAATTCGCCTGTACTATTGCTATTAGGTGAGGAAGATAGGCATGTTAATGTAAAAGAGACAGAGCAGGTGTATCGCAATACGATTAAATCGTCACTGCTGACCGTCGCCGTCTTTCCTAATACCGAACATTCCATGCTGAGCACTCAAACCGCTGATTCGGAGCTTCAAGCACTATTGATAAGTCTTTTCGCTCCAAGACAAATCACTGTACCCGACTATATGAACGAAATAGAGGAGTTTTTGAAGAAACTTTAAACCCGAATACTATGTACCTGACCAAATACCTCTGATGGGAATGTCCTGAGATAACGGCGTCCAATCCATCTACTTCCTGGGCCAGCTGAACGGCGTCTCCATGAAAAGAGAAGCGAGGGGACGGCAGAATGTGTGAAAAGTAACCAAATATAATTACATAAATCTACAAATATGATAAAATATAGATATAAATTCAGATAGTGAAGAGGTGGATTTATGGGCTATAAAAGGCGAAGAAAGAACCTACTCGATACTGTTTCCTGAATGCCTCGATGACTATATCGGTGAAGATAATTCGGTTCGTGTCATAGAAGAATATGTAGAGCTACTTGATATAAAAGAACTTGAATTTAAAAAAGTCATTTGCTCATCTACGGGAAGACCGCCCTATAACCCCAAAGATCTACTGAAATTATATCTCTATAGAACTTTTTAAGTACTTAGAGTGTATTTTATTGGTACAGGATATAGTTAGGAAGATTTACAGTGGAATATTAGGTTGCTTTTCACACGGTCTGCCGTCCCTTTGCTTCCCGTCGCTTCCAAAAGGAACGTCCCGTGCGCCAAGTGGACTTCTTTTATACCATGATTTTAGCTTTCTTGAAGCCGTTTATTTATTGCCGCACCAATAATTGTCGCCATAATTACTTTGATTACATCAGCGGGGATAAACGAATGTTCCTGGGTCTTTGACCCCCATGCTCAGACAGTATACCTTAGACTTACTGAAAATATCGACTGTATCTGGAAAATATCTTTACAAAATGAAACCATCGAAAATACAGGTAATAAAAATGCGCCACCAATCAAATTTGGTGATACAGGCGTTGTAGTCACCCATCTATCCTAACTCTGTTATACACTTGTGCGCATAGTTTTGAGGTCAGGCTTGACTTGTTGAAATTCACTTAAGTTAGCAAGAACAATAAGTCAATTGATTTAACAAGTCAGCCTGATCCTGAGATTCCTACGGGAGGAATTCTTAATAATTCGTGGAATAATTTTAAAAGTTAGAGAATGGATTTTACTGTGGTAAAGGAGTGAGTCTATGAACTATATTGAAATGATTAATGATGCCATTGAATATATTGAAAATAACTTGAATAGAGCAGTTAGCCTAGATGAACTGGCGGCAAAATATTATATTTCTCACTATCATTTTTATAGGATATTTAGATCCTTAACGAGTAAGACGCTATCGGACTATATTAATCAACGACGTTTGACAGAAGCAGCAAAAAAAATCAAAGCGACAAAGAAAAATATTATTGATATTGCGTTTGACTATGGTTACGAGTCACATGAAGCATTTTCTAGAAGCTTTAAAAAATTTTTTACAATTACGCCAATCGAGTGCAGGAAACTAGATTTTAATATACCCGTTATTGAAAAAAAAGAAATCATTGAAAGAAAGTTTAAAAACTTTCATAATGATATTATTGTCGACTTTAGAATACAACATTTAGGTCCCGTTGAGTTAATTGGAAGAAGAATCAATTTCAATCAAACGGTAATGAGTGATTTAGATAAATTAGTTAATTTAGTTCAAAAATTTGTAACTGACGTTGTTAAACCGCAAAAAATCGAACATTTATATAATGTAATAAAAAGTGAAATAGGTGTAAATGAAGATTTTAGTTATTTTACTGGCTGTGAAATGAAGCAACAGCATATCGGTTCTGATTTTGTAGCATTGACAGTGCCAAAATCAGATTATGCAGTTTTTAAATATTCCGCAGATATGGTTGTGATTTACAAAACCGTATTTGAGGATATCCGTAGGTCACTTTTGGTTTCCGGTCTTAATTTAAATCAATCGCTAATCGACTTTATTTCTATGGAAGCTTATGATGAAAATTATTTTAATACAAAGCAATTTTGTATTTATATCCCTATTTGCTAGAATTACTAAAGAAGATGGAAACTGCAAAAATAGTCAAGACCGCTCTTTCATGGCATGTTATATTTTAAGTACCCTCATAAAGCTTGTTATTAATTCTTTATGAGGGTACTGAAAATAGCATAATGAGGAGGAGTTATTAAGTTGAAACTTCCAGAACTAAGAATAGGCCGCTTAGTGGCTAAATTACCTATTATTCAAGGAGGAATGGCGGTAAGAATTTCTACTGCACGTTTGGCAGCAGCTGTAGCGGAAGCTGGTGGTATTGGAATAATTGCTGGTTCAGGTATGTCTTTTGATGAATTGCGTAGTGAGATTCAATTAGCACGTTCAATAACAAAAGGAATAATTGGTATTAATGTGATGGTTGCTGCAAGAGAATTTAAAGCACTTGTTAGAACGGCTATTGAAGAAGGTATTGATCTAGTAGTGGCTGGTGCAGGCTTCTCACGTGACGTATTTGGTATGGGAAAAGAATCTGGTACTCCGATTATTACATTAGCTTCATCGGTAAAAGTAGCTACACTTTCAGAAAAATTAGGTGCTTCCGCCGTTGTTTTTGAAGGAAAAGAAGCTGGTGGCCATTTAGGTACTACTGATCATTCTATAGGAGATCTTATGTCTGACATAAAAAGTGCCGTTAACATTCCTGTTATTGGTGCGGGTGGTATAATTACTGGTCGTGATATAGTTGAAACGTTAGCACTTGGTGCCGATGGAGTTCAAATGGGTACTAGATTTGCTGCTAGCACAGAATCAAATGCTGCACCTGCACTCAAAGAATTTTACTTAAAAGCGAAGCCTGAGGACATAGTATTAATCAATAGCCCTGTAGGGCTTCCGGGACGTGCTTTGAAAAATCCATTTGTTGAAAGAATTAATCAAGGTCCTATACCATCTCAAGCTTGTAGGGCTTGCTTAAAGCATTGTAATCACAACTTTTGTATAATTAATGCGCTCTGTAGGGCACAGCAAGGTGATGTTGAAACGGGATTAGTGTTTGCTGGCGAGTATATTTACAAAATAAAAGAAATACTATCCGTCAAAGAAATTTTTGATAGACTATTAAAAGAAGTAGAAGAGATTAAAGAACCCTATTGTAAGATTGCTGAGAATTTTGGGTAAAAGACAAGGTATTTGCAAAATCGATCTAACTGATAAAAACAACTCTCCCGAAATACATGGATGCATTTTCAAAAAGATTCTTTAGACATCAAGATAGTTCGTGCATTTGTTGATTTTTTATGAATGACTATCATTTTTTAAATAGTAAAAGCCTCTGCGTTTTCTATAAAACACAGAGGTTCTTCTTTTCCTCACAAACATAAAAAAGCTCACCTTCTAAGGTCGCAGTCTAGGAGAATCCTCAAGAATCGACGAACATACCAAAGTGACCTAAACCACGCAGTTTGCAATGGCTTAGGTTGCTTTGCTTTTAATGAATAAGTTTTATGATTTCGTCAATTTCTTCCGCATTTGCAATCTCATCAATACTGCCATCTTGAATCTTTTTTACCACTAGCTCTAAGGTTTTAATATACGAAATATCATCTTTGGCTGCAAGGCAGATGAGGGTTTTAACTGGATCATTGAAGCGGTTCCCAAAGTAAACAGACCTTTCCAGGGTGATTAAACTCATTCCTATTTCCTTCACGCCACAATGTGAGCTTGCATAACAAACAGCTAGCCCAGGATAAATCACTACAAAAGGTCCTACCTCCCCTACCATCTGAACAGCCGCTTCCACATATGCTTCTTCCACGCAGCCTCTCTGAACATATCTCCCCACCAATCCGAACAGCACTTTCCCAATTGTCAGTATTCGCACAAACTAACAAAAAGTTCCTGTCAACGTTTTTTTAGGAGTGTTTTATATGAACTTTTCTAGCAGATTAAAGGCACTAAGACAGCGCAATAAAGTATCCCAACAAGAATTAGCTGACTTACTTGGCATATCCACCCGCGCTTGGCGTTTTTACGAATCAGGCGATAGAGAACCCAATCTCACTGGGCTTATTGCCCTCGCTGACTTCTTCAACGTTTCCCTTGATTATTTAGTCGGCCGGTCTGATGACACTAATAAAAGATGAACCTGAAAGATGGAGACAAAATCTCGCTCTTTCAGGTTCATCTTTTATTAAATGTTAAATTTATATCGTCTAAGTTCTCTTAAATTCCGATTCTTATTTTCTGAAAATCAAGAAAATATTTTTATATTTTTTGAAAAATCTCCGTACTAGTTGCGTTGCAACTACGCAAAACAAATTAATTAATTTGTTTCATAATCTTTAAATTTGTCACCATCTTTGCTAAAATTATATTGTTATGATTAGCCCCCAAAAAGAGGCATTTTTATTCTAAATATCAGCCAAACCTTATCAATATCCATTAATTTATTTTTAAACGAATGGGTTAAATTGGAATTAAAATCAATTCGATTCCCCATAATACCGATGGAATTCTTTCCTCTCCCGCTCTAAAATCAGCTAATTTACAGCATTCCTCACTTGTCATGACCGTTCTCATTCGATCCACCTGTAATTTCTTTTCCGTAAAGCGAAGGGTATTCATTTCTTTCTTTATCTCAATGGGACATTGGGGAAGAAGCGGACAATTCTCACAATCTGGCTTTGCAAATTTGGCACGATAGACCTCTTTATCTTCTTGATATTGTGCATACAGTGGGGCCTTTCCGACTGGACAACATTCTACTTTGTGGTTTGTTTCATTTATGATAAACTCACTGACTTTTATCTGATCTTTTGGAATAGTGTTGCCCGTCATCGCCGATACCGAAAATGTTAATTGCTATTCGTTCATTTTTGAGCAGTCTTTTCCACTTAACGAGCACCATTATTAAGTGGAAGATTAGGTTGGTTATTGCTTGCTATTTTAGGTGCCTTTATGCCAGTTATCACAATGATAGGAGGCTTCATTATAGTTTAATGCCAATTATTATTAATAATTTATCTAAAAAGGATTTGAAGCTATTTTTATTCCTGCTGTATTAGCCGCATATTGTGGAGTTACAGAACCTGCAATGTATGGAATAAACTTAAAACAAAAAAAACATTTATAGCTGCCATGATCGGTGGTGATTGTAATTACCAACAGTCCACAATTTCATGAGGTAAGATTTATGAGTAAAGAAAAAGTAGTGGTTGGTGAAGAATTATTACTTATACAATAAAGGAGATTGAAATATGATATTTGAAAAAACATTAATTAATGGAACAAATGCGTGTTTATATGCTTACATTCTTGATGAGCAAAAACGAATAAATAAAACCAATAAAAGACCAGCTGTAATCATTTGTCCAGGTGGTGGATATTTATTAACATCTCAAAAAGAAGGAGAACCAGTAGCTTTAAAATTTAACACCATGGGATATCATACATTTGTATTACGTTATAATACTTATTTTTTAGAAAAGCCAAAAAAATTTTTAAATGAAGAAACTCTCCCTACTGTAAATGAAAAAGGAATCTTTCCTCAACAATTATATGATTTGATTCAAACAATATTATTTATTCGTAAACATGAAGAAGAATGGCAAATTGATGTTAATCAAATCATTCTAGCTGGTTTTTCTGCTGGTGCACATTTATGCGCAAGTTTAGGTGTAAGATGGAATGATATAAATCTTGCAAATAAATTTAATATTAAAAATGAGATGATAAAACCTTCTGCAATGATATTGGGATATCCACTATTAGATACAACCCAAATCGAAAAAAACATTGAAAGCAGTACTGATAAAAATTTTATAAATATGATGAAGTATGTTAAAAAAGCATTATTTAATACTGAAACTCCAACAGATGAGCAAATAACAAGTATTAGTCCTGTGCATCTTGTAAATACAGATACTCCACCTACATTCATATGGCATACTGCAGATGATAATCAGACTATAGTTGCAAACTCATTAAATTTCGCCAATGCATTATCAAGAGTTAATGTACCCTTTGAACTTCATATATTCCAATCAGGAGCTCATGGGGCTGCGCTTTATGATGAAGTTTCTGCCAGCGAACCAGAACATTTAAATCCAGCTTGTGCTCAATGGATAAATCTAGCTGAAACATGGTTGAAAAATATAATGGAGTAAGAGTTATGTGAGATAAAGAAGAGTTTTAGATACATTTTAATTAATTGGAAAAAAGGAAAAAATGATAGACAATAAATCATATGAAGAAATAAATCAAAATTTAGACAAGTATTATGGTTATAAAGAAAAAACCATATGGCAAAATAATTTTCATATTGAGCTGCCTTTAGGTTTAATTAATGATCAAAATAGATTAAGCTATAATAATAAATTTCACATATTTTATCAGTGGAATCCATTTGGATGTAATCATAAAACATTGGGGATTAGTAACAACAACTGATTTCGTTAATTTACTAACCTAAAATAGTTTTAAACCCTGAAGAATGGTTTGATAAAAATGGTTGCTATTCAGGCTATAGATTGGTAAAGGATGATGAGTAAAAGTATATTATACAGGAAATGTAAAATGGATGAATATAGAAAGCTTAGATGCTTATTTAACGAAGAGAAGAAGATGATTGAAATATAAGCGCTAATAGGTGGATATATTTCAATCATTCAGAGATGAAGAATTAAGGTACAATACAGGCAGCTACAAATAAGAGTAAAGGTTTTAATTGCTTTACTAAATGGGTGTTGTTTGGAGGAGAAGGAGTTATTGCGGAAAATAATAAAGTATAATCAGCTAGTTTCCAATTGCATTATATTTGGGAGGTGAGGGAGCATTCCTGTCATGTACTGAAAAGTAACCTTAAAAATTCAGTAAATTAAACGGTCATTGAGCGTTCGCCTTCTACGCTCAATTGCAGCATGGCCTACGTAGTAACATAGATAGCAACCACAGTAAGAACTGAGGTTGTTACGCATATCGAGTGTCCCAAAAGAGATTGTAAGAATGTAGCAAACAATACCTTTTATACTATATTTTTGAAAATTGTATTGACTTATTTTGGAAAAAAGATATTATATATTTAAAAATACAATTATTTTGGGGGCGAAATAAATTGAAAAGAAATCAATCAATAGAGTTATTAAGACTAATATCAATTTTTTTTATAGTTATAATCCATAGTACCTTTGCTGCACATTCTGGAATTGCTAGGGATGCTATAGCTATGGATGCTCTAGCAAGATTTGCCGTGCCAATTTTCTTCATGATCACCGGCTACTTTATTCTTCAACCTAATTACACTCGAATAAAATTTAAGAAACAAATAATAAAACTAACAAAGTATTATATTTTTTATGAATTTATTTACATATTATACTACTTTATCATTGCATTACTTGAGAATAAACTGCCAACGTTTGAAAGCGATTTTATAACAAACATGAAGTATATTTTAATCGACCCTAAGTTTGGTTTTCAGCTATGGTATTTAATAAATATTATTTGGGCGTTGATGATTATCTATATTTTCAATTATTTTAATAAGCTGAAAATTTTATTTATCATCAGTATAATATTGAATCTAATAGGTGTATTTATTTCCAACTTATCAATGCAATTATTCCATACAATATTACCTATATATATGACAAGAAACTTTTTACTTTTGGGTCTATTTTATATAATACTCGGAACGTATATACGAAAAGTGGATATAAACAAAATCAAATTTAATAATAATATTATTTTAGCATTTTCAATTTTTATGTGCCTATCTCAAGTAGTTGAAAGGTATTTGTGGAGAATATTATTTAATTCTACGTTTGAAGAGTATTTCATAACTACTATATTTGCTTCCATTTCAATATTTATCTTTACACTAAAGAGTAACGTAAATAATAAAATTATTGAAAAAATTAGTAGCTATTCTATGCCAATATACTTTCTTCATATTTTGGTTATTGATATATTAGGTTCATTAAGTTTTCACATTCTTCATATTAATATAAATGTAATAAGAGCCAATTGGGTGGGAAATATAACCTTCGTTATAGTAGTGTGCATATTTTCGTGTATTCTATATGACATATCTAAAAAAATGTTACAATTATTATTTGTCAAGGTAATAAAACCTGTAAAAGTAACTGCACAGTTAAATTTTAAGTCTCTATAAGATACATATAGTTTGCTACATCAAAAATGTGTGCGGAGTTATATGTATATTTTATAATGATTGCTAACCAAATACGGGTACAGCCGACATGTCGTTAACTTTCTTTCTACTCCAAATATTTCATAAAGTTTTTCTTTTATATTAGTGTTATAGTAATTGTATCATGAACTTGGTGGTAACTTCGGTTACTGCCTTTTTTGTTGTACTACAATACATTTCAATGTATTTTTACGTAATACAGTAACCGTCAAACAAGACAGTGGATAGAATCGAAGAATAATTCGTGAGATAATT
>NZ_JAJHJB010000052.1:0-23932 GCF_020819555.1 Pelosinus baikalensis
TAAACAAACAAAAATGGACTCGGCTTAAGCCGAGTCCATTTTTGTTTGTTTATGGGTGGAAAACACACTTTCTTGAACTGTTATTTAAAAAGACTATTTTTAAACATAAGTCCTAATAAAAAAGTATTGACAGTAAAGTTAGGAATAAATATAATATCATACATACACAAATATATTCTGTCAGAGTACTTATTTACAGAATATATTAATAAAAATGTAAAGTGTAACATAAATAATAAGGAGGCAGGTAAAAGTTACAGATTATATTTTGAAAGAAATTCAAATAGTATTTCATGTAGGTGCCCTTGGGTTATATACAGTTGGAATATGGGAGGAATAATGATGTCAAAGAAAGGGTTCTCTTTCATTGGTTTATTGCTTACGGTAACCATGTCCGGTTTCATGTTGGCAGGATGTAGTTCAACTCCATCTACGAATGATTCCAAAGAAATAAAAATTGGCGGAAATTTTGAGTTAACTGGTGGAGTTGCTAACTTTGGTAAGATGACAGCAAATGGCATTCAGCTAGCTTTTAAAGAAGCCAATACATCAGGCGGTGTTCTTGGTAAGCAAATAAAGTTAATATTGGCCGATAATAAATCAGAACCTTCTGAGGCTACCAATGCAATCACAAAACTGATTACCCAAGACAAAGTTCCTCTTGTTATGGGACCTGTTGCTAGCTCTAATGTATTAGCAACCCTGCAGGTATCACAAGATAATAAAATTCCTGTCATTACAGCCACAGGTACGAATTCGAAGATTACTGTGGATAATGGTAAAGTAAGACCTTATGCCTTCCGCAGCTGCTTTATTGATCCATTCCAAGGAACTGTAATGGCTAACTTTGCTAGCAAATCATTAAAGGCAAAAACAGCTGTGATTTATATTGATAATAGTTCGGATTATTCCAAGGGGCTGGCCGAATCTTTTGAGGCTCAGTTTGTTAAAAATGGTGGTGTAGTCGTAGGCAAGGAAGCTTTCTTGCAAAAAGACCAAGATTTTAAGTCTACGTTAACGAAGATAAAAGTAATGAATGCAGATACTATCTTTATCCCTGCATATTATGAAGAAGTAGGTAAAATAGCAAAACAAGCTCGTGAGTTAGGAATTACCATACCTCTTATTGGTACAGATGGCTGGGATGATCCTAAGGTTGTGGAAGTTGCAGGGGCAGAGGCGATGAATAATACTTTCTTTAGTAATCACTACTCTTCTCAAGATACAGACCCTCGTATTGTAAAATTCGTAGAAGCCTATAAAAAAGAGTATGGCCAAGAGCCAAATGCTTTAGCAGCATTAGGTTATGATGCTGGTTTGATGGTTATTGACGCGATTAAACGGGCAAATAGCACGGAACCTGATAAAATTAGGGATGCATTAGAAAAAACAAAAGATTTACAAGTCGTTACAGGAGTCATTACTCTAGATGCAAATCATGACCCGGTCAAAAGCGGTGTTGTTATCGAAATGAAAGATGGCAAGCAAACCTTCAAAGAAAAAATCAATCCATAAATGTAAAAAACTTGGCATTAGCCAAGTTTTATACATTTATGGATTGATTTAGAATAGTCACCTGTATTTTTAAAGATGTGCCAGGTGTTTAAAACTGGATAAATAGTGAGAATTACAAGACCTTATTATCACAAGAAGAGAAGAAATAATTCGATTTTAGTATTATCTATAAAAAAAAATCGCAAATGTCTATTACACAAGGACAAATTGTCTAATGTCCTTTTTGTGAGTATTGACAGCAAAGCGCAATATGTCTATAATACAGCATGTGACAAGTACGAATATTCGCCTGGGGAGGACTAAGGTGTATTTCGAACAGTGGATACGGACTTTTTAAAATGGAGAAAATACATATTATTTAAAAGGAGAATCAGTGTTTATGAAAAAAACAAGTAAGTGGATCAGTACCTTTATTGCTGTTGCTATGCTGGGCTTAATGGCAACAGGGTGCAGCGGTAAACAAGATAGTAATGTAATTAAACTTGGTGCCAACCTAGAAATGACTGGTGGCAATGCGACTTTTGGTAAATCTGCAAGCAATGGTGCAAATTTAGCAATTAAACAAGTAAACGCTAATGGTGGTGTTCTAGGTAAACAGTTAAGTTTAGTAGTTGCAGATAATAAGAGCGAAGCTGCAGAAGCTGCAAATGCTATGCAGAAATTAATTACCCAGGATAAGGTAGTAGCCGTTATTGCTCCAATTGCTTCTTCCAGCGTGATTGCTGGTGCGCAAGTCAATAACGATAATAAAGTCTTAGCAATTAGTCCAACAGCATCCAATCCTAAAGTGACAGTAGATCCTACAACTAATAAGGTTCGGGACTATTTATTCAGAGCAGCATTTATTGATCCTTTCCAAGGTTCAGTAATGGCAAACTTTGCTACGAAAACCTTAAAAGCTAAGACTGCAGCAATTTACATTGATAACTCCAGTGACTATGCTAAGGGCTTAGGGCAGTTCTTTAAAGAAACCTTTATTAAGAATGGCGGTACAATTGCAGTAGAAGAAGCGTATCTGGCAAAAGATACGGATTTTAAAGCTACATTAACGAAAATTAAAGCTGCGAATGTGGATGTCGTCTTTGTACCAGGTTATTATCAAGAAGTTGGTATGATTGCGAAACAGGCTCGAGAAATTGGTTTAGCTATGCCGCTTCTCGGTGGTGATGGCTGGGATTCTGCGAAGCTTCCAGAAATCGCTGGAGCGCAAGCGCTGAATAATACGTTCTTTGCAAATCATTACTCACCAGATGACAATAGTCCAGCAATTAAGACTTTTGTTGATGCATATAAAGCAGAATATAAAGAAACTCCAGATGCCTTTGCTGCATTAGCTTATGATGCGACGATGATGGTCATTGAGTCCATTAAGCGTGCCAATGGTGTTGATACGGTGAAGATCAAAGATGAGTTGGCTAAGACAAAAGACTATAATGCTGTATCAGGTTTAATTACGTTGAATGAAACTCATGATGCAGTAAAAAGTGCTGTTATTATTGAAATGAAGGATGGCAAGCAAACTTTTAAAGAAAAAATAAATCCTTAATTGTTTATGTAGATCGATAAGCGTCAGCATATTGACATTCATAAGATTGAGTCCAGAGCTACCCTTGCTGAAATAAAGAGTATAAATTTTATTATTATTAACCACAAAAGCACAATGCTACTGGTGTGGCATTGTGCTTTTGTGGTTTTTTAGCAAGTGAAAGAAAGGGAAACATTGCTTAGATATAAAGTAGCGGTATGGAGTGACACTGTCAATGAGTTGACGAATATGTCAAATTACAGACGAAAAAAGCCACCCATAAGGATAAAATTGATGAACACTAAGAGCTTTTTAGAAGTTGATATGTTTTTTTAAAAAAAATTGGCTTACTTGCTAGAACGTATGGAATAAAGCTTACGGGGAATAAAGGCCGCAAAAGTATTGATAATAGAACATAAATGGCATGATTATTGCATAAGTATTGCATAAGTATAAAGTGGTACGATTTTAACATGAAAAACTATATAAAAGTATGGTGTAAATGCGTGTTTGTATTTTTGGAAGAGATTAACCGACAAATTAAAAGATAAAAGTATTGACACTAGAAGACAATGTATCTATAATTACGTATATATTATAGGAGAATATCCACAGAGAAAAGATAGGCATATAATTCTAAGAGGGGTTACGAGGGATTCTAAAGTGGGATTAAAAAGCACATATAACCTGTTGAGAGGCTGTTTTAAAATATCCAGATGCTAGTCCTTACGAGCATTTGAGCGAGACGTACAAAGACGTATGTTTAGTGAAAACGCACAGGGACAATAAAGGTAGATGGGAATTTTGAAATAGACTCTATTAGACTTTATTGCAGTTGTTTCTTCAGTGTGAAAAATATAGGGAAAAGGCATCGCTTTACCCCTTGAAAATAAAAGAAATGTAGGAGGCGAAATCATGGATTTTTCAATTACTCAGCAATTTTTACAGCAATTAATAAATGGTATATCTCTTGGCAGCATTTATGCACTTATTGCTTTAGGTTACACAATGGTGTATGGAATTATTAAGTTGATTAATTTTGCGCATGGTGATATTTATATGGTAGGCGCTTATGTAGCATTTTTTGCTACAACGACGCTCAAACTTTCTTTTTTCCCAGCGCTAATTGTATCCATGGTAGTGGCTGCCATAGTTGGGATGACAATTGAAAGATTGGCCTACCGCCCATTGCGAAAAGCACCTAGAATTGCGATATTAATTACTGCAATTGGTGTATCTTTATTATTAGAATATGGCGGGATGCTTCTTGTTACACCACAGCCGAGAACGTTTCCAGCTCTATTCGAATCTCAAGTTTATACCTTTGGCAATATTGTAGTGAATAGTCAGCAGGTAATTATATTGGCAATATCCGTAGTGCTAATGGTTATTTTAACCTTTGTTGTACAACGTACCAAAATCGGTAAAGCGATGCGTGCTGTATCTTTTGATACCGATGCGGCTCGATTAATGGGTATTGATGTTGACCGTGTTATCTCCATGACCTTTGCGATTGGTTCTGCATTAGCAGCCGCAGCAGGCATGCTAGTCGGTGTATATTATAATTCAATTGATCCTTTAATGGGTATTATGCCAGGTCTTAAAGCATTCGTAGCTGCTGTTTTGGGTGGCATTGGAGTGATTCCAGGGGCGATGCTTGGTGGTATTATAATGGGCGTTATTGAAGCTATGGTAAGTGGCTTTATTTCTTCCACTTTCCGTGATGCTGCAGCGTTTGCCATTTTAATTATTATTTTACTGTTTAAGCCTTCTGGCTTATTGGGTAAAAACGTTCGTGAGAAAGTGTAGGTGGCAAATAATAATGGGAAAGAATAAGAAGGAATTGCTGTCGTTAGTGGCATGTATAGCATTGTATGCTGTTGTGCAAAGCTTAATTATGTTAGATGTTATTGGACCGTTTTGGGAGCTAAATTTAATTTTAATCTGTATTAATGTGATTTTGGCGGTAAGCTTAAATCTAATTAATGGTTTTACAGGTCAGTTTTCTATCGGTCATGCAGGATTTATGGCTGTGGGAGCTTATCTTGGTGCTGTACTCACTGTTAAATTGCAATTGCCCTTTATTGTTGCTATTTTAGGTGGAGCAGCAGCGGCTGGTTTCTTAGGATTTGTAATTGGTTTACCAACATTGCGTTTAGATGGTGATTATCTAGCCATTGCGACCTTAGGCTTAGGAGAAATCATCAGAATTACCATTCTGAATATTCCTTATGTAGGCGGCGCATCTGGTTTTATGGGCATTCCTCGTTATAGTAACTTCACGTGGGTATTCTTCGCTACCGTTTTTACTGTATTCTTTATTAGAAATTTCATTAATTCTACCCATGGCCGAGCGTGTATTTCGATTCGAGAGAATCAAATTGCAGCTGAGGCAATGGGAATTGATACTACGAAATATAAAGTAATGGCTTTCACGATTGGTGCTGCTTTTGCTGGTATTGCAGGAACCTTATTCTCCCATTATTTTTATATCGCTCACCCCGCGTCCTTTACTTTTATGAAGTCCTTTGATATTTTGACGATTGTAGTATTGGGTGGTCTAGGCAGTATTAGTGGATCGATTACGGCAGCTATATTACTGACTTTTGTTTCTGCAGCGTTAGCTAGCTATCCTGAGTGGCGTATGATTATTTACTCATTAATGCTGATCATATTAATGTTGTATCGGCCGCAAGGATTATTTGGCAATAAGGAAATCAGTCTTAAAATCTTTGGCCGTTTGATGGGAGGTAATAAGCGTGGCAATACTCAAGGCAACTAAACTTTCCAAAGTATTTGGCGGACTTAAGGCCGTATCCGATTTTTCCATCGATATTGGCAAAGGTGAGTTAATTGGATTGATTGGTCCTAATGGAGCTGGCAAGACAACCGCTTTTAACTTACTGACGGGTGTATATCAACCAACAACTGGCGAAATAGATTTTGATGGTAAAAGTATTGTTGGACTCAAACCTTTTCAGATTACTCAAAAAGGGGTAGCCAGAACCTTCCAAAATATTCGCCTCTTTTCTGAACTATCCGTTTTAGATAATGTTAAGATCGCTTATCATTTTCATGTAAAATACGGAATATTAGAATCTGTATTGCGTATAGGCAGATACCATCAAGAAGAAAAAGAGATTGAAGAAAGAGCGATCAAGCTATTAGAAATTTTTAAATTAAGCGATAAAAAAGATGAAATCGCTAAAAACTTACCTTATGGTGAGCAACGGCGTTTGGAAATTGCCAGAGCTTTGGCGGCTCAGCCTAAATTATTATTATTAGATGAACCTGCGGCTGGCATGAATCCTCAGGAAACTCAGCAGCTAATGCAAATGATAAAATGGATAAAAGAAGAATTTGATTTAACTATTTTATTAATAGAACATGACATGCAATTGGTTATGAATGTGTGTGAACGTATTTATGTATTAGAATATGGTAGTATAATCGCTCAAGGAACACCTGAGGAAATCAAGAATAACCCACGGGTTATTGAGGCCTACCTCGGAGAGGAGGTTGAATAATGTTAAAAATCGAGAATATTGATGTATATTATGGTGCGATACATGCCTTAAAGGGTATTAGCGCAGAGGTGAATGAAGGGGAAATTGTTACCTTGATTGGTGCGAATGGTGCTGGTAAAAGTACTATTTTACGTACGATTTCTGGATTGCTAAAACCGAAAGCAGGTCAAATTAATTTTGAAGGAAAAAGCATTGCTGGTGTAGTTGCTCAAGACATTGTAAAGCTTGGCATTTCTCAAGTACCGGAAGGGCGAAGGGTTTTTGCAAATATGTCTGTTCTAGAAAATCTAGAGTTAGGTGCTTATATCCGTAATGACAAAAAAGGGATTCAGGAAGATATGGAGAATGTCTTTGTAAAGTTCCCTCGCTTGGCAGAAAGGCGCAGTCAATTAGCTGGTACGTTGTCAGGTGGTGAGCAGCAGATGTTGGCTATGGGGCGTGCCTTAATGAGTCGCCCACGGCTATTGCTCTTAGATGAGCCATCTATGGGTCTTGCACCATTGCTGGTAAAAGAAATTTTTTCTATTATTAAAGAAATTAATGCTAGCGGAACCACGGTTTTGCTGGTGGAACAAAATGCTCATATGGCATTATCCATTGCCCATAGAGCCTATGTACTGGAAACAGGACGCATCACCCTTTCCGGCGATGCGAAAGAGTTGGCCGCAAGTGAAGAAATACGTAAGGCCTATTTGGGTGGTTAATCGATAAGACGCACTAAAGATAGTAGTGGCAGAGTGTTATGAAAGACAAAAGGTGAATTCCTAAATTGTATTATTCATAATTTCTGACATGGAAAAAATCTTTAGTGCGTTTTCTTTAATAAAAATCAATGGAGATGATGAAAATGTTTGTAGAAAGCAGGATGACAGCTAACCCAATTACAATCAGTTCGAATACAACAATTGCCGATGCATCGGAGATTATGCGTAATAATAAATTTCGCCGTCTTCCAGTGGTTGAGGGTGGAAAATTAGTTGGTATTGTAACTGACAGAGATCTTCGTGCGGTATCGGCATCGCCAGCAACTGCTCTTTCTATTTTTGAACTTAACTACTTATTGGCGAAGATGAAAATTAAGGATATCATGCAAAAAGAAGTGATTAGCATTAATACGGGTGCTACAGTTGAAGAAGCCGCAATTCTAATGTACAACCACCGCATTGGCGGTTTGGTAGTAGTAGATGAGCAAGGAGCAGTCGCCGGCATCATTACGGAAACGGATATTTTTAAAAGTTTTGTTGATATTATGGGTCTAGTGGATGGGAAAACTCGTCTGACCCTTGATGTGACAGATAAAATTGGATTGCTTCATGAAATTTCAGAGGTATTTTTGGCAATGAATATCAATATTACCAGTATGGTTAGTTATGCCTTACCCGATGGAAAAATTGAGATGATTATACGGGCCGATATTATTGATACGGAAGAATTAGAAAAGGCCCTTGCAGCTAAAGGATACCCCATTAGCCACGTGGTACATATTAAATCATGAACTAAGCTTGCCTGTCATGTTTTAGTAATCAATCCCTAAAAGATATTTACAAGCAGATTCCAAATGTGGTACTATATATAATATAATGCTAGGAACAGGCGGTCATCATGGCGCAGCCGGGCGGAAAGCAGCAGGTATGTATTAAAGCCTGCGGGACCTTAGAGGGCCTGCAGGCCTTTTTGTTATGTCATCCTATAGGAGCATGATTCGTTTATGGGCTGTAGTATCTGCTTAAAATGAGCTGGTATTGGTACCTTTTATAGTTCATATGAATAGTGTAGGCTATTGAAGGTTATAACAAAGAATAGAGCTGCTAAGCAAAAGGTAGGAGGTAGTATGATTGGGATATGTGGATAGTAATTTAAAGGAGCGTACTGCTAGGCTGTCCGTTATTTCTAATACGGTTTTGGTTGTATTGAAATTGATCGTGGGATTTTATACTGGGGCCGTCAGTATTATTTCAGAAGCTGCTCATTCTGGCTTTGATCTACTTGCATCTTTGATTGCTTTTTATGCGGTCCGCAAAGCAGATACCCCTCCTGATGACAATCATGCCTATGGTCATGGAAAATTTGAAAATTTATCAGGTGCTATCGAAGCGATATTGATTATCGGGGCAGCAGTATGGATTGTATATGAAGCCGGGAGTAAAATGAATTCGGCTACGGTTCCAGGTTTTTTAGAATATGGTATTGCGCTTATGATCATTTCAATTGCTATTAATTACTGGGTATCAGAAAGATTATTTAAGGTGGCTAAACAGACTGGTTCTCATGCCTTAGAGGCAGATGGTTTGCATCTGCGGGCGGATATCTGGACTTCTGTTGGGGTGTTAGTAGGATTGGTGATTATTCATGTAACTGGTCTTGCCTGGCTTGATCCTGTGATTGCAATCATTGTAGCTGGTATTGTGTTTAAAGCTGGTTATGGCATGACAAAGAAGAGTTTATATGAGTTAACGGATATTAGTTTGCCGGCACATGAAGAACAGATGATCATTGACATCATTAAGAGTCACAAAGAGATCATTTCCTTTCATCAGCTCCGCACTCGGCGTTCCGGCAGTTGGCGTTTAATTGATATGCATCTTATTTTATACAAAGATATGCATTTGAATAAGGCTCATGATATCTGTGATCAAATTGAAGAGGAAATAAAGCAAAAGCTAGGTTCTTGTGATGTCGTCATTCACCTAGAGCCATGTGATCATCTCGAAGAACTAGGGGCATGTCCTCTTGATGAATAGAAAAATAAGCAAGAATCATTTGATTCTTGCCTATTTTTTTTTGTCAATTTCCTTTGAACTACTTTTTTTATTATGAAACGTATATAAATGTTTGCAGCGGACACGACTTTCATGTTCATTGTCAAATTCTTCAGAGTTACCATTATCGGTGGAGGCCTCTTTGATTTCTGAAGGAGCAGGATTTGCTGAGGAAGCAGATGGAGTTTCCGGGGATACTGCTTCATTGGTTCGTGCACCAAATGTATTGACTAATTGTTGCAGGGCGACAGCTTCTACTTCTTGGATATCTGAGTTTGACGACGGCGCTGGGGCAGGTGGCTCAGGAGCTCCCTTAGGTCTGGGGCAGAGCACTTCCTTGTCTGGAAGGCAAGAGCCTTTATGGTGACAGCACTCTAGGACACGCCGTAAGGCCTCCATCTCAACGACCTGCTCGGCTGTGTGAAAAGGAACATCTGTTGTAGGGGACTTATTGGCTAATAACCGAAATAAATCCACTGGCGCACAAGAAATCTTTAAAAAATCGCTGCTAAAAGCTACTTTGCAGCAGAGTAATTCAAGGAAGACATCGATCAACGTTCCAGCGTTATCAGCACGCCTTACTGCCCGCTCGAAGACTTCAGGACAAATTTCTGGTGTACGATGAATTTCTTCAGAGGCACCCACAAGCAGGCGATATGAAGCTACTAACGAAGAAAGATTAGGAATAACTGCGTTTATATCAGCCAATATCAGGTCAATAATAGGTTGAGGATTTTGATTGGTATCTGACATGATAGTCGCCTCACTTTAGCGTTGGTGCAACATTATATGCCAGAGGCAGTGCGTTTGCTCTTCTTTATTAAGAAAGACTTAAGTAGAAGGATTTTCTCATAATAATGTATAATATATATGCAATTATAGAAAGCTGGAAACAATATGATCATGAAAAGTAAAATAATGATGATTGTGAAAGGAACTGAACTATGACCATGTTGCTCACACCGGAATTTTTATTAGCAGCGGGTAATAAAATAGTACGTCTTTTAGCTATTTTGTTAGGATCAATGCTTATATTGCGTCTATTCTCCCTCATGGTGAATAAAATGTTTATCCCTAAAGTTGGCATTAGTGCCTTTTCTTTTGACGAAAGACGTGCTAGAACACTGGGGGGAATGCTGCAAAGCATTATTCGGTATTTTATTTATTTTATTACAATCCTCCTGGTGCTGCAAGAATTCCATATTGATACCACCTCTCTAGTGGCCGGAGCTGGTATTATAGGATTGGCTCTTGGTGTTGGCTCTCAGAGTTTGATCCGCGATTTTGTAACTGGTTTTTTCATTGTATTGGAAAATCAGTTTGCTGTCGGGGATTACATTGTCAGTGGTGATATGGCAGGTACTGTGGAAGACATTGGTTTGCGCGTGACTAAATTGCGAGATGGCAATGGTGTGCTGCACATTATTCCCCATGGTGCAATATCTAGGATTAGTAATTATACAAGAGGCCATATGCAAGCTATAGTCAATATACCTGTTGCTTATGAGGCTGATTTGGATAAGGTACTTCTATTATTAGAAGAGGCTTGTATTTGTGTAGGCAAGGAGATGGAAGAGGTCTTAGAGGGACCGAAAGTATTAGGTGTAGTTGACCTTGGTGCTCAGATGCTAATGGTACGTATTGTAGCGAAGACTATGCCTTTACAGCAAGGAAAAGTGGAAAATGCTCTTCGTTACACAGTAACACGTTTATTTAATGAAGCGAATATTCCCCATCCTGTGATGGATAATAGTAAAAGGCAAGAAGGTGTTAGATAATGGTACGTTATCAAATTGGTGATATTGTGAGAATGAAGAAGAACCATCCTTGTGGAACTGCTTTGTGGGAAATTACGCGGACAGGGATTGATTTTGGTTTAAAATGCCAAGGGTGTGGGCGTTTTGTCCTGGTGCCACGCGTAAAGTTTGAAAAAGGTGTAAAAGAAATCGTAACACACAAAGGTACGCAAGAGGAGGGATAAATGTGAAGTATCAGTTTATTGTAGGAGGCATGACCTTGGTGACGGGAATTGTGCTCATTGCAATGGGAACAGATTTTGGTAATAAAATCAATCTAACAGTGGGTGTTATCATCGGCTCTATTATGTTGTTATTAGGTACGGCAAGATTGAAGAATGCCATTGCTTATCGTCGTGAACATGGAGAAGAGTGAAGTGCCTGCTTGAAAACAGGGGAAGAATCATCTACAATAAGACATGCTAAAAAGAAATTGTAAGTAAGGTGGAATAGATGAATGAGTACAAATTTAGAAGTGGGTATTGTTGGTTTACCAAATGTAGGTAAAAGTACATTGTTTAATGCGATTACAAAAGCAGGTGCAGAGGCTGCTAATTATCCTTTTTGCACAATAGAGCCAAATGTGGGTGTCGTAGATGTTCCGGATGAGCGCTTACCGCATTTGGTGGAAATGTATAAAACAAAACGCTGTATCCCGACCGCAATGCGTTTTGTTGATATTGCTGGATTGGTGAAAGGTGCGTCTAAAGGAGAAGGCTTAGGCAATAAGTTTTTAGCTCATATTCGCCAAGTAGATGCTGTTGCTCAAGTGGTACGCTGTTTTGAAGATGAAAATATCACTCACGTTGAGGGAGCCTTAAATCCTTTGCGGGATATTGAGATCATTAATACTGAATTATGCTTAGCTGATTTAGACACATTGGAAAAGCGTATGGAGCGTGTGCAGAAGCTCATTAAAACTGGCGATAAGAAAGCACCGAATGAAATGGCGGTACTGGTAAAAATTAAAGAGCTTTTAGAGCAAGCATTGCCTGCACGGCGCGCCAATATGACAGAGGATGAAGCCGGACTCATTGGTGACCTAAACTTGATGACGTTAAAACCAGTATTGTTTATTGCCAATGTCAGTGAAGAAGAAGTAGCCAATGCAGAGGATAATGAGTATGTTAAAATTGTGAAAAAGTACGCCGTAGAAGAGGGTGCAGAAGTTATTGCAGTATCGGCCAAAGTTGAGTCAGAGATCGCAGAACTGCCAGCGGAGGACGCGAAGGAATTTTTAGCAGAACTTGGATTGTCAGAATCTGGATTGGATAAGCTGATCAAGGCTTCATACAAGCTTTTAGGCTTAGTGACGTTCTTAACGGCTGGTGAGCAGGAAGTACGTGCCTGGACGATAAAAAAAGGGACAAAAGCACCTCAGGCCGGAGGCAAGATTCACTCTGATATTGAGCGTGGCTTTATTCGTGCAGAAATTGTCTCCTATAATGATCTTGTACTGACAGGCAGCTCCAATGCGGCTCGTGAAAAGGGATTGGTTCGTTTGGAAGGTAAAGAGTACGTTATGCAAGATGGGGATGTTACGTACTTTAGATTTAATGTATAATATTTCTTTCAATATATATAGTTGCATTTGTATTACTATTAGTGATATAATATGTCAGTCTAGGGTAGCCTAGAGAGGTTTGAGAAAATGTTTATAAATGTTTACAAACCTTCCCTGCTCCCACTAGGGAGCCATTAGTCCACAGGAGGAGGTGATTTCGTGAGAAAGTACGAAGTCATGTTTATTGTTAAACCGTTGGAAGAAGAAGCGACAAATGCGGTAATTACCAAATTTGAAAACCTGATTAATAACAACGGTGGTCAAGTAGAAAAAATTGACCGTTGGGGCAAAAAGCGTTTGGCTTATGTAGTAAAAGACTTTACTGAAGGTTTTTACTGCCTGACTACCTTTACAGCTGTACCAGCGACCATTCTTGAGCTTGATCGTATAATGAAGATTACTGAAGATATTTTGAAATTTATGATTATTAAAGTAGACGAATAGACCAGGGGGAATTAAACCATGAATAAGGTTATAATAGTCGGTCGTTTGACTCGTGATCCGGAAGTTCGATATACACAGACTGGTAAGGCAGTAGCATCTTTCAGTGTAGCAGTTGATACCGGTTATGGTGAGAATAAGCGAGCTGATTTTATTCCTGTAGTAGTATGGGATAAGCTGGCCGAAGTTTGTGGCAACAATCTTACCAAGGGTCGTCGTGTACTAGTTGAAGGACGTTTGCAAATTCGTGATTATGAGAAAGATGGACAAAAACGGCGTGCAGCTGATGTAGTAGCCCAAAATGTTGAATTTTTGGATACGAAGCAAGCTGTAAGCGGTGGCAGTACTGCTGCTAGTCCTGCAAAATCATCCGGATATGATGTCAGCTCCTTTGGTACAGAGGTCTTCCCTGAAGAAGAGATTCCATTTTAAAGGGAGGTATTATCGGTGAAACGTGAAAGAGGAAGAAAACCTAAGAAAAAGATTTGCAGTTTCTGCGTGGATAAAGTAGAAACGATCGATTATAAAGAAGTTGGTAAAATCCGTCGTTACACTACGGAACGCGGCAAAATATTGCCTCGCCGTATTTCTGGTAACTGCGCAAAACATCAACGTAGTGTTACTTTGGCGATTAAACGTGCACGTATTGTTGCATTGTTGCCATTCACAGCAGAATAAAACAAAAGAGAGGTTACTTAACCTCTCTTTTATTTTATTCTGCTAAGAATGGGTCATCGTATCTTCTTATCTGGGATATACTTTATGATAAAGCAGGAAACAGACTATTGATTTGCGAATACTATATCAGATATAGTAAAAAGGGGGGGAGTGGCTGTTTTGTTTTCGAATGAGTCGGATATTTTACGCAAAATGCGTTTGATAGAGTGGCTAAAGGCGGAGTTGATCACCCATATTGGTCAACTATACCAAGCCATGGCAAAGAATAGTGAACAGGCGATTAGTGAAGGATTGGCTGCCGTAGTCGTTTCTTGCTATATTTTAGGAAGACGACTAGGGATTAGCTTTGAATCATTAGATAAGTCGGTTTTAATGCAAGTAGAACAAGATATAAAAAAAGAACGAGAAGTGGAGAAATGGTTTGGTGACTCTAGTGAGTTCCAGCGTCATCTCCGCCAAAAGGGGTGAATGAATGAGACAGACACGGCTCAGGCCTATGGTAGAGGGTGGAATATTATCAGGGATTGCCATACTATTTGCCTTGATTAGTGCTTATCTTCCTCTGATTGGACCTTTTGTTAATTTAATGTGGCCCGTGCCCATTATTTTATTAGGTGTTCGTCATGGCTATAAGTGGAGCATTATGGCAACGGTTGTTTCTGGTGTTATGATTGCCATGTTAATGCATCCGCTGCATTCTCTTAGTGTGGTTGTTGGATTTGGTTTAATTGGTATTGTGTTAGGCTATGCCTTTCGTATGAATTTTAGTGCTGGTAAAACGATGTTGTGGGGAACGGCTGCTTCCTTGGTTTCTAAAGCTGCGTTATTGGCGATTAGTGCCTTAGTACTCGGTGTGAATCCTCTTAATATGCAAAGTGATGTAATGAATAATGCTGTAGCTCAGGCCATTGAAGTATACCGGGATTTTGGCATGGCAGAGCAGGAACTGGCTAAGATGTCTGAGTCTATGCAGTCCATGATTGAATTAATGAAGATTATTTTACCGGCAGGTTTTATTATGGCATCGGTACTTGATACGTGGCTAAATTTTCTTATTGCCAAAACTGTATTAAGAAAACTAGGACATAATGTTCCTAACTTTCCAGCATTTAAAGAATGGTCCTTGCCGTATCACATTGTGTACTTTTTTGCATTATCCTTAGTGATGATCTATTGGGGTAATAGCAGGGAAATTAGCTTGTTGACTCAGGTTGGCATGAATCTTCAAGTGATCACGAGTACCCTCATTTTAGTGCAAGGTTTGGCGTTATTTAACTACTTTGCCGATAAATACAATTTGTCAAAAATGATTAAAGGACTTATACTGTTCTTGATATTGACAAATGGTTTTTTTGCGCAGATCTTGATAGTAGCGGGTGCAATTGATATGGTTATGGATTATCGACGTTTGCGAGGGCCTCAATCCAAAGATTAAAAACTGGATGTGTGAGACTAGCCTTCAAGGAGGAGTTGTTTATGCCGCAAGGTCCGTCTTTTTGGTTTGATACAAGAATTTATCTTGCTGTTGCCACAGCTTTATTAGTGGTAATTGTTTTTTATAATCCCTATGTAGCAGTATTAGGTGCAATTTTGTTATGTTCTTTGTATTTATATGGGCGCGAACGCCACAAAGAGCGGCAAAAGGCGTTGGATAGCTACCTATATACGATGAGTAACTGCATTGAAGAAGGAGCATCCTATGCGTTAAAAAGTTTGCCTTTGGTTATGATGATCATTGACAAAGAGGGAAAATTATATTGGCATAATGATGTTCTTATCGACTGGTTTGGTGATGAAGTTGAACTAGGAGAGTCGATTATGGGCATTTGTCCCGAATTTCCTTTGGATAAGGTATGGGGCAAATCCGGTCGGGAAGTATTTTCGACAGAGGATAAATATTATGATGTGATTCATGAACCCGTAATTCATAAAATGGATCATGAAGAGTTAATAATTGCTTATATTAGTGATATTACAGCCAGTGAAAAAGTGAGAGCTGAATGTGTAAATTCTGTACCGGTTATGGCTTACATCCAAATTGATAATTATGATGATGTATTGCAAGGATTAAGTGAAGGTCAGCGAACGTCTGTAGTCGCAGAAGTCAATAAGCTTCTAGCAGAATGGGTGGCAGAGAATGAGGCTGTATTAAAGAAATATGCAGAGGACATGTATCTTGCGGTGTTTAACCGTCAGAACTTAAATAAATGCCTGCAGGAAAAGTTTGACATTCTCGATCGGGTACGTGCCATTCATATTGGCAATAAAATTCCCGTGACACTCAGTATGGGAGTTGCGGCTGATGAAGATTCTGTAGCTATATTGGGAGAACGAGCCCAAGCAGGTCTGGATTTAGCATTAGGCCGAGGCGGCGATCAGGTGGCTGTTCATGTAGGAGGTAAACTCCAATTCTATGGAGGTAAAGCTAAAGCGGTAGAAAAAAATACAAGAGTTAAGGCACGGATTGTAGCCCAGGCATTGCGGGAAATTATTGATGATGCTGATAGGGTTCTGGTCATGGGTCATACGAATGAGGATTTTGACAGTTTAGGTGCTGCTATTGGCGTGGGTATTATGGCTCGCCATTTAGGAAAAGAATTACACATTGTCGTTAGCCAGCCAGGGGTTTCATTAAGCAAACTGCAGGAGATCTTGGCCGATTATGAAGAATATCAAGATTTATTTATCACGTCAGCTCAGGCGATGCCGCTGATTACGCCCCAAACCTTACTGTTTGTAGTAGATGTTCATCATCCAGAATTATCTGCAGCACCAGAGTTATTAAGTAAAGTCGATCGAGTGGTTGTTATTGATCACCATCGCCGCTCTGAAAAATTCATTGCAAATCCGCTATTAGTATATCTTGAACCGTCAGCGTCTTCTACTTGTGAACTGGTTACAGAGTTATTGATGTACTTTGATGATTACCTAGAGTTTAATAAAATGGATGCAACGGCCTTGTATGCTGGCATTGTTGTCGATACGAAGCAGTTTTCGGTACAAAGTGGAGTGCGTACCTTTGATGCTGCAGCCTATTTAAGGCGTTCAGGAGCTGATCCTGCTTTAGTTCGTCAAATGTTTCGCTTAGACTTTGAGACGGTTAAGTCACGGGCTGAAATTTTGAATCAGGCAATCATGTTACCTGGTGGCGTAGTCGTAGCAGGTTGTCCCGATAATATAAAAAATGCACAAATTGTAGCAGCGCAAGTTGCTGATATGCTGCTAGGAGTAGAAGGAGTACAAATCAGCTTTGTATTGTTCTTTCTTGAAGACGGCGGCATTGGTGTTAGCGCACGATCCAACGGAGCTTTCAACGTACAAGTTATCATGGAAGAGCTAGGTGGAGGCGGACATCAGACGGTAGCTGGTGCTCAGGTTAAAAAAGGCACTATGGAAGAAGTGAAGCGCCAAGTGATAGAACTAAGCGCAAAATATATAGAGGAGAGTGCAGAAAATGAAAGTAATTCTACAACAAGAGGTTAAAAAATTAGGCAAAAAAGGCGATATTATAGAGGTTTCAGAAGGCTACGCGCGCAATTATTTATTAGCGCAGAAATTAGCGATTCCTGCGACTGCTTCAAATGTCAATCAGGCAAGTCAACAAAAGGCATCGGAAGAACGCAAGCAACAAAGAGCACTGGATGAAGCCAATCTGTTAGCAGCGCAAATGTCCAAAGTAGAAGTAACTATTGGTGTGAAAATGGGCGAAGGCGGCAAATTATTTGGCTCTGTTGCGAGTAAGGATATTGCCGATGCTCTTTATGCTCAACATAAAATCGAAATGGACAAACGCAAAATTGATTTGAAAGATGCGATCAAAGCATTAGGTACATACCCTGTATCCATTAAACTGCACCCTGAGATTAGTGCTAAGATACAGGTACACATTATTGCTAAATAGCAAGAGCATTGGTTATGTATGCTTTTGCTGTCCTCTAACGGGGATTATAGAAAGGACTATTATATGAAAAACTTTTTTAACAAATTTATTCCTAGACGACCGTTGCCTAGTAGGGCAAGGGTCAATGAACAGCTAAAGCATCAAACAACAGCATTATATGAAATGTATGCGGGTATTTTTGGTCCAGATAAAGTGGTGCTAAAAGCTGTAAAACTGGATGCCTTATCTTTAATGAATTCTGAAAATACAGGAGAGCGAGTATTGGCCTTGCAAAAGCTGGTATTTGAAGATCCAACAATGGAAAAAATACCTACATTGCAAGAGGTACCGGAAATTTTAGTTGCGATTGAAGAAGAGATAGCTAGTTTAATGGCTCGTCGGTCCCTGGAAGATCGGTTAGAAAAGAAGATTAATGATAAGATGGAAGAACGCCATCAAGAGTATGTAAGAGAAATAAAGATGCAGGTTCTCAAAGAGGAAGAAAATAATGTTGAGAATCCTCAAACTTTAAAAAAATATGCCATGCTGGAAGTGTTAGAGCAGAAGAAACTGACTAAGTCAGCTATGGAGATCACTCGTCCAGAAACATTAGGGGAAATTGTAGGGCAAGAAAGAGCGGTAGAAGCCCTTCGTTCTAAATTGGCATCACCCTATCCTCAGCATCTGATTCTTTATGGTCCGCCGGGGGTTGGTAAAACAACGGCTGCCCGCTTAGTATTAGAAGCGGCAAAGTCTCTTAAGTTTACGCCCTTTGCACAAGAGGCTCCTTTTATTGAGGTGGATGGAACCACATTGCGGTGGGATTCCCGAGGGATGACCAACCCTCTTTTGGGTTCCGTTCATGATCCTATTTACCAAGGAGCGCGGCGAGATTTAGCTGAGACGGGTGTGCCGGAACCGAAACCAGGCTTAGCTACAGATGCTCATGGTGGTATTTTATTTATTGATGAAATTGGTGAAATGGATGCAATGCTGCAAAATAAGCTGCTAAAGGTACTAGAAGACAAGCGGGTATCTTTTGAATCCGCCTATTATGATCCTTCTGACCCGAATGTTCCCAAGTACATTAAAAAGCTTTTTGAAGATGGTGCGCCCGCGGATTTTATTCTGATTGGTGCGACCACAAGAGATGCTTCGGAAATTAATCCTGCGATACGATCGCGCTGTGCTGAAATTTACTTTGAGCCTTTGACGCCAAAGCATATAGAAGAAATTGTTTATAATGCGGCAGTCAAATTAGGTGTAGCTTTAGAATCTGATGTAGCTGCTTTGATTAGTGAATATACCATTGAAGGCCGTAAGGCTGTTAATATCTTATCGGATGCCTTTGGTATCGCTTTATATCGGTCCAGTGATCATGAAAAGGTAGTCATTACCCATGATGATGTATATAAAGTAGTACAGGTTAGCCGTCTAACTCCTTTTGTAAATCTTAAGGCGGCTAAGATTGGTGAAGTTGGTAAAGTATTTGGTCTAGGTGTTGCTGGTTATCTTGGTTCTGTATTAGAAATTGAAGCTGTATCCTTTGCAGCAGGACAAAAGGGTAAGGGACGTTTGCGTTTTAATGATACAGCCGGCAGTATGGCAAAAGATTCGGTCTTTAATGCTGCAGCTGTAGTCAGAAAGATAACAGGTGAAGATTTAGGCAACTATGATGTTCACATTAATATTATTGGCGGCGGACGCATTGATGGTCCTTCAGCTGGGACGGGCATTTTGGCTGCAATTATTTCCGCTATTACCGAGCGTCCCATTCGCCAGGATGTTGCAGTGACAGGTGAAATTTCCATTCAGGGTAAAGTGAAGGCTGTCGGTGGTGTCTTTGAGAAAGCGTATGGTGCCAAACAGGCAGGTATTACGACTATGATTATTCCGAAAGAAAATGAAAAGGATATTCCCCAAGGGCATTTGGGCTTAGAAATCTGCCCTGTAGATAACGTAGAAGAAGCACTAGCCATTCTATTGTCTGATACAGAGCAAAAAAGTGCATAGCAAGATGGGGAGGAGGCAAGTTGATTGTTAGATAGAATACCACCACAAAATATGGAAGCTGAGCAGGCAGTACTTGGGGCCATGCTGATTGAGCGGGAGGCAATTTCTAAGGTTGCTGAGTTATTGCGGCCGGAAGATTGTTATCGCGAAGCTCATCGCTTAATATATAATGCTATGCTGGAACTTTTTAATAAAAATGATGCAGTGGATATGGTTACTGTTATTGAGTTTCTGCGCAAAGAAGACAAACTGGAAGCAGCGGGCGGGATTGCTTATGTAACCTCCCTGGCGAACAGTGTACCGACTGCTGCTAATGTATTGTATCATGCAAGAATCGTAGAAGAAAAAGCGCTGTTGCGTCAATTGATTAATGCTGCTACCAATATTGCTGGCATGGGGTATGAAGGCAGTGAAGAAGTAGCTACTATTTTAGATAGCGCTGAAAAAATGATACTATCTGTATCCAGTCGAAAAATGGGGGGAGAATTTACTCCCATTAAGAGTATTATCTTTGATGCATTTAATAAAATTGAACAGCTATATGCTTCAAAAGGTAGTATTACTGGCCTTTCCACTGGATTTAAAGACTTAGATAAGCTGACTTCAGGTCTGCAGCCCTCTGATCTGATTCTGATTGCAGCTCGTCCTAGTATGGGTAAAACGGCTTTTGTACTGAATATTGCCCAGCATATTGGAATTGCCGAAAAAAAGGCAGTGGCATTCTTCAGTCTGGAAATGTCCAAAGAGCAGTTGGTTCAACGTATGTTGTGTGCAGAATCTGCCATTGATTCTCAGCGATTGCGAATTGGTGAGCTGGAAGCTAAAGATTGGACGAAACTCGTCAGCGGGGCAGACCGATTGTCCGCAGCACCTATTTTTATCGATGATACAGCAGGTATTACTGTAATGGAAATGCGCTCAAAGGCAAGACGGTTAAAGATAGAGCATAACTTAAGCTTAATTATTATTGACTATCTGCAGCTTATGCAAGGCAGTGGAAAGGGGAAAGGGAGCGAGAATCGTCAGCAGGAGATTTCAGAAATCTCCCGTTCTCTAAAGGCTTTAGCCAGGGAAATCAATGTCCCTGTTATCGCCTTGTCTCAGCTTAGTCGTAGTGTAGAGTCCAGACAAGTAAAGAAACCGATGCTGAGCGATCTTCGAGAATCAGGATCATTAGAACAGGATGCGGATATTGTGGCTTTTCTCTATCGGGATGACTATTACAATCCTGATAGTGAACAGAAAAATATTACGGAAGTTATTATTGCCAAACATCGTAATGGTCCAGTTGACACCGTTCAATTATTCTTCCACAAACAATTTACGAAGTTTAGTGATTTGTCGAAATTGCCAGGATAGAGGAGGTAGATGATATCTCCTCTATTTTTATGATGTTTTGCGGAAAAATCAGTACTTCTATTAAAAATAAATAGAAGTTTTGTAAGAAAATCCGAACGATGGGTGGACAAAGATGAAAAACATTCGAAAATACATTGACACTTTTAGTGCTAAGTGCTATGCTATATGAGGGAAAAAATCTAGACTTTAAATAAAAATTGAGTGAGTACTAAGATGGTGAGTGAATTTTATGGTCTAGGGATAAAATAAGCATGCCTAATTATAAACAACTTATTAACAAAGTTATCCACAGTTTGTGGATAACTGGTTAGGTACATTAGGTTTGGTTTATAAGTAGAAATAGATTCTAAAGTCAAATGATACCAGAAGTTAAAAAAGAGAGAAAAGAACTTTTGGCAAAAGTATTTTAAAAAGATGGGAAGGGTGAATATTATGCCAGCAGTAGTAGTAATGGGAACTCAGTGGGGCGATGAAGGAAAAGGAAAGATTGTAGATTATTTGGCAGAAAAAGCAGATGTTGTTGCTCGATACCAAGGTGGTAATAACGCAGGTCATACTGTGGTAGTAGAGGGTAAACAATTTAAATTGCAGCTATTGCCATCAGGAATTTTATATAAAGGCAAGACTTGCGTTGTTGGTAATGGCGTGGTAGTTGATCCAGGCGTCATACTTAAGGAAATTAAGGGCATGCAGAGTCAGGGCATTGATACCTCAGGTTTAAAAATTTCTAACCGGGCTCATGTTATTATGCCATATCATCGTTTATTGGATGAAGCAGAAGAAACCTATCGTGGTGATCATAAGATTGGTACGACCAAAAGAGGCATTGGTCCATGTTATATGGATAAAAACTCTAGATGTGGAATTCGTATCGTAGACTTAATGGATGAGGAAGAGTTCTCAGAAAAACTCAAGCGCAATCTAGAGGCTAAAAATCATTTACTAAAAGCTGTATATGGTCTAGACGGCTTTGACTATGAAACCGTGAGAAAAGAGTATTTAGGTTACGCAGATGAATTACGTGCTTATGTTTGCGATACATCGGCAGCTTTAAATAAATCATTAAAAAATGGAGAAAAAGTATTATTTGAAGGCGCGCAAGCAACCTTATTGGATTTGGATCATGGAACCTATCCATATGTTACTTCATCCAACCCCATTGCTGGTGGAGTGTGCGTAGGTGCAGGTATTGGACCTACTAAAATTGACAAAGTGATTGGCGTAGTGAAAGCCTATACGACTCGTGTAGGAGAAGGTCCGTTCCCTACAGAATTATTTGATGAAGTTGGCGATCATATTAGAGATAGAGGTCATGAGTATGGTACGGTTACTGGCCGCCCTCGCCGTTGTGGTTGGCTAGATGCCAGTGTAGTAGGTTATGCTGGCCGATTAAGTGGTATTGATTATATGGCGATCACTCGCTTGGACATTTTAGATGAGTTAAAAGCAGTGAAGTTATGTGTTGGCTATAAATATAAAGGTAAGTTATTGGAAGAGTTTCCTGCCAGTTTAAAAGCATTAGCAGAAGTAGAACCTATCTATGAAGAACTGCCAGGCTGGCAAAGTGATACCACTGGTGTTCGTAACTATGCTGATCTGCCTTTGAATGCACGTCTTTATTTAGAACGTTTAAGTGAAGTTGCCGACATTAAGCTTGGCATTGTATCGGTTGGTCCTGGTCGTGATCAGACCATTGTAATGCATGAGATTTTTGGATAAAATGGCAAAGGAATAATTAGCATGTAGGTGATATAAATGGCAGCCTTGTTGTTAAGAGAAATTGTTGATTCTTTTTGTCTTACAGTCGTGGATAAAAATTGTAATCTTAACGTTCCAGTAGAAGTGTCTGATATCAATCGTCCGGGACTGGCTTTAGCTGGTTATTTGCAGCATTTTGATGAGCAGCGCATTCAAGTAATTGGCACAGCAGAATCGGCATTTCTAGAAACCTTAAGCGAAAATTTGGCAACTGAGCGGTGGCTGTCATTTATTAATCTGCATTTTCCCTGTTTAGTGATCACTCGCAACATCATACTCCCTGAACGTTGGCTGCAATTGGCGGCAAACCGTCAATTGCCAGTTTTTCGTACCCGTTTAGCTACGACTCGTTTTATTGCTCAGCTAACTAATTATCTAGAGCATAAACTCGCGCCAAGTACGACTCTTCATGCTGTTCTAGTAGATGTGCATGGTGTAGGAACTTTAATTATTGGAGAAAGTGGAATAGGAAAGAGTGAAACTGCACTGGATTTGATTAAGAGGGGACACCGTCTGGTGGCAGATGATGCCGTAGAGGTCACCTGCACGGAAGAGAATGTATTGACCGGTACGGCGCCAGAAGTATTGCGCCATGTGATGGAAGTTAGAGGACTTGGTATTTTAAATGTTAAGGCATTGTTTGGTATTGGTGCTGTTAGGCCGAATCAAAAAATTCATCTTGTCATTCAGTTAGAAGAGTGGGATCAAACTAAGGCTTATGACCGTCTAGGTCTTGATGAAGAGCATCATGAGATTTTAGGAGTCGGATTGCCTTGTAAAACCATTCCTGTCCGTCCTGGACGGAATTTATCTAATATTATTGAAGTGGCAGCAATGAATTACCGACTCAATAAATCGGGCTATAATGCTGTGGAAGACTTTATTGAAAAACAAAGAAAGTTCTGTTTGGGAAATACGCCGGATTGAGGCAGTACAGAAAATCGAATAATAGTTTGTCGAAAATAGGATCTATTTGACGCAGCAGATGAAATTAACAATAAAAAGAAGTTGACAGTAATCGAATATTCCTATATAATCATATCTTGTGAGAGCGAGATGATCCACTAGCTCAGTTGGTAGAGCACCTGACTTTTAATCAGGGTGTCCCGCGTTCGAG
>NZ_JAJHJB010000053.1:0-23726 GCF_020819555.1 Pelosinus baikalensis
GCTCTGTGAGCTATTTATTGTTATTTAACTGTCGCACTTCATTTTACAATCTATCTTATATAAGAAGGGACACAACGATTTTATATAAAATGGATGATGAATGTAATGGTGATCCGAATCATTGTGGTGGCAATTGAATAAGTAAAGTGGGTATGCCAAATCTTTCGGTGTTTGTGTAATTAAAAAAAAGTTAAGGGAGGTTTCATAATGGGATTTACATTAACAATTAAAGGCCAAGAAACTATTTATTTTAGTGAGAACATGATTAGCTCAGTACATGTACAACTAAGTACGCCACACGATTCAAAAGCTAAATCTACTGACCATGCTGCTACACTGTGGGTGACAGGAAAGCTCCTTTCTACAGAGATAGGAGCTAGTAATAGTGACACCTTGAAGCTATTTGATTGGTCGTTAGTTCCAGCGCAAAGTGCAGATGCTTATCGTGATGTAATTGTTAAGGTAATATCTGCTGATCAAACTTTTAGGAAAATACATTTACCTATTGCTTTCATCATTGATTACTCAGAAAGATATGCTGATAATACGGGTGTTGGCGAATTTACATTAGTTTTAAGACAGAGAGCAGACCAAATACCTCTGGTGAAAGCGACAAGCGGTGGCTCTGATGACTCAGAAGAATAGTGCAGGTACTGGTGTCATAAAGGAGGGGAAGCGCTTGCAAGAAACAAAAACGACACGGTGGTATGCCTGTCCAAAAGATGCTTTGATTATTGGATTTGTCATTGCGTTCTCTTTCTGGATAGACCCGATAGGGAAGGCTTATCAAATATTGAGATGGCGCGATGATTTGGGTATATTGGGCATGGGATCCATTTTGGCAATCATGTTGGTTGCCTGTACTTTTCTTTGCGTACGTCATTTTTGGGCATGGTTTGTTATTGGTACGATGGGAACAAGAGCATCTTGCGAAACATGGAGATTTCTTTATAACCCTAGTCCAAACTATACAGGAATAGACTATATAGACAGTGCTATTATTAATGGCTTAATTACGTTAGTTATAATAGCACCTGCAATGGCAGTTCTTTATCGGTTAAAGAAAAAATATGTCGAAAAGCAAAGTAAGGAGTAAATATGTCACATTCAGTTACAATTTATATTGCAAACAGTGCTTCACCGACTAATAATGAAGATGGTACTAGAGGGCATTCAATAACAGGGCATATGTGGTTCAGTCTTAACGATGATTCTACAGGGGCAAAATATTGTTATGGCTTTCATCCTGCAGAAGATGGAGATATGCGCTCACCTATTGGTAGAGTAAAAACCAATGACAACGCGACATATCCATCACCTTGGTTTAAAACAACGTTTCAGATTAGCGATGATGAGTATGAAAATTTGATGCAGTACTGCGAATCAACGAGGATCAACCATACCTTTGGTCCTTACTGGGGAATTGGAAACTCTTGCATAAACTATACGATGAATGTCATGAGTAGCATTCGGTACGGTGATTTTTGTGATTATCCCAGCCCAATTCCAATAGCAAACACAACGATGTTGTCAATAGCTACATCCAATTATAATTCAATGCTGGAACGAGAGGCTCGCGAAGCGGAACGGAAAGCTCGTGAAGTAGAACGAAAAGAAGCTGAGCGACAAACTTTTCCAACACAACAGCAATATTCAACACAACCGAACCCATTCGGATTTATTTCCTAAGAGATATGGGGGTATACCATAATCCTCTAATGATTTGTATTCGAGGTTGATTTGCTAAAGAAAAAGGGCCGCTCAATGCAGGATGAGAAATCCTTTTTTGAGACGGCCCTTTTATCTTACTTATCCTTACGTGCCATTAAGTTAGATACTTTATTAGCAAAGCTGATTGGATCTTCTGGGAGCAGACCTTCAATAAGCATTGCTTGTACGTATAATAGGTCGCAATAATCCTTGAAGGCTTCAGAGTCAGGGGTTGCTTCATGTAAATCTTTTAAGACAGTGAAGACATCATGATTTGGATTTAATTCTAGGATTCGGCTAGCCTTATACATGGTATTATTCATTTCTGATAAAATTTGCTCCATGGAAAGACTGATGCCATTATCATCACTAACAAGACAAACAGCACTGGATTTTAATCGATTACTAATCTTCACATCAGTTATTTTTCCTTTCAAATGCTCTTTGATTGCTTTGATTAAGGACTCATTTTCTTTTAAAATAGCTTCTGTGTCTTTTTTAGCTTCGGGAGAGTCGATATCGTCCAAGTTCAGTTCGCCGCGACTGATGGATTGGAATTTTTTCTCTTTATATTCCTGTAATGCATCAATCGTAAACTCATCAACCTGATCATACAGATAGAGAACTTCAATACCTTTCTCTTTCAGCAGTTCCATTTGCGGTAACCGCTCTACGGAAGCACGATCTTTACCTGTGGCATAGTAGATGACTTTTTGATTTTCTGACATACGTTCGATGTAATCATGTAAGGTTGTCAATTCTTCCGTTGCGTGGGAGGAAGAGAATAGTAATAAATCTTTTAATTTATCGCGACTTTGGAAATCTGTATAGGCTCCTACTTTAAGAGCTTTGCCAAATTCTTTCCAGAATTTTTCATAGGTAGGTCGCTCATTAGCAAGGAGATTTTCTAAGGTTTTCAGCACGCTTTTTTCGAGATTCTTTCCAATTAATTTTAACTGCTTGCTATGCTGCAGCAGCTCGCGAGATATATTGAGGGAAAAATCGGGAGAATCCACTAAGCCTTTCACGAATCGCAGATATTCAGGGAGAAGATCTTGGCAGTTGTCCATGATGAAAATCTGTTTTGAATAAAGGCGGATTCCAGAGGATGATTTTTGAGTGTATAAATCAAAAGGGGCACGAGAAGGAATAAACAATAGACTTGTGTATTCTACAGTACCTTCTGCCTTGGAATGAATTAGTTTTAGAGGATCTTCCCAGTCGTGGAAGAGATTTTTGTAGAAGGTATGGTACTCTTCTGCCGAAATGTCATTCTTATTGCGAGTCCATAGAGGCGTCATGGAGTTCAAGGTCCGAACCTCTACGGTCTGTGTTGCTGGAGCATCTTCAATTACCTTACCTTCTTCATCTTTGGGCTTTTCTTCCTTGATGAAGTTCATTTTAATAGGGTAGCGGATATAGTCTGAGTATTTTTTGATCAAATTTTCAATGGTGTAGCGGTCTAAAAAATTTTCTTTGGAGCCGTCGGCGGCAGTAAATTCATCATTGAGAGTGATAATAATGGTAGTACCGCGTGTTTCTTTTTCCACTTCTTCAATGGTGTATGTTCCATCACCGCTGGATTGCCACTTAACCCCTTTGGCTTGTCCAGGAGCACGAGTGATCAGGGTAACTTTGTCAGAAACCATGAAAGCAGAGTAAAAGCCAACGCCAAATTGACCGATTAATTCATTATCGGTAGCTGTTTCTTTCTCTTTTAATTTTTCAAGAAAGGATTTAGTGCCTGATTTAGCGATGGTTCCAATATTTTCGACTACTTCGTCATAGGTCATACCAATACCATTGTCTGAGATTGTTAGAGTATGCGTCGATTCATCAGGGACAATGAAAATTTCAAAGTCGGATTGTCCTTCTAATAGATCATGATTGGTTAAGGATTCAAAACGAATTTTATCAATGGCATCGGAAGCGTTAGAGACCAGTTCTCGTAAAAAAATCTCCTTATTTGTATAAATGGAGTGAATCATTAAGTCTAATAATTGCTTAGTTTCTGCTTGGAATTCTCTGGTTTGCTTATTAATTGGTTCTTGGCTCATGTAAGAAGTCTCCTTTTATAAAATTTATATGTACATTTTCTTTTATTAGCACTCTCTTTAAGTGAGTGCTAACTCTCTTTCTCTATAATACATTGATTAGTATTTGAAATCAAATACTTTTTTTCACTAAAATTAGGCAATAATAGCATCTTTTTACCATCTGTATTGAATTTACTATAGAATTTATATTATTTTGTGTGGTTCACTCTTTTTAGACTGAATGTATTAAGAATAGATAAGAAAGTAGATACACTCATTTTCGACTTATTTTTAGGAGTAAAGTAGGCTATATTCTGTAATGTTGCTATTCAGGCATATTAATTACACATCCGTTATACTTGAACCTTTTACAGAGCACAAGTATAACGGACGTTGCTTATATTAACTAAAATGAGAAATTATTTGAATTTAAACTAATTTAATGTTGGTCACCTTATTCTTAGTTATACTGTTTATGGTTTTTACAATTTTATTGGCGATTTCTGGGTTTGAGTGCGAGAATCGTGGAAAAACCGTGCCAGATAATACTAATAGTTGGGTGGAAGTAATGGCAGCAATATTTTCTGTATGCTTGCTGTGCTCAGTTAATCCATTTGCACCAACGTGCTGTCCAGGCAAGGAATATTCTTTGTTGGGTTGATGAAATGTTGATGATTTTAGTTTTCCAGAAATCAATATGTCGTAAGAATAACTAAAGTCACCTTGGCTGATAATAATATCTCCAGGAGTGCACTGAACATAACTGCCGCAAGAGTGTAAGAATTTTTTTGCTTCTACATCTGACAATTCACTTAGTAAAGTTATGGCTTCCATTGGTGGACAATTCAAGCTTTTGCATAAGATAAACCATAGTTCTTCTTCTGTAATTAATTGACTATTTATCTTTGGAGAATTTTTTTTGACTTTTTCATAAAACCATCCAACAGCTTGTGTATTTATGACTCCTTTTTTACGTGCTATACGCAAAAGGGGAGAACGTACTATACGAAAATGTTGAATGTCATCTGCAAGCAAGACCATGGGGGTTACTAAACCGTAACCAGGGTAAACCAAATTATTGCTATAAGAGTGAAAGCCCATTTGCTCATAGAGACGCAGCAAATGAAAGTTGCATAGACAAAAGCCGAATTGTGTTTGATTACGGCAGCAAATTTCATAACATTCTGACATAAGTAGATAAAGTACCGATGAACTTCGATGAGAGGGAGCAACCATTAATTTTGAAAAATAGGAAAATTTGTGACTGCCAGTTTCAGTACTATAATTTTCAAATGTATCCAGAGACAAAAATTCTATTACCTTTCGTGGAAAGTCTGCAAGAATTCCAATATTGATTCGCGCAGTGGCAATTAGTTCTGAGCCAATTTTTGCATATAGCAGAAAAGCCCATTTATCAAGTTCATCGTATAGTAGCTTATTAACATAGTCTACCTCCTCAATATGTTTAGACATTTCTTCTACATAAATTTGGTAACGAAAATGGTAAATTTCCTTTTTTTCTTCTGGAGTGATTGCGATACCAATTTTAACTGAGTTTGCCGAAGCTTCTGTTGCGCAAGACATTGTTTTTTGATCGTTGTTTATCATGATTATCTCTCCTTCATAATAGTTAGTTGCAAGAACTTTTTCTAATAAAAGACTATTGCTCTTATAACTATCACCCCCTTACTTAGGGATACGGAGAGAAAGGATGTATTCCTTGTAAAAATTGTAAGAATATAGCATGTGAAGTAGAAATATATATAAGTTTGGCGTATAAAAAAGCCCTTTTTTAGAAGTCAGCTTGACGGCTAAAAAAGGGATAATCTTTTAGTGCTTTTAGTATTTTATGGTAATTGTGGACTGAAACGAACATGAAAAGTAGTTCCTTCATGACTGGTATTGATTTTAATAGTGGCATTATGCCTGTGGGCTATTTGGTAGCAGATGGGAAGTCCCAAACCTGTGCCTGTATCTTTCGTAGTAATAAATGGTGTTCCTAATTTATCAAGTACGTGGGAGGGGATTCCCGGGCCCTGATCACTAATAGATAAAACAACATTGTGATCTTCTAAGAAGGTGTGAATATCCAGGTTGCCGCCGGCTGGCATTGCTTCAATACTATTACGCACTAGATTTAGCAGCAATTGACGAATTTCATTTTCATCCAGCAGTAATTCGGGAACTGCACTAATGTCAAGATTTACAGATACTTTGGAAGCAGTGGCATCTGCCTGGATTAAGGGAAATAATGCTTCAATAATAGTGTTTAAAGAGCATTGTTTTAAAATAGCTAGTTTTTCCCGGGATAAGGAGAGGTACTCACGAATAATAGCATTAGCTCGATCTATTTCCTCGATCATTAATTTGAATTTTTCTTTATCATTTTGGTATTCATGCTTTCTACCCATCACTTGTAAATAACCTCGTACCGTAGTCATGGGATTTCTAATTTCATGAGCGACAGTGGCAGCCATGCTGCCTACCATATTCATCCGATCAAATAAGGAGGACATTTGTTCCAATTTCTTTCGCAAACTGATATCGCGAAGAATGCCTTGTAGTGCTGAGAGACGACCCTTTTCATCATAAATAGGGACACATTTTTGTTCAATCCATAAGATCGTTTTATCTTTTCGAACCAGTCGCAAAGTCAGCGGCAATTCAATAGAGTATGGGAGATTAGTAATAAAATCGTTAAAAGATGATTGATCATCAAGGTGTATTAGATTTAAGATTAAGTGGTTATTAGTGTAATATTCTTCAGGGCCATAACCCGTGATCGTCAAAACAGAGGGACTTACATACTCAATTTTTCTTTCAGGCAGTAATTGATAAGAATAGATTATGTCAATGGCATTTTCTGCCAATAGGCGATATTGAGTTTCTTTCTTTATTAAATCTGTTCTGGTCTTTTCAAAGTATACCATTAAAGTACCAAGAGCGATGACTAGGCGTAATATTCCGCCAATTGAGTAAGCCCAGGGAAGAAACCATGAGCCATCGATTATAAAAGGCGTAATTAAATTGAAAAGACTCCATAGAATGTAAGCATAACCTGTAATTAAGCGACCAATTCCTTGTAGTTTCAAATAATGTATAAAAATTGAACCTACCCATATACCTATAAAACAACAGATATAGATGGGGAGCAGCAATTTATGCGCCAAAGATGAAAATAGTATGTTCAATGCAGCATTTACAATGGCGACGCCGATTGCCCCATATAGCCACCATTTATTAAGCGGCTTGTTTATAAAGATATGAGTACCCCATACAAACATCAGAACACTGATAATAATCAGCATTTGATATGTAGTCAGACCTAAGATAGACTCTTTCCAAGGGAGTATCCCTGAATCGAAAACGATATACCGTGAGAGAAGGATGAGCCAACTAGCGGCCCATATGCCCATGAAGCGTTCACGATATAGTGCATACAGATATATGTAGATAAGAATGATTGAAACTGTTCCAATCAATGAACTAATTACTGATGAATGCACGTTATACATAATTACTCCTATAATAGTTATTTAAGACATATAAAGTACTCTTTCTACAAAAAAAACGAACATCCTCCAATAATTTAACAATTTATGTAATAAATGATAATTATACGTCTTACGGATTTTTTTGGTAGAATAGATTATTTACAGATGACAAGTTGCATTAGTAATTTGATTTAGGTTAGGATTTCCTAATTTGCGTAAATAATAGTTCTATATTCTAATAGAAGGAAGGTTCTTGTCATAAGACATTTAGAATGATTTATAGAGGGCACGTCATAGAAATTTTATCAAAATGATATAGTAAAAAGAGGGGAAAGTAGCCTGAGGATAAGATCCTCTAGATTATTTCCCCCCTCTTTTTTAATTAGCTGGTCGGTCTTTATGTATTATTGATTACTTCAAGCAAGGCAGAATAGATATTGATGATTATTGTTACATATTAACCAACTTATTGGTTAGACTTCTCATAGTTTGTACAATCTTATGAGCAATATTGGGCTGGGAGTGAAAAAATCGTGGGAAAGCCATACCAGACAATACTAAGATTTGGGTAGGAGTAATTGCAGCAATATCTTCTGTATTCTTATTGTGCTCTGTTAAGCCGTTTGCACCGAAGTGTTGTCCAGAGATGTATTCTTTAACAGGGTTTAGGAAAGTCAATGATTGTAACTTTCCTGAAAGCAGTATGTTATAAGAGTAACTAATATCACCTTGATTAGTTATGATATCTCCTGTATCACATTGCACAACGATGCCACAAGAGTGAAGAAATTTTTTTGCTTCTGTTTCTGACAATTCACGCAATAGGGATATAGCTTCCGTTGGTAGACATTCTAAAACTTTGCATAAGATAGACCATAATTCTTCTTCTGTAACTAATTGACTATTTACAATGGAAGCATGTCTAGTAAATTTTTCGTGAAACCTTTCAACTGATTGTGTGTTAACTTTTCCTCTTTTACGTGCTATACGAAAAAGTGGAGAGCGCACCTGCCGTAGATGGTGAATATCATTGATGACCAAAACAATTGGGGTCAATAAGCCATATCCAGGGTAAACAAAATTCTTACCATAGTGATGAAATCCCATTTGTTCATATAGACGAACTAGATGAAAATTGCATCCTCCAAAAGCAAATTGTACCTGATTATTGCAGCAGATTTGATAGCATTGCGCTATGAGCAGATAAAGCATGGGTGTTCTGCGGTAAGAAGGAGCTACCATTAATTTTGTAACATATGCGAATTTAGGATCTTCATTCTCCGGATAGTAGGATTCAAATGTTTTTAAAGATAAAATATTCACTACTTTTGCTGGAAAGTCCTTAATATTTCCAATATTAACTCGTGCAGTGGCAATAATCTTGCAATCGATTTTTGCATATAGCAGAATAGTCCATTCATCAAGTTCATCCCATAGTAATTGTTGATCATAATCAATATCTTCAAGGTGTTTGGACATCTCTTCCACGTAAGTTTGATAGCGAAAATGATAAACTTCTTTTTTTTCTTCTGGTGTAGTTGCTATACTAATTTTAATAAGACTTTCTGAGGTTTCTGTTGTATTGGATTTTATGTTTGAATTGATCGCTTTCATAATTTTTCTCTCCTTCATTATAGTTATTAAAATAAGGATTTACTGCATACCTTATATACTCATAACTATCACCCCCTAATAGGGGATACGGAGAGAAGGGATTTAATCCTTGCAATAGATTGTTGATTTTAGGGGAAAAATGTAGAAATATATATATATTTGTAAAAAAAGCCTTTTTCAGGAGAATAATACTCATGAAAAAGGCTTAATTTTATATCTTGTTATGCGATTTGTGAGGTGAAATAAACATAAAAAGTAGTTCCTTCATGACTGGTACTGATCTTAATATTGGCCTTATGTCTATGTGCTATCTGGTAACAGATAGGAAGACCTAAGCCTGTGCCTGTGTCTTTTGTAGTGATAAAGGGTGTGCCTAACTTATCAAGCAGATGGGAAGGGATTCCCGATCCCTGGTCACTAATAGATAAAACAACCTTGTTATCTTCCATGAAGGTGCAAATATCTAAGTTGCCACCAGCTGGCATTGCTTCAATGCCATTACGTACCAGATTTAGCAGCAATTGGCGGATTTCATTTTCATCCAGTAGTATCTCGGGAATTGGGATGATATCAAGATTTACAGACACTTTTGAAGAAGCAGCGTCTGCCTGGATTAAAGGGAATAGTGCTGCAATAATATTATTCAAAGAGCATTGTTTTAAGTTAGCTAACTTCTCTCGGGATAAGGAAAGATATTCTCGGATAATCGAATTCGCGCGATCAATTTCTTCTATCATTAAATTAAATTTGTCATTATCCTTTTGATATTCTTGTTTTCTACCCATAACTTGCAAGTAACCGCGCACCGTAGTCATGGGGTTTCTAATTTCATGTGCGACAGTTGAAGCCATGCTACCTACCATATTCATCCTGTCAAGCAAGGAGGACATTTGTTCTAATTTTTTTCGCGTAGTAATATCACGAACAATACCTTGCAATGCTATAAGATGACCATTTTCATCAAATATTGTAACACATTTTTGTTCGATCCATAAAACTACTTTATCTTTTCGAATTAAGCGTAAGGTGAGTGGCATGTTAGTAGAGCTTGGAAAATTACTGATAAAATCATTAAGGAGAGCTTGATCTTCAGGATGGATTAAATTTAGTATTAATGTATCGTTTGAATAATATTCTTCAGCGTTGTAGCCAGTGACTTCCAAGGCAGAGGGGCTGATGTACTCGACTTTTCTTTCTGGTAATAGTTTGTAGGAGTAGATGACGTCGATAGCGTTCTCAGCTAATAAACGATATTGGGTTTCCCTGGTAATTAAATCTACTCTAGTTTTCTCAAAGTATATCATCAAAGTACCAATAGCGATGAATAAGCGTAATATCCCACCCAGTGCATAACCCCAAGGAAGAAACCATGTAATGTTAATGACAAAGGGCATAGACAAATTAAGGAAACCCCATAAGATATATGCATATCCAGTGATTAAACGACCAATTCCCTCAAGATTGGAAAACCTTATTAAGATAATTCCAATCCACATGCACACCAAACTCCCAAAAACGAGAGGGACTATCAGTTTATAGATTAAGGAGGAGAAGAAAGCATTTAAAATACTGCCTAAGAAGGAAATAATCCCAGTACCGTAAAGCCACCATTTATTTATTGGCTTATTTACAAACATGTGAGTGCCCCATACAAACATTAAGGCACTAATATTAATCGATAATTGATATATGAGTACTAAAAGGACAGATTGTTTCCAAGCTAGTAGCCCAGAATCGAAAAGTATATATCTAGAGAGTAGAACTAACCAGCTGATTGCCCATATTCCTATATAGTGTTCGCGATATAGAGCATAGAGGTAGATATAGACAAGGACAATAGAAATAGTTCCAATCAAGGAACCAATTGCGGATAAATGAACATATTCCATAATTACTCCTAAGAAAAAATATATAGATGATTAAAACTTTCTACGTAGAATTCAAACTTCCTTCTTTATAAGATAAATGACGATTATAATGGCAACTGGATTTAGTTGTGGTACTTTTAAAATATCTGCAAATGATGTGCTCACAGAATTAGTATACTAAGAAACTGGACTTATTCTTGCAGGACAAATTAGCTCTATCTCTAAAATATTGAATAGGATCAAAAATAATAGGAGGAAGAACTTTGGATATAAGAAATTTAGAATGTTTTATGGAAGTTGCCCGTCATAAAAGTTTTAGTAAAGCGGCAGAGATGATGTATATATCTCAACCGTCTATCAGTCGGGCCATTAAGGAGTTAGAAACACAATTTGGCATCGTATTATTTTATCGTGATACGAAGTCTGTGGAGCTGACGGATGCAGGAGAAATCATTTTACAGCAAGCACAACAAATTGTATCATCTTTTCAAAATATCACTTCTCAGCTCGGAGAATTAAAGAAAATGCAATCAGGGAAAATCTATATTGGTTTACCTCAAATTACTGCGATTACGACTTTTTCGAATATGATCAATTCCTTTAGGAAAGAGTATTCTAATATCCATATTCAACTGTACGAGTTTGGTCCTAAGAAAGTGGAGGCGTCAATTCAAGACGGTCTTTTAGATATTGGTATATTTACACCTGCGGAGGATAATGAAATCTATGAAAAGATTTGGTTTGAGGAAGATCCTCTTGAAGTAGTTATGCACCCAACAAATAGGCTTGCCCAATATGAGGTTATGGATTATCATAAACTGATTGATGAACAATTTATTTTGTACAATAACGAGTATCATTTACACGACATGATCATCGATGCATGTAAACAAGCTGGATTTCAGCCTAAAATTATTTTGGAAACTTCACAACGCGAGTGGATGATGCAAATGGTAATGGACAATCTCGGTATCGCATTGCTGCCGAGCAAAATATGTAGAAGTCTGGATACTAAGGTGATTGCCTCCCGACCATTTTCAGATCCTAAGCCGTGGCTGCGATTGGCCTTGGTTTGGAAAAAGGGAAGATATCTATCCTTTGCTGTTCGTGAGTTTATACTATTTGCTAAAAAGCACTACGGTTTTGACTAACCAAAACATTTGTAAGAGGTTTCCTCAGGGCATTTATTTTTGATGTAACTCCTTTATTCTAATTCTAAATACACTGGATACATAATGTGATACACTAGTGAGTTGATAAATAAAGCCATAAAGGATAAAATAGGATTCACAGGTATTATGAAGAAATCGTGGGTTTTTTGCTATACATCTGTAGGAGTTTAGACAAAGGAGAAGAACGAATTAATGAAAATTGATGTTATACTTTTGCCAAAAGAGACTGCTGCTCTGGATCTTTCTGATAGTGTTTGTATCGTTTTAGATATATTCCGTGCAACGACTACGATTGTCACTGCTCTTGCGAATGGATGCAAAACGATTACTCCCGCCTTATCCATTGAGGATGCACAGACTCTGGCTAGTAAAATGGGGTCAGTATTGTTTGCAGGTGAGCGACAGTCAATAAAGATTGAGGGTTATGAGTTTGGAAACTCGCCTTTTGAATTTTGTAAGGAGAAAGTAACGGGTAGAGACATTGTCATGACAACTACGAATGGTACGATTGCCATAAAGGCAGCAGAAAAGGCATATCGTACATTCATCGGATCATTTGTGAATGCGAAAGCTGTTTGTATGCAGACAAAGCAATATGGTAAAGATATTGTAATTGTGTGTGCTGGAACAGATGGGCTTTTTTCACTGGAAGACACCCTTTGTGCAGGATTGTTAGTTCAGCTGCTTAAAGCGGAATGCGAAGTCACATTGAGTGACTCAGCTCTCGGAGCCTTACTATTATATGCTCAAGCCAAGGATACGCTAGTTGAGACTGCTGTCCAAAGTCGAAATGGCAAACGATTATACGACTTGCGTCGTATGGATGATGTAGAATATTGTCTTAGTGCCGATTTGTTTACGATTGTACCTCAATATATAGAAGGAAAGATTGTGATAGAAAATCAATAATAACAAAGTTGGTGTATTGACCAGTGAACAAGCAAGTATTACTTGTCTTTAGTGCAATAATACTATTTGGTGGCTTCTTGCTGAAGGCTTCGGCAGCTGAAGCAGCTCCTGTGCCTCAATGGCAAGAAATCACAATGCAGCAAGATGTGGTTGTTTTGGTAGAGAAATCTGCTAATACAATGACCGTATTTTATCAAGGGAAGCCTGTGAAAAGGTTCTTATGCGTATCAGGTGTAAATGCGCAAGGTGACAAACAGAGGCAAGGTGATAATCGTACGCCGGAAGGAACGTTTTTTATCACCGATAAAGAGCTGTTACATGATGACCCCTACCTGGGGCGTAAATGGATCGGTTTAAGTTATCCTGATCCAGTCCATGCTCAAAGAGGAATGGAGCAGAAGCTGATTAGCGTAAGCCAGTATCAGGAGATTATTTTGGCGAATGAGCAAAAGGTACAGCCGCCTCAAGATACTGCACTTGGAGGATGGATTGGAATTCATGGGGGACGAGATGATTTAACAGAAAGGAAGATCAATTGGACCGAAGGCTGCCTGGCGTTGCAGGATGATGATTTAACGGAACTATATAAAATGGTCCAGTATGGAACAACTGTGATTATTGTTGCTTAAGCAGCAAGGCTGATAGAGAGCATCTTTTATAACTGATTCAGATGATCTTGTTGAAAAATAAGAGTCGTTATTACTATACGATTCTTATTTTTTTGCCAATTTTTAAGAATAGGTCCAAGAATAAAAGCAAGGGATTCGATTTGTTTTTGGTTATATATGGAAAAGTCGCAATTGTTAAAAATTTCTACAAGGAAAGGAATTTATTTATGACGAATAAATATGTTAAGTCTAGTGTGTCATGCAGATTCTTTTACACCATAAAAAGATTACAGTACCGTATGGACATTGAAGACGTTACCACCTGCAGTAAGAATGTAATACCAAATCAGATCTGATTGGTATTACGTAGTATCGGTGCTGCCCGAAAGGAGAAATTAAATGAGAATCTTGATGATGGTTGCGCTGTTACTTGGTTACTTTCAATCCGCTGTTTGGGCTTCGCCTGAAATTCGTATTAACATTCCTGAGTTGGTGCTAAGGGTATACGATAATGGCAAGTTGGTCAAAGAATATCCTGTTGCCCTGGGGACCTCTTATGAAAAGACTCCTGTGGGTAATTATAAGATATCCTCCAAAGAAGAAAATCCTACATGGATTCCTGGTTCTGGTTTTTCCGATAAGACCCCAGTGCCTCCAGGACCAGATAATCCTCTGGGCAGCCGATGGATGGAATTTAGCCCTGGTTATGGAATTCATGGTACCAATAAAGATTGGGATATCCAGTATCCTGTTTCTGGTGGATGTATCCGCATGCACAATGCTGACGTTGAAGAATTATATGAATTGGTAGATGTGGGAACACCTGTAACGGTTACCTACCAGACCTTGCTTCTAAAAGAACGCAATAAGTCCATTTACCTTACAAGTTTACCCGATATTTATAATCATAAAGATGGCAGCAAAGCAAAGGTCTCAGAACTATTTAAGCCTTACGCTAAAAAGTATAAACTTCTTAGTAACTGGGAATTGCCTAATGATCAAGTGCGTCATGAAACCAAAATTGGGGTAGCTAGGCAGGACTAATCGAACTTTGTAAATGCTTGTAGTATAACGTTATGGAAAAAGAAGAAGAACCGTGAAGGAATGCAAAGACCTAGTCTTCGCATTCCTTCACGGTTCTTCTTCTTAGCGCAGCCATTCGGTGACTTCTGTCCATGATTTTCGAGGACGTGCATAGGGAGATTGATTAGGATAACCGATATCTACCGCTGCTATAAGTTCATCATTACGTTCTAACCAGGAACATATCTCACCTTCCGAATAAAAAATATCACAGATCCAAAGCGTTCCTAGCCCAAAATCCTGTGCAGCTAAGATCATGGTTTGAATTGCGGCCCCAATGGATTGGGTATCTGTTAATAAACGATAGTGATTATAATCCTTTTCAAAATTAGAAAAAGCATTAAACACTAAAATCACTGATGAAGCTTGTTGAATGGCACTTATACTTGTCTCACAACTACCAATATCTAAGCCCTGCTGCTTTCGAGAATGAATTTTGTCAGTCATGATAGTGACTAACATATCTTTCTTTTGACTTTCTAAGATAACAAACCTCCACGGTTGACGATTTTTCCCTGAAGGAGCTTTTATAGCTAGTTCTAATAATTCTTCGATCATTTCTCGTGGAATTGGTCGATCCTGATACGATCGAATACTTCTTCTATCCAAGATTGCTTGTTTAATATCCAAAAAATCCCTCCACGGTTTTAGTGTGCTTTTCATTTTTATATTATCATCATATATACTTTGCGAAAAAAGATCAATTGAAAAGAATTACAAAGATACCTCTTTCTTTGTTTTTACAGGAGTATAGGTAGATAAACTTATAAGGATAAAAACAATTGAATTAATAAGCAAAGCCACAAAACCTGCATTTAGATTCATACCAGCGAAGGGCAAAGGGTCCATTTTTCCTAGAATTAAGGTGAACACTAGGATTTCTCCAATGATCAAACCTGAGTATGCTCCTAATCTTGTGGACTTTTTCCAATAAAGCCCGAGCACGATCATAGGAAAGAATTGTGTAACACCTGAGTAACCAGTAAGCAATAAGTTAACGAGCATATTGGGAAGAAAAATAGCTAAACAAAGAGCGACAGTAGTAAGTCCTAATACGGCAATCCTTGCAACATTGATCAAGTTATTCGGGTCAGTATTTTTTCCAATGGTTTTGCTATAAATATTACGTGTAAAGAGCATTGAGGTAGATAAAAGTAAATCGGCAGCAGGAATCATACAAGCCAAGGCACCCGCACCGCCAACAAGACCTAAAGTCCAACCAGGAAAAAGTTTTTGTACAATGGTCATAAAGGCCATATCAGGTGTCTTTAAAGGTGCTTCGAGTAGTAGAAGCGCTGCAAAACCCACTAGCATTGGGAAGAGTAAACAAATCTGATATAAGGGTAAGTAAATTGCGTTATGGCGAAGTACGTCAGGATTACGAGCGCTAAAACTGTTGGTAGTGAAATGAGGCCACATGTAAAATCCTAGACTTGTTACTACTAAAGTGGACATTACCCAACTCACATCAAAGTTTTTGGTTCCTCCTGGCAAAGCAAGAAAACCGGGTTTCGCCGTTTCTAATGCTTCAAACATGCCACCTAAACTACCAAAGTAATGGATAGGGAGGTAAAGACCAAAAAAGACAACGGCAATCATTAATAGTATATCTTTTAGTACAGCAGTGGATGCGACACCTTTTAGACCGCTTAAATAAACAAAAGAGGCAACTAAAATGAAAGCAATTAACATAGCAGGAATTCGAGTTAGTTGTCCATAAGAGCAAGTCTCGATAATGAGTCCAAGGCCGGTTAATTGTAATTGTAAGTAGGGGAGCAAAAAGGCAACGCCAATGATCGCAGTCAATAAGCTTAAGGTTTTACTATCATATAAATGCTCAATCAAATCAGGTTGAGTCATTAGACCGTGTTTGCGTCCGATAGGGGAAATGGTAGGTAATAGATAGTACCCAACGACATATGCTAAAGCACCATACCCTAATATGTAAAAGGTTGGACCTCCGCGAGAATAAGCCCATCCGCTAGCGCCTAGAAAAGCAAAGGCCGTATAGATTTCACCGGCTAAGATAAACCAATTGAGCCACCTGCCAAAATTACGCCCACCGACGGCCCATTCCTCAAGATTCATCTTTTTATTCATGCCAGGAATTAGACCTACAATTGTTGCGCCAATAATAAATAGAAATATAATTAAAAGTGAAACTGTCTCATTACTCATGTTGCACCATCCTTTTTGTAAAAATTATGAGTCTTGTCTATGCTTTGAATCAATGAAGTAAATAGCCTGTAGGCAGACGAAAGCAAGGAAAATCCCAGCAACAAACCAAAAAGCTAAAAAGGGTAATCCTAGCACGATCGGGTGAACCTTGTTTGCAAAGGGGATCATACCAATTGTCCAAACAAAAGGAAGTAAAGTTAGGATTATTTTTAAGGTATTCATCTTTTATTCCTCCTTATAAAAAAATAGAGGCATCCCTCAGGGAAGCCTCTGCATTGAGGTAATATATTATTATGTCTCAATACAAATAGTATAGTACCAAAAGAAGAAAAATACAAATGTTTTTTGTGAAAATACAAAGACACAAAGGGGGGAATAAACATGTCTCTGTGTTTAACCTTCTCCTTAGGCTATAAAAAGCCCTTTCAGGCATGTTATGAGGCAAGTTGCAGACCAACTACGCCAACTAGAATCAAACTTAAGAATATAAATTGTAGGATATTCATCTTTTCTTTAAATCGCATGATACCGACAATTGCAATTCCGATTGTGCCAATACCAGCCCATGCAGCATATGCGATACCGATTGCAATTTCCTGCATCGCTTGCGACAAGAAATAAAAACTAGCCATAAATCCAACGCCCATTACGGCAATGGGTTTTTTATGTTTAAACCCATCAACATATTTCATGGCAATTACACTAATGACTTCTTCCAATCCAGCTAATAAAATATAGATCCAAGCCATTATTCTCGCTCCTCCTTAGTGGTTAATTTTAGGCCAATGATTCCAATAAGTAAGAGAACTAAGAATGCGACTTGCTGTTTCGAAGTCGTCTCTCCAAGAAATGTTATGCTAACGATATAGGTTCCTACAGTACCAATACCAACGAAAACAGCATAAGCAATACCAACAGGAATGAACTTATAAGCTTTAATAAGCAGCAAGAAACTTGCAACAATTAAAATGAAAATCAGTATCCACATCATTACCGAGTCGGCATCTTTCAACATTGATGCCCAGAGAATTTCCAATATTGCTGCCGCGAAGACAAGAATTCAGCCCATAGTAACACATCCTTAAAAAATTTTAGTCTAAAAGCGATCCAATCGATGGACAGACTCATCTGAATCAAACCTATTCCAACAAATGAATGAACGTCAGTCATTTTGCTATAAAAATCACCTATGCTCTAAAGCATGATGAATGAAAGTAAATAAATCTTGTTGATGTTCCGGAAGGGGCTTATCTAGCTTATTAAATAAATAGATCTGTTCAGCAGAACTTTCAATCAAGCCAATAACCATCCTAGCCGCAACCATTGGATTTATATCTTGGCGAAGTGCTTTTTGTTGAATGCCCCTGGCAATCATCTCCGATAACCAGGAATAGTAAGGATTATAGATACGATCCCATTCACTAAGCGTATTTTCGATTGCTAGACCCGAATAACAAAGCGACAATACTTCTTTATATGATTTAGTAACCTGAAATGTTACTGTGATTATTTTATGAAAAAGGTCCCAAATATCATCTGAAGGTACTTGTTCTTGTTCTATTTTATGCAACATACTCTGTAACAAATCATTGGCAATTGCTGGAATCAATGCATTTTTTGAGGAAAAATATAAATAAAATGTTCCTTGTGCCATACCAGCTCTTTTAACAATATCAGAAATAGTAGCTTTTTCTAAACCTTTTTCAGCAAGCACTTCCTTAGCAGCAGACAGTAAACGACTTTTCTTATCATCCAATTCTTTCACGACTCTCCTTACGATATATGACTGACTGTCATTCATTATAACTCTTTTCTCAAATATTGTCAATTTTGTCTGAACAAGCGAATGCTCTATTTTTAGGAAATGGAGATCTTACCAAATTTTTTAGTATCCCTTACTATACACTGTTAGAGAAGTACAGGAATTATTCAAAATTATATTGACAGCTAGGCATGATTGATAGATAATAAAAACATACCGACTGGTAGGTACGTTTCGAGGGGGAGAAATCTTGACGAAAGACAATATAATAGTAGCTGCTTTACGATTATTTTTATTACGTGGATACAGGAATGTGTCTCTCATGGATGTAGCAAATGAAATTGGCATTACCAAAGGTGGAATATATCATTACTTTGGAAGCAAAGAAGAATTATTTCGCGCAAGTATTGGTTATCTATTTGACTATTTCGGAAAAAGATATACCGAATTTTTAAGCAAAGAAAAAACATTCCGAGGGATCTTGAACCTTTTGCTAAGCGGAGAACAAGAAGCTTATATGGAAGGATTGCTCAATATTAAGCCAGGGGATTATCGTGCTAATAATGCGAGTCTTGCATTAGAGATCATGCACAATTTTCCTGAGATCCAAGAACAAATTGATCAGGGGCAGCTGAGATTGCGTAATATAATAAAAGAAAAATTACAGGCGGCTCAAGAAACAGGCGAAACCAGAGGAGACTTAGATGCTAAGGTCGTAGCGACCATTGTACTTTCTGTTTCCAGCGGGCTGAATGTTTTAGGTAAGAATATAATTAACTCAGATATGCACCAGCAGGTGATAGACAGTCTTTGGCAGCTTATTGGGGTGAATGATGTAAAGGAATGAATGAATTCCTTCGCCCTATACATACCGACCAGTCGGTATGTATAGGCGCTAAAGTAGTTACTTAGACTTTAAATATGATATGGACTTAGGGAGGATATGTTTGATGAAGGGTTTCAAATTTAAGTATTGGATTATACCAATTGTGATATTTATTGGATTAGTTGCAGTATTCCGCAGTGGTGCATTTTCCAGCGAGAAGACTCAATTGCAAACCAATACTACAGGAGTAAATGTAAAAATTGCAGCAGCACAATATATAGACACTATCCCCAAATTAATGCTGAATGGATCAATTGAGGGAAAAACAGCAGCGACGATTAGTGCTAAGCTAGCGGGACGTATTGAAGAAGTCATGGTACAAGAAGGACAGCAGGTGCAAGCTGGCGATCCCTTAGCCAGATTAGAAAGTACTGAATTAGCAAATTCCGTGCGGACGGCACAGGATGCTGTAAGTAAAGCGCAGGTTAACTATGAAATGGCAGTTAAAGATTATAATCGTTATCAGGCTTTGTTTGATCAAGGGGCTACATCCCAACAAACATTAGATAATGCTGAGGGGAAGAAAAGAATTGCGCAAGCAGACTTGTCTAGTGCAGTGAGCAGCAAAAATAATGCTGAGCAGCAGCATGGCTATGGTGTCATTACAGCACCAGTGGATGGTGTGGTTGCTAATGTAACTGTCACTGTCGGTCAGGTTGTTTCACCTGGTGCCGCGCTGATGAGTGTTCAAGATATTAGTCAAGTATATGCAGTTGTCAATGTTGAACAAAAAGATTTAGGTTTGATAAAACAGGGGCAGCCAGCAGAAGTCACTGTTGATACTTATGCCGGTAAAGTATTTTCCGGTACTGTTGAAATGATTAACCCTGAGGCTGGTTCTACCAATCGAATGTTCCGTACAAAGGTAAAGATTGATAATGAAGATGGCGCCTTAAAAAGCGGTATGTTTAGCAAAATACAGCTTGTTACTGGTGATGTTGCGCAAATTTTGACAATACCACAAGCAGCTATCATTCAAAAACAAGGTATTTATTATGTCTTTATCGTTGAAAATGATAAAGTCACCCGCCATCAAGTCGAAGTTGGTGCAACTTCAGGAGATAGTATTGAGATTAAATCCGGACTACAGCCAGGTGATAAGTTAGCCGTAAGTAATGTGAGCCAACTTAAAGACGGTGACGTAGTTCAAATCGTAGAGTAGAGGAGTTAGCTATGATACTGACAGATATAAGCTTAAAACGTCCAGTCTTCGCAACAGTAACGATTCTGGCACTTGTCGTTTTAGGATTATTTAGCTATATTTCTCTGAATGTAGATGAATATCCAAACGTTGAAATTCCGGTTGTAGCTGTTACAGTAAATTATCCTGGTGCATCGCCAGAACAGGTTGAATCAAAAATCACCCAGAAGGTGGAAGAAACTGTAAGCGTTGTGCCTGGGATAGAACATGTAACGTCTACGGTAAAAGAAGGGGTTTCTACAACCGTTATCCAGTTTACCATCGAAACTTCAGCAGCAACTGCTGCCCAGGATGTTCGTGATAAAGTTGGCAGAATGCAAGGTGTATTGCCAGATGAGGCAGATGATCCTATTGTTACAAGGTTCGATCCATCGGATACAGCTGTTGCTTCCATTGCAGTCACAGGTAGTCTCAGCCCAAGGGAATTAACCATTGTTGCGGATGATATCGTTGTAAAACGATTAGAAGCAATCAATGGGGTTGCAGCGGTAAATGTGCAGGGTGGGGTGGATCGTGAAATCAAAATTAATATGGATAGTAATAAAGTTGCTGCCTATAATTTGAGTGTTTCAGAAGTAATGAACAGTATACGCAGTGAAAATATGGATACCCCTGGAGGTAAGGTAACGGATGGCAAACGGGAAACTAGTTTACGATCAGTAGGTAATCTTACTTCTCCCAATCAGTTGTTAGATCTCCCTATTGCTCAAAGAAACGGAGTACAACTGTATGTCAAAAATATTGCTACGGTAGAAGATTCAACAAAAGATGTAACTGCTGTAACAAAACTCAATGATAAAACCTCTATTGGCTTGGATATTATGAAACAGTCAGGTAGTAATACCGTACAAGTTGTGGAAAACGCCAAGAAAGAACTAGAGAATATCAAAAAAGATTTACCAGCTGGCGTTGAATTGGTATTGGTACGGGATAATTCCAAAAATATTAATGAATCCATTCACGACGTATTGTTTAATTTAGTTATCGGCGGTTTATTGGCTGTTGCCATAGTATTTTTGTTCTTAGGTAATTGGCGCAGCACGATGATTGCGGCGATTGCTATTCCGACTTCCATTATCACCTCTTTTCTAGCAATGAAAATGTTAGACTTTACGTTAAATACGATGTCCTTATTAGCCTTGTCCCTAGCAGTCGGCTTGTTAATTGATGATGCGATCGTTGTTATCGAGAATATAGTCCGTCATCTTGAGATGGGGAAGGACAAATTTAAAGCCGCTTCTGAAGGAACTGCGGAGATTGGTTTGGCTGTTACCGCAACAACTCTTACTTTAGTTGCTGTATTCTTGCCAGTCGGTATGATGACTGGTATCATAGGACAATTTTTTAAACAATTTGGTATAACGGTGGCGGTCAGTGTTTTGGTTTCCCTATTTGTTGCATTTACCTTGACTCCTATGTTGTCGGCCAAATATTTATCCGGTGAACATAAAAAATCTACCAGTAAATTAGGTGAAATATGGAGTAAATGGAACGGAAAATTTGAATATTGGACAGGGCGCTATGGCGAATTCTTAAGATATGCGTTAGGACATCGCAAGAAAATTATGGTACTTGCCGGTGCATTATTTGTGGGCAGTTTAATGCTGGTACCTTTCCTTGGTTCGACCTTTGTTCCGGATTCCGACGCTGGTGAAATTACAGTGTCTGCAACCGTTGATCCTGGTAAGAGCCCTCAAGTTGTTGGCGAAATTGCCGACAATATGGTACAAATTATCCGCACCATACCAGAGGTAACGTTAACTTACAGTACTGCCGATATAAACAACATTAACATTTTAACGAAGTTAACGGAGAAAAGTGAACGTAAGGTGAGTGACAATCAAATTGTAACTACGCTTCGTGAAAAATTAAGCGGTATTGCGGGAGTACAAGTCAGTGTTTCAAAAAAATCAGGTATGTCCAGCGGTAAGCCAATCTCCCTTGTTATCCAGGGAACATCCTTGGATACATTAGCAGACATTGCAGAACAAGTAGAGCAAATTGTAGCAAGCACTCATGGTGCAATTGATGTTACTTCTAGTTATGAAGCTGGAAAACCTGATGCGCAAATCGTAGTAGACCATGATAAGGCTTCTGATCTTGGTGTGTCTACTTCCAATATTGCGACTACTCTTCAAACTATGTTTAACGGAACAGTGGTAACACAGTACCGAGATGAAGATGATTCGTATGACGTGAGGCTTATTTTAGCACATAGTGACCGTAAGAGTTTAGCAGATGTAAACAATATCTATGCAGCAAGCTCGAATCGGGATAAAAATGGGCAGGCGATTATGGTTCCCTTATCACAGGTAACTAAGATGGTATATGCCACAAGTCCGACCCAAATCAAGCGATATGACCGTCAGGGACAAATTACTATTTCGGCAAATTTAAGTGGAGTCTCTCTTGGGGATTTCAATACAGCGCTAGACAAAAAGTTAGCAGAGGTTAAATTGCCGGAAGGCTACAAGTTTGTAACTACCGGACAATCAGAGCAAATGGCAGATGCCTTTAGCGGTATTTTAATGGCGTTGGCTGCTGCGGTGCTCTTCATCTTTTTTGTACTTGCCGCTCAATTTGAAAGCTATATTGAACCTTTCGCTATTATGCTGGCATTACCTTTGGCGATTATTGGTGCAATACTTGGCCTCTTAATTGCTGGAAGTATGCTTAGCATGATGTCTCTCATTGGGATTATTATGTTGATGGGTCTCGTAACCAAAAATGCGATTTTGCTGATTGACTTTGCCAAACAACGTATGGGAGAAGGAATCGAACGAAATCAGGCATTAGTAGAAGCGGCTGTAGTTCGGATGCGTCCGATTCTGATGACAACTGCAGCGATGATCTTTGGGATGATTCCACTAGCATTAGGAATTGGACCAGGAGCTGAAGCACGTGCTCCTATGGCTCATGCGATTATTGGCGGTTTGGTTACCTCAACTATTTTGACCTTGGTGGTTGTACCAGTTGTATATTCGTTATTAGATGATTTTATGAAAAGAAGAGTAAAGGTAGATGTTACAATTCCACCCTTGGAAAAAGTAACAAAGGAAGAACCGATTTGAACAATATGAATGGATAACAAAAGTGCCCTATTGACGCCAATTTAAGAGGTCTGCTATAATGAAAGCAGCAAAATTCATAAACTAGTACCTTGTCAGCTTTAAAACGGTAGGATAATGGCGAGGCTATTTTTCGC
>NZ_JAJHJB010000054.1:0-22716 GCF_020819555.1 Pelosinus baikalensis
GTGGCAACCTGACGCAAATTGGGCTAGGGACCACGAATCTCACGGCTAACAACAGCATAGACAATACTGGCGGTGAAATATTCACCAATGGGGAATCCATTCAAATCAAAGCCAATTCCCTGATTAATAGCCAGGGAAAACTAGAACATGCTGGCACTGGGACATTATGGATACACACTGAAGATGATTTTAAAAATGATAATGGTAAAGTAGCAAGTAACAGTAAAATAAATCTTAAAACAAAGAGTATTCATAATGAGAATGGTATAATTGCAGCACAAAAGCGCTTAGATATTACATCTGCATCTACATTTAATAATAGCAAAGGATTCATTTCTAGCATTGATGATACAATTCAAATCACTGCACAAGGTTTGGTTAATAACCAGGAAGGGAACATTGAGGCGAATAAAGGATTAAATCTAACAGCACAGTCATTAAATAATGCAAATGGGCGAATTGTGAATGTGGATAATAGTGATATGAAAGTTGTTGTTACTGAGGGGATTGTTAATCAATCCGGACTTATGGGTGGTAATGGCAATGTAAGGTTAGAAGCAGAGAGTTTTAATAATCAGACAGGACAAGTGTTGGCGGAAGGTAATCTAGCTATCTCTGTGGCAAAGGGGATTAATAATATAGATGGTAAGATCATTGCCAAGAAAAATATTGAACTTAGCCAAAGTGCTGCCGATTTAAATAATAACCGTGGTACTATTGGTGCAGGCAGTGACTTAGTGTTACAGGCTAAAGCTGTAAATAATAATGGCGGTAAGCTTGGGGCAGATAAAGACAGCAATATTACGGCTCAAAGTATACAAGGTATTGGTCAAATTATTGCTGGTCAGGATTTAAATATTAGCTTAAACAGTGATTATGCGAATGAGAAAGGCAATGAACTTAAAGCGAATCGAAATCTGAGGATGACTACCACTGGTATGATTACCAATCAGGGAACAATTGGGGCAGTGGAAAATGTAAATGTATCTGGCAGCAGTATCCTAAATGATACAGAAAGTATCTTAACCAGCGGCAATACACTTACAGCCAATGCAACAGGCAGCATCATAAATAAAGGCACCATCGAAGGTGATGCAGTCAATATTTCTGGAGATAACATACAAAATACAGGAGCAATATTCGGTCATAACCTAATCGTCACAGCAGATAAAATAACCAATGAAGGTTCTTCTGCTGTAATTGCAACTACAGGAAATGCTAGCCTCTATGCTCGTACTGCAGTTGAGAATAAGGACGATGCCAGTATTTACAGTATGGGTGATATTGCAATAGCAGGCAGTAAAGACAAAAATAGTATTGGGGAGTACATTAATCGTACTGGTAATGTACTGAACCAATCAGCCAATATTGAAGCGGAGAAGGATATTAGTATCTATGCAGATGAGATAACAAATAAGAAAAGAGAATTTGTTACAGAACAGACAGTGGTTTCAACGAACACAACTCATGAAACAGCGTCCATTCCAACGAACCCACGTGGGGTAAAAGTTATTTCTGGTGGTTATTATGAGATAGACGAAGATCATTACCATAATGAAGATAGCCTTCTTCCAGTATATTATGATTATAGCGATTATTATGCTATAAGAGTTACATATGTTAATAAAGACCAAACAGATACGGTAACTGTGACGGAAACTCTGGTAACTAAAGATTCTCCAGTTGCTAAAATCCTATCTGGAGGCAATATGACGTTGGGGGCTGGTACCGTAAATAACGAAGTTAGCTGGATATTAGCTAATGGTACCTTAAATACGATGGCTGATTCTGTGAACAATATGGCGGTAGGAAGTAATCGAGTAACCAGCCATGATGGTGAAACAGTATATCGTAAGCATTTTTATAGGGAGTATTCTTATCATCCGGGAGGGGAGAATGGCGGAGATACAGAAATTTATGAGGTAGACCGCTACACCAATGAGACAATCCCAACGCATACTACAACCACTGAACAACTGCCAGGCTATACTTCTTTATATGGTGGTGGCCAAGGAGTAACTATTCAAGCCCAAACGATTACAAATCAGACTATCCAGCCTAGCGGTGCTCCTGTTGGAGATATGGCTACGACAGTAACACCAACAGGGAATAGTGAGATCCCAGTAGGTAATACGGCTAGTGGCATTACAGTGGGAGGAAATATAGGCAATTCAGTAAGTAACAAGTCAAACACGGTAACTCCAGGAAGTAATTCAGGGGCTTCGGTAAGTAGTACGACTAGCGTCATTGACAAGGGGAAAAATATAGGTACTTCAGTAAGTAACAATGCTAACACGGTGACGCCGGGAGACAATTCAGACATTCCCGTAAGTAGTACAGCTGGTGCCATTTCATCGGGAGGAAAGATAGATGCTCCAACGGAAACCAAGAATCCCTCAGTAACGCCAGGAGGAAGCAATGACATCCTCGTGGGCACAGTAGTACAAGAACAAAATTCCAGTCTTAACGTTGACGGCACAGGAAAAAGTTTGCCGTCCGATCCCCAAATAATGAATATTAGCAAAGGCAGCCCTAGTAGCAATGAATTTGTCGTGCCGACGAGTGGGCTATTTACGATTCACACTGAGCCAGAACACAAATACCTGGTGGAGACGAATACTCATTTTACGAGTTATAAGAATTTCGCTTCTAGCGACTATATGCTGCAAAAAATCACTTCTGATCCGGAAAAAACGCAAAAACGCCTTGGAGATGGTTTTTATGAGCAAAAATTAGTTCGTGAACAAATCACCAATCTTACTGGCCGCAGTAGCTTAGATTCATCAGTTTCGAGTGAAGAAGAGTTTAAAACGCTCATGAATAATGGCGTTACCTATGCACAAGAATTTAATCTTCATGTTGGTGTTGCTCTGACTTCAGAACAAATGAAGCAATTAACCTCGGATATCATATGGTTAGAAGAACGGGAAGTAGATGGCCAGAAAGTTTTAGTGCCAGTTGTCTATCTTTCTCAAGTTCACAATAGTGATTTAAAACCAACAGGCGCACTGATTACGGGAGATACAATTAACATTACAGCAACAGGCAATCTTACGAACAGCGGTACCATTCATGCTGATACGCAAAGTGCTATCACTGCCTCCAATATTATCAACCGTGGCGGCGTCATTGATGGCGGCAGCATGACTAAACTGACTGCCACAGAAGATATTATAAATCAAAGTGGTATGATTACCGGTGGGCAATTAGATCTTTCCGCTAAGCGAGACATTATAAATGAGACTCTTGTTTCTGCAGTGAATGTTGGACCTATTCAAACAACTCTGGTAAACCAAATCGGAACCATTGCAGCAAAAGATGGTCTTACAGTGCAAGCTGGCAGGGATATTTTAGTCAGTGGAGCACAAGTGTCGGCAGGTAAAGAAATTGATTTGAATGCAGGAAGAAATATAGAAGTAACAAGTGTAGGGCATCAGCAGCAATTGAAAACAGTTTTAGGTGATGTGAAAGTTTCTTCTGAAACAACAACAAATATCAGCAGTAGTATAAAGGCTGGGGATAATCTTACAATTACTGCCCAAGAGGATATCACATTGCAGGGGGCGCAAGTTAAAGCAGGACAGGCTGTAGCAATATCGGCAGGGAATACCCTAGAGATCAGGAGTGTAGAAAATCGGGAGAATGGCTCTGCTGCAACGACAAGTCCTTGGAATTTCAATAATACAAATATTTCCTATGATAAAACAACGAACGTCGCAAGTAATATTGAGTCTGGCAGTGATATTACTCTGAAAGCGAATGATATTAATTTGCGAGGCACTCAAATAAATGCCGTTCAAAATATTGATATCGCTGCAAACCAAAATCTTACGGTGACCTCTGTGCAAGATACTTCCAGTCTTCAAGTACATGGTTCTTCGATTCTAAATAGAACATCGGCATTAGAAGCAATTGGAATCTCAAATACGGATATTTCTGCAATGCCCGTAAAGAGTAATGGATTTCATGGATATGGAAGTAGCACTAAATTTAAAAGTACTACTAGTGATGTTACTAACGTTGCTAGTAACATTACTGCAGGAAATAATGTAAGCATCATATCTACAGGAGACACAACCCTGCAAGGTGCACAAGTTGCTGCAGGTAATGCCTTGGATATAGCTGCCGTTGGGAATATCAATATTTCTGCAGTTAAAGACGAAACTATTTCGGACCAAACCATAGACATTAGGCACGGCTGGAAAAAAACTAAAACAGATGATGAAACGGTTATTGGTACTACTTTGCAAGGTGATAATAAAGTCACGATTACTGCAGGGCATCTTCCAGGCAGTACAGAAATTAATTCCAATGAAGGAAATATCAATATCGAAGGCAGTCATATTGCCAGTGACAATGGCAAAGTAGAAATTACTGCTGATAAAGATATAACCATTCAGGATGTGACCGAGAAGCATGAATCCCTTGTTGTAAAACATACCAAAAAGAGTGGTTTCTTATCTAGCAAAACTACTGATACAATGAATCATGCCTTAATTAATGAAGTCGTAGGCAGTACCATCTCCGGCGACACAGTAGCTGTTATATCTGGTAATGACCTGACCGTAAAAGGCAGTAATGTAGTCGGTACAAATGATGTTACCTTTACTGCTCAAAATGATGTTACTATTACAAGTGCCGCAGAAACTGGCGCAGATGAACACTACTCCTATACCAAGAAATCCGGCCTCCTCGGTGGTGGCGGCCTTGGCTTCACCATTGGCAGTCAAAGTACGAAAACGACAACCAAGGAGAAAACCCTTGGTGAAGTTGGCAGTACCATAGGATCCATTGATGGCAATGTTTCCATTACAGCGGGAAAGAAAGTAGATAGTGAAGGTACGACCTTTGTCAGCGGTAATGACTTAAGCATCACTGGCAAAGAGGTTACCATTGATAACACTGTAGACACCTATGATAGTCAGACCAAATATGAATTTAAACAAAGTGGTCTTAGTGTGTCTTTGGGCGGCGGCATTGTTAATACTGCTACAAGTGCTTATAACAATATCGAGCGTTCAGGACAAGTGGAAGATGAACGTCTGAAAGCCCTTTATGATTATAAAGCCATCAAGGATCTAGATAAAATTAATGATCAACTTAGTAAAGGTGTATCAAAAGAAAATCTGAAAAAAGATGTTTCAGTCAGTATCAGTATTGGCAGCACTAAAATGACTTCTGAGCAAACAGTGCATACAGAAACTGTTAATACTTCTAATATGAATGCTGGCGGAGATGTCACCATAAAAGCTACAGAAGGTGATGTGAACCTTAAGGGAACAAATATCAATGCAGAGAATGTCACATTAGATGCTGCAAAAAATATTAACATTGGTGCAGCAGAAAATAAACAGCAGACAACTACGAATACTAGCTCTTCTTCTTGGGCATTCGGTGGAACTATAGGCAGCGGTTTCTTTGGCAATATAAGTAAAGGGAGCGGCAAAGAAAACGAAAATGCTACCACCAATACGGGAAGTGTTATTGATGCCAATGATACCTTAAAAATTAAATCAGGCGCAGACACGAATATCATTGGATCCCAAGTAAAGGGTGATACAGTAGTCGCTAATGTTGATGGAAATTTAAACATCGTCAGCAAGCAGGATACAGACGACTATACCTCGAAGAATCAAAGCAGTGGATTTGGAATTAGCACAGGACCTAAAGGTGGTATAACAGGTTCTGTAAGCAAGGGAAAAACAGATTCCACCTATGCCAGTGTTACAGAACAAGCAGGCATCTATGCCGGTGAGGGCGGTTTCGATATCCACGTTGGTAAAAACACCGACCTGAAAGGTGCGGTCATTGCCAGCGACGCGACTCCAGATAAAAATATACTCTCTACGGATACTCTTACGTACTCTGATATACAAAATAAGGCGGAGTATAGCGCAAGCAGTATTGGAGTCAATCTTAATACAGGTAAAGATGCTGAGAAAAAAGACGCTGGCTTAACACCAAATATTGGTGGAACAGCGTCAGGTGATGCAGACAGTACAACGAAATCTGCCATTTCTCCAGGTACGATTGAAGTTCGTAGCAATCCAGATCAAGATTTAAGTGGATTAAGCAGAGATACTGATAAAGCATTAAATGCATTAGACAAGATCTTTGACAAGAAGACAGTGGCAGAACAGCAGGAATTAGCGAAAGTCTTTGGCGAAGTAGCATACAAAATAATCGGAGACGTTGCTCAAAAACATCAAGAAAAAGCCTATATAGCAAACTCGTTAGCTGATAGTTATGAGAAACAGGCGCAAGAATACCGAGACGCTGGAGAACTAGAAAAAGCTGCAGAAAGTGAAAAACTCGCGACCCAATACAAAGAAATTGGTCAAAAATCTTCCTCTTGGAATGAGGGAGGAGCCAATATAACTTCGCTTCATGCTTTGGTTGGAGGGTTAATGGCAGAAATGGGTGGAGGTAGTTTTACATCGGGTGCTGTTGGCGCAGGAGCTACCGAAGCAAGTCGTAATTTACTAAAAAACTTAGAACCTGATATACAGCAATGGGGTAGCGCAATAATCGGTGCAGCGGCATCGGAAACTGTAGGTGGTAATGCACAGACAGGGGCTTCTACTGCAGTATCGGGAACTGCTAATAATGATCTTGCTCATGGTATTGCCGGAGTAGGTAAAGCCGTATATGATGGTATATGTGCCGATGCTAAAGGGTTGGCAGAGACCTTCAGCAATCCCCTGGATGCTATAGGTGCCATGAAAGATGCTGCTGTAGCAATATATGAATTAGGGAAAGATCAAGGGTTCGGAGCAGTATTTGCTGAACTAGGAACTGCTTTAAGTGGTGATAGTGTAAATAAATATAACGCGATACAAAATGCTTTTGCTTCTGGCGAAATAGACGCGGATACACGTGATTACCGTTTAGGTAAGTTGGCAGGAGAACTAACTTACCTCATTGCGACCAACGTTCCAGCACCTGAAAAACTAGCTATTAACCCTGGAATAATTAGTAAGCTAGAAAAGATAAGTATACTCAAAAAGACAAGTACTGTATTAAAAGAAGAAAAGGAAATAGGAAGTTTACCTGAAGTAATAGTAACTGCTACGAAGCCAAACGAAGTTATTAAAACGGTCGAGTATGGAGAACAGTTTACCAAGGTAGACGGAAAGAAAGCTTTAAAACCAAATATCGAGTATTCAACAGAAGAAGGGTATAAATTTACTACGGATAGTAACGGACGAATCTCATCTGCTGAAGCCAATTTGGAGTTAGGTAAGGCTGATCGAAATACATATGCTCAGAGGACTGTTGGTGGTGAGGATAGATTATCTAATGATGATGGTGGTCATCTAATTGCAAGTATTTTCAAAGGTTCTGGAGAACTGGATAACTTAGTACCAATGAATTCCACTTTAAATAGGAGTGAGTATAAATCGTTAGAATACACTTGGAAAAAAGCTTTGGGGGAAGGAAAAGAAGTTAAAGTTACGATTGAACCGATTTATCAAGAAAATTCGATGAGACCTTCTAATTTTAAAGTAGACTATACTATTGATGGTAAAGCATACTCTGAACGACTTATAAATTAAAAAAAGGGGGAAGACCAGTGGAAACTAATGGGATGGAACAGTTATTTGAAAAAATAGCTAAAGCGTTAATAAATATTATTCCGGAAGATTGGGAGAAAATTTATTTGTATGCAGAAATAAGAGATGGATATGAAAAAGTATTCTTTTATTATTATCCAAAGGGGAGCAATTCTGCTATATATAGCCTTGATATTACGGATAAATATAACATTGATAAAAAGCAGTTTGATGAGAGAGAAAATCATTTATATGATTGTTTTGGTGAATTATATAAAGAATTTAAGACACAGGGACAGGAACCATGGACAAATCTTACATTTATTTTGGATAGTACAGGCAAAATGAAACTGGAATATGGTTACGATGATATTTCTCAAAAAAGTTCAGTAGAAAAGCAAGATGAGTGGGAAGCTAAATATATTGCTATGTAAGAAATAATGAATAAAAGCTTACATAATAAAAGAGAGGTCAACGGATAAAATGGACCCTATAGAATAGACAATTTGAAAAAGTCTATTCTATAGGGTCTTTTTTTTGTACAATTAAATTATGAAAGGTTGTGAATGATATGAGTAAAAAAACATTTTCGGATGATGAATCTTTGAGTTGTCTAATAACAAGTACGTTAAAACAGGAAAATGTCAAGGGGACGGGGTTGTTGACAACGTTGGAACTACGCAATAAGATAAAGCTGGGGGTGAAGTAATGCCAAGAACAGCAAGAAAGAAAAGTAAAAGCGGAATTTATCATATAATTATGCGAGGAATAAACCGGCAGACCATTTTTGAAGACGGAAAAAAACATGGGGACAGGGGTGCGCCACGAAAGCGGATGAGTGCGTAAGCGCTCAAATCCGCTGAACTTAGCTAGAGATGGAGGAAGGTCCTTCGAAGTCGCCATGCAGGTGGAGACTTCAAACCACCGTAAGCTGCTGTAGGCAAAAGCTATGGTAGTGAGCGTTACGGAAAAGGTGAAACGAAGATTTCATCAGGTAGGTGCCAATGGAGACGAATAAAACTGAACCGCTGAGGAAGTATCGAAACATGCAGATGTCATCAAAACCAGGAGGTACCTGTTAGCTTGGGATAAATCTGGAAGAAACCTGCTTACTGACCAGATGGTGACCGGTATAAAGGCGGCGTGAACGTGGTACAGGCTCTAACTAGGAACGTGGGAACCTACGACTCTGATGATAACGGAAAAGTCACAAGCGGAGAACCCGCAAGGACGAAAGTACGAATGCAGGGTATAGGGGCGGAATAGCTTGAAAAACTCAAAGGGACGGTTCCATTGAGTTCCGAGGATCAAGGTTAATGTAAGTGATGATGACCTTCGACAAATGGTGCGACAGGAATTTGGAATTGACGCAGTAAAAATTTGCAATGAACCGACAGAAAAACAAGACGCGATATTGAAAGAAATGAAAGAAGTTGTCGGCACGAATATACGCCAGATAGCACGCATAACAGGGTTATCGTCCACAAGGATCTGGAAGGCCTGAAACAGAGTCCCTGTCCCTTTGTTTTTCTAATAGCGAAAAGCCAATTCCCTTTGCTTGATGGGAATTGGCTTTTCTGCTATTAATTTTGGAAAGTATGTATTCGTTATTAAATCATTTTTCATGAAGACATTACACGGTAGATTTCTTATTTTTTTGTTGCATCGGCTTGAGCGTTATTTTTCTTGCTGTGTTCTTTATATTGAATATACGATTCGATTTCCTTCCGGTCAGTGTCCGGGAGGTTTTTTAATTGGCGGGCTACTTCAAGTAGAGCAAGGTCTTCTTGTGATAATTCAGTTGTTTGCGGAGTGAGGGTAGCACGGTCAAGAAGGTAATCTACTGATACACAAAAGAAGTCAGCAATAGATTTAATAGTTTCAATATCAGGTGTTGCTCTATTAACTTCCCAGTTTGCCAAAGTTTCTCGCGTAGTATTAATAAGTGGAGCCAATTCTTTTTGTGTTAGCCCTTTGGAGTTTCTTAATTGTTTTATTTTTTGTCCTAATGTGCTCATTCATCACACCTCTATAGTCATAATAAGTTATTATGTGTTTTTCAACAACAAAAGTGCAAAAGTATCACAAAAATACTTGACTGTGCATAAAGTGCACATTATACTATGTGTAGTATATGCACAATTTGGGAGGCTGAGGTAAGTATTTTGAAATGTACAAAACTAGCTGTTAAAATAGCCGTTGAAGCTTGTGAATGCACTTATGGAAGTTTTTTGCCTAATAATGTGTATAAAATGCACAAAGTCATCCCAAACCCAGCAACCTAAATAATGAAAGGAGGTGATTAACGACTTTAATAGATTGGAGGCAATCACAATAAGCCATATCCTTTTACTAGATTATACCAATAGTTTTCGTAAAATTCTGCCTCTTTATTCCGACAAAAAAGGTGGTGAGAGTATGAGTGAGGTTAAGCTAAAAGACCTGTTAAAAAAAGAAAATATTAAAATTCATATGAAAGCTGACAATTGGGAGGGTGCTGTTCGGATTGGTGGGGAGATTTTAGTACAGAATGGTTATGTGGAAGAAAGATTTGTGGAGGCTGTTGTTCAGACGATAAAGACAATAGGGCCCTATATGGTCATCTATCCAGGTTTAGCCGTTCCCCATGCAAGACCAGAATATGGGGTAAAGAAATTGGGAATGAGTTTGATAACCCTGGATGAACCTGTTAACTTTGGGAGCCAATACAATGATCCAGTGAAAACGATCATATGCCTTGCACCCATAGATACTACGTCTCATTTCAAAGCCTTAGAGCTAGTCTTAAAAATGATTCATGACGGTAGCCTCCGTGGTATTGAAAAAGCCGAAGACATTGACGAAATCATGAAAAGGATTCATTGAGTCAATAAATGAGGAGAGTAAGAGAATGAATAAAAAAATGATTGCCAGCGTGGTAGCAGCTTGTGTATTGAGTGTAGGGACTGCATTTGCATCGACGAATCCCTTTGCGGATGTTTCTCCAAATGATTGGTCATATGGTGCAGTGAAAAATTTAGCGCAAGCAGGTCTCATTGACGGTTATAGTGATGGTACTTTTAAAGGTGATAAGAGCATTACTCGTTATGAAATGGCCCAACTAGTAGGGAAAGCGATCTATAGATCGGATAAAGCAAATGCGGAGCAAAAAGCTGCTATTGAAAAGTTAGCAACTGAATACAAAGATGAACTGCAAAATCTTGGTGTTCGCATGGATAATCTGGAAAAGAAAACGGCTGGCGTTAATGACTGGAAAATAAATGGGTGGGCTCAAACCGAAAATACGTATGGTCATACTTATGGAAATAAGAACCTGCATGAATATAATATGCAAGTTCGTATACGTGTACAAAAACCAATCAATGATAAGCTGAATGTTCTTTACGAATTAAAAAATAAAGACTATTTAGACAATGCTAGTGGTACCAAAGATACTTCTTGGAGGACCCGGCAAAATTTCTTTACCTACAAAGCCTCACCAGATACTACGATTAATATTGGTAAAAAAGTGTATTGGTTAGCGAATGGTTTATTCATGGATGATACTGTAAGAGGTGTCGATATTACAACGAAGTTGTCCGACAAACTTACTTTCTTTGGCTTGCTTGGTCGTTACGAAGGTAATATTGATAGTACGATTGCGTATGGTACGATTGGTGGTAAATTTGGTAATTTTGATTTGGGCGTTCATTATATGACGGGTAGCAAGACTATTATAAATAAATCTATAGGCACTAGCATTCCTGCGGTAACTGCTGGCTATACGCTCCCTAGCGGTTTGAATATTTCAGGTGGTTATGCTGAAAATACTAAAGCTGATGATAATAATAAAATGTACAAACTTCAACTATGGAAAACGATTAATAAAGATGAGCTGATTCTCCAGTATTGGAAACAAGAAGGGAATCTAAATCTTCCAGCGGAAAATGGTGACCATTTGACTTGGTGGGGTAATGAATATGGTGTACTTGGTGGTAACCAAGGCTTTAAAGGGTATCGTGCTATCGTTGTTCATCATATTAATCCTCAGCTTTATACAGAAACTTGGTATGGTGATTACAAAAATCTAGTTACTAATGAAAGAGCTAAAAAATATGGATGGGATGTAACTATTTCCTTCTAGGAGTCTGTTGCAAAAACTCACCCAGTCTAAAAAATTAGTAAATGTATGATCTTAATTAGAATTTTATGGGGGTGGAATAATGGCAAAGGAACGAGATTTGGCTCAACAAATAATTAGTACCGTTGGAGGAAAAGAGAATATTGCCAGTGCAACGCACTGCATGACCAGACTAAGGCTTACAATCAGTTCTTTGGAAAAGGTTGATATTACTAAGCTCAAGCAAATCTCTGGAGTTTTGGGCACTTTCGAACAAGCAGGGCAACTTCAAATTATTCTCGGACCAGGTGTAGTAAATAAGGTAGCTGCAGAGTTTAGTGATTTGACTAATCTAGCGATGGGAGAAGTCACTGATCTTAAAGCAGCATATAAGGATAAAAACCGAACTCCTTTCAAATTGTTTTTACAGAAATTATCTAGTATTTTTGTACCGCTGATGCCAGCTATTGTTGGTTCCGGTATGGTCGCCGGCATAACTAATGTGGCAATTCGCTGCGGCGCTGATCCTCAGGGCGCATTGATCGCCATACTAAATGTAATCGGTTGGGGCATTTTTTCCTATCTAGGCGTTTTTGTCGGTATAAATACCGCTAAGGAATTTGGCGGGTCGCCTGCTATGGGTGGATTAGCTGGTGTTTTGATTATCAATCCGGCCATTGCTTCCATAAAAATTAGTGGAATGGCGTTGGTTCCAGGACGTGGCGGTCTAATTGGCGTACTGTTGGTGGCTTGGTTTATGAGCGTTCTGGAAAAACGACTACGTAAATTTGTTCCGACTGCGATTGACATCATCGTAACTCCGACCTTAACTTTACTCGTTACAGGATTTGCTACATACTATATCCTGCAACCGCTAGGCGGATATCTATCGGATGGCATTATAGGTTTTTTAAAATTTATGATAAGTTCGGGTGGCCCTATCGCTGGTTTTATTTTAGCCGGTACCTTCTTGCCTGTAGTTATGACTGGTCTGCATCAAGGATTAACGCCTGTCCACATGGAATTACTAAATACATTGAAGGAAAATCCGCTTTTACCTATATTGGCCATGGCAGGTGGCGGTCAAGTAGGAGCCACTGTTGCTGTTTATTTTAAAACCAAAAATAAAAAAATTAAGGAAGTAGTAAAAGGAGCACTGCCGGTAGGCTTTCTAGGTATAGGGGAACCGCTCATTTTTGGTGTAACTTTGCCGCTGGGACGCCCTTTCATAACAGCCTGTATAGGCGCCGGATTTGGCGGTGCGTTTCAGGCGTTAATGCATGTTAAGTCTATCGCATTAGGTGTCTCCGGGCTGTCATTAGCATTTTTAATTAAGCCCGGCGGCGTTATGTATTATCTCATTGGTATTCTCATTGCTTATGTCGCGGGTTTTTTGATTACTTGGTTTGTGGGTTTTGATGATCCTAAGAATGAAGAATAATAAATAGGAGGTATTAATTGATGGCAATAGAAAAAGGTATATCGGTCTATGTCGGCATGGGCCACAAGGAAGAGGCTATTCGAGAATACATGTTTTCTGCACACCAATATGGCTATTCTCGGATATTTACCTCCTTACACATTCCCGAGGCTGATAGTCAAAAGATTTTGAATGAATTCACTAATATGGTCAAATATGCAAAGCAGTTAGGATTTTGCATAACTGCCGACATTTCTCCAGCTTCATTTGAATTACTAAGAATAACGCGGGGGAATATCGATGATTTATGCAAACTCGGTATTGATACGTTGCGTCTGGATTTTGGGTTTAACCTTCAAGAAACTGCCGAATTGGCTAAAAAAAGCCAATTCGACATTGAACTGAACGCCAGCACAATTGATCAGAAAATACTTAATACTATTTTGGGTGAGGGAATTGACCCCGCTCGTTTGCGAGCTTGTCATAACTATTATCCCCGTCCGGAAACTGGATTATCATACGGTCTTTTTGCCGAAAGGTCCCAGCTTTTCCGCAGTTATGGTATACCGGTAGTGGCTTTTATTGCTTCACATAATAACCCCCGGGGACCGATATATGAGGGGGTGCCGTCCTTAGAGCAACACCGATATATGAATCCGGTCACTGCTGCCAAACATTTTTTTGCCAGCAAACTGGTTGATGCAGTAATTTTCGGTGACCCATTTGCAGCCACCGAAGAGTTGGCCGGAGTGGCTGCCTTGGATGAACGCTATATTGAACTTGCGGTTGATACCAAACCTGGCATCAGCGATATGGAAAGAGCTATACTTTTAGGCAGACATACCAATCGTAATGATCCAGGTGAACATGTTATCCGTTCTCAGGAGGCTCGAAATTCGTGCCGTGATACCATTCTGAAACGGTCAGCTTTAACCCGTCCCTGTGGTGCGGTCACTATTGATAATGTGGAGTATCTCCGTTATATGGGTGAATTACAAGTAGTATGCCGCGAATTGCCAATTGATGCGAGAACGAATGTAGTGGCTCAAGTAATCAAGGAGGAATTGTTTCTGTTGGAGTACATTCAGCCCGGCCGCTCATTTTGCTTCAAGGAGAAATGAGCAGCAACATGATAGGAGTGATTTTATTAACAATGGAATGGGTATTAGGGATTGATGGAGGCGGCAGCAAGACTAGAGGTTGGGCTGCGGACCGGAATGGTATAATCCTAGCGAAAGTAGAAAGAGGAGCCTCGAATCATCATGTTATTGGCATAGTTAAATTTCGTCAACTTATCAGCGACATGTTGGATAAATTTGCGGCCACTGGTCTGGAACGTAGTGATTTACGGTTCATTTCTTTAGGGCTGGCAGGTGTCGACCGACAGCAGGATAAGGTGAGTATTGGCATGTCCCTGGATGATTTGGGATTAAAAGGGCATTATAGCCTCTGCAATGATTCGGAGATTGCTTTGGTTGCTGGAATTGGCAAGTTGGAAGGTATTGTGGCTATTTCTGGTACAGGTTCTATTGCCTATGGGGTGAATGCACAAGGCGAATGCTTTCGGGCTGGTGGCTGGGGACATGTAGTCAGTGATGAAGGAAGTGGTTACTATATTGCCCGGCAAGCCCTGGTGCGAAGTATTAAAGCGGCAGAAGGTATGGAGCAACCTACCATGTTGTTAGCTGACATTCTCACTTTCTTGCAGATCGCATCCTTTGATGATTTAATTACTTTCATATATCATCCGCAGACAACCAAAAATCAAGTAGCTGTACTCACCGAAGTCGTGGTTAGTGCTGCAGCGAATGGTGATGTGGTAGCTATTGCTATTTTAAAGGATACAGCGGACCAAATAATAGCTTTGATCGAGGCTATTATTACTAGAGGATTTGCTACTGCTCCGGAGATAAAAGTTGTATTATTCGGCAGTATTCTGCAAAAGATTCCACAGGTACGAGAGCGGGTTATTGCTAAGTTGCAAGACAAAGCGGATATCAGATGTTCTGAGGCTGAACCTGTATCGGGCGCGGTAATACTGGCATTGCAAGCGTTGAATAAATTTGGAAAGGTTTGACGTGTATTAAATGTACTCTTTTGCGCAGCGGTGCAATGGCGTCACGTATTGCCCAACTGTCTGTTATTGATGCGTTGTTTGTAGGCGTAGCTCGCAAACGATATAATCAGGTAATCGGATATTTGGAAAAAAACCGTGAGGTGGTAAGGGATACTAAATATTAGTGAGGTGGATAGTTTGACAGTAGATATAGAGAGTTTAATGACAGAACAAAGAAATCCTAAAACAGAAAACATCGACCAATTAAGTACAGCGGAGATGCTAAAATTGATTAACGATGAGGACAAAATAGTGGCATATGCTGTGGAAAAGGAGATCCCCAATATTGCTCAGGCTGTCGACAAAGTAGTTGAAGCACTGCCGCGGGGCGGCCGGCTGGTGTACATAGGTGCAGGGACAAGCGGTCGGCTGGGAGTTCTGGATGCTTCTGAATGTCCGCCAACCTTTGGGGTTGATGACAGTATGGTTGTCGGTCTGATTGCCGGCGGCGACCATGCTTTGCGCAATGCGATCGAAGGCGCTGAGGATGACGAGGAAGAAGCGGTTAGACAATTGCGAAACATCGGTTTGTCAGTGTCCGATGTATTGATCGGTATTGCCGCCAGTGGACGTACTCCTTATGTTGTGGGCGGACTTAAGTATGCAAACGAACTTGGTGCGACTACCATGGCGATTAGTTGTTCACCGAATTCGGTGATCGGCGATATAGCCAAGATTGCCATCACGCTGGTGGTCGGTCCAGAGGCTATAGCCGGTTCTACCCGCCTGAAAGCCGGTACGGCCCAAAAGCTGGTACTGAATATGATTACGACGGCTGCAATGATCCAGATTGGAAAAGTGTATGGAAATTTGATGGTGGACGTGAAGACAAGCAATGTGAAACTTTTGGAACGGGCCAAAAGAATTGTTGCCCAGGCTACCGGACTTTCCATAGAGCAGGCAAAGGAATTTCTGGAACAGGCTAACTATAACCCTAAGCTGGCAATTGTTATGAGTAAACAAGCATGTACGATGGAAGAAGCTAAGATGCGGTTGGAAAAAGCCCATGGGGTTATCCGTAAGGCATTAAGCGTGGACTGATAAAAATGATACATAGCAAATATATGTAAAGTCATTACGTTACAACAAACCGTAGACAAAAAGGTACTTTATGCTTGGCGTAAAGTACCTTTTTGATGTGCGCCCAGCATGGGCGCTTACTTGTTGGTGAAAGTCCAATTTTGTCTTGAAATTCCGGGGATCAAGGTTAATGTAAGTGATGATGACCTTCGACAAATGGTCCGACAGGAATTTGGAATTGACGCAGTAAAAATTTGCAATGAACCGAGAGAAAAACAAGACGCTATATTGAAAGAAATGAAAGAAGTTGTCGGCACGAATATACGCCAGATAGCACGCATAACGGGATTATCATCCACAAAGATTTGGAAGGCCTGAAACAGAGTCCCTGTCCCTTTGTTCTCTACTCGATCTTCAATATGCTAGAAGAAGCATAACTAATATTGTGTATCTGCTAGTTATGCCTTTTTCATCAAAACTTAGCAAAAAATGTATTTATATGGTAGGTTTTTTATTTTTTATAGAGAAATATAATAAAATATGGAAAGGGGTGTGTTATGCTAAAAAAATGTGTGCGTTTGGTCTTATGTTTAACTTTATGCTCAATTTTACAAATTGGGTTTGCCAAGGAATATTTACCTGAGGTCTTTGAGTATATGCAAAATGATGGGACTGTTATTCTTTATGCGGGGAGAGTTAGCGAAGATCCTGCAGTTGAATTCAATCGGATTTTTAAAGCAGATGGGGAGCAATATAATGCTCTGCGCATAGCTACCAGCCGAGCAAATAGTGAAAATATGAATGTAGATTTAATTTTGGATGGAATCAGTTATCCATTATCAATCATAGAGGATGCGAGAAAAGATCCATTACCTCCGAAGTTGCAGCAAAAATGGTACAAGGTGTCAAACGAATTGGAAGAACAGTTGCAAAAGGTGCAAACTATATCTGTTCGTATACATTTGAGCAATGGAAAAAGCGATAACAAAGATATTAAACGTACTGCATTACAGTCATTAAAATTTATTGCTTCTGTACATACAATAGATGATGCCAAGGCATATGTAAAAAGTATCGATAAAGCGACAGAATTTAGAATTTTTATACCGAATAAAAAGCCGGCAGATATTGCACCAGCTTTAATTTATCAAGCAAATTATTACCCTTTAGGAAAATTCAACAATAGCGATTATTATCAAGCAAAGTTTTCAAATGATTGGACAACGGGATCGTTTGAAGATACAGATTATATCTATGAGACCTATATGTTTCCGTATATATGGTCTGAATTAAAAGAAGAAAAAGATGGTACGCGTGTAAGTTTGAATTTGTTTAAAAAGATATACCATTATAGTAAAGTAACGGATAAGTTTACTGGTGTAAGTTTCACAAGACTCAGTTCTATTAATTATGAATTGATGAAACCTTCGGATAAATTACATAGTCAGGGTCAATATGAACTAAATATGTGGGCGTATTATTTAAGAAATATATATACCGATTTATATGGAACGTATTCTTACGGATTAAAATGGGATATGATTCCTAAAAAAAATTCAACGGAGCAAGAAAGACGGGATAATTGGAGTACAACTCCTTACTTTATTACATCTGTTGATGGGGATGATTTTAAAGAATTGCGTGATATATCTGCAGGCGATCAGCTTATTGCAATAAATGGGAAAGCAACTGATGCGATGTATTTTTATCAAACCTTGATGGAAACAGAGTATGCTGGAAATCCAGTTGTGTTTACTTTACGTAACAAAGATGCTATTGAAAAAGAGGTCACCATCACACCTACATTTACGCCGACAATAAAACAGATAAATTATCTGGAAATCCTTAATAAAGATAAACGCCAATTAAAACATGTAGATTTGTATGAAGGTTATCCATATGATTATTTCAGAACCTATGATCCATTGGGACAAGGGGATGTATAAGTTTAATTAGAGCAATATCCTTGTTTGGAAGGAGCGGAAAATGTGTGTAAAGAAGAATTAGCGGCGCAGTTGATTCAATTACAGCTCCCTGTCCTTTTGTTTTAAGGACCAAAAAACAGTCATTTCATGATGCTTGCCGACTTATCGGTATCATCATGAAATGACTGTTTCTTTTTGACATTGTTATTTCTGCCCTTTAAATTCTTCTGCCAGTGCTTTAAAAGCAGGAATAGAATTTTTAATACTATTGAAATCAACGCAATAAGCCAATCTAAAGTATCCAGGGCAACCAAATCCGCTGCCAGGTACAATGAGGAGATTGTATTTCAGTGCGCGTTTTGCAAATTCGATGTCGTCGGGAATAAGAGATTGGGGAAAAAGATAAAATGCTCCCTGGGGTTTTACGTAGGAATATCCTAACTCAATCAGATTATTGTATAAGAAATCACGTCTTCTTTTACATAAAACAGGGGACAGGGGTGCGCCACGAAAACGGATGAGTGCGTAAGCACTCAAATCCGCTGAACTTAGCTAGAAGCGAATGAAGATATTTGTCTTGAAATTCCGGGGATCAAGGTTAATGTAAGTGATGATGACCTTCGACAAATGATCCGACAGGAATTTGGAATTGACGCAGTAAAAATTTGCAATGAAACGAGAGAAAAACAAGACGCTATATTGAAAGAAATGAAAGAAGTTGTCGGCACGAATATACGCCAGATAGCACGCATAACGGGGTTATCGTCCACAAGGATCTGGAAGGCCTGAAACAGAGTCCCTGTCCCTTTGTTTTTGGAAGGCCTGAAACAGAGTCCCTGTCCCTTTGTTTTTCTTATAGCATAAAGACCGTTGTTAACCAAAGAGGGGAACGTATGATGAAGCAAGGCACTCACCTTATTGTCCTTGATGTTGTCGGTACACAAGCTTCATCAGAACAACTTGCTGAAAAAATTCATAGTCTTGGTCTTCGCGGAAAAAGCGACGTCACCTTCACCATTGGAGGTGCCTTCGGTCTATCTCCAGAACTGTTGAAAAGCGCAAGTGAACGCTTATCTTTCTCTAAGATGACATTTACTCATCAAATGATACGATTATTGCTCGTAGAGCAGGTGTATCGGGTGTTTAAGATTAACCGGGGAGAACCGTATCATTTGTAATAGCTAAAAGAAATTTAGAGGCTCAACATGCAGTATTTCTCTGCTTGTTGAGCCTCTTGATGTGCAAAACTTCCGATTGACTCCTATCAAAATCAACTAATGTTTAATAATATTCTGAGCTATTGCAGTACCGTTCCATACATTTATACCAAATCTACCAGTTTTGTATGTTGAATCATTGACGTTTAATATTGGCTCTTTTCCACCGTCGAAATATACTTGTATATTCTTATTGGATGTTACAACTTTTAAATGATATACGGTATTAGGTTTGACTGTCACAATTGCTGTTGTATCTGATAAACCAGGCCCCCATAGTTTTACTACGCCACTTAAATCGATATTTACACAATAGAACTTTGTCGCACTTTCATCTGATCTAAAAACAAGCCCTGTTGCTCCAATTGCTGAAGTCACTACAAAGTCTCCCTCGTAGGAAAAATCATCTCCGGTTGTTGTGGACATCAAGAAACTATTATTTGTACTGACGCCCTGCTTACCACTTGCTGTATCAAACCAAACACCAGATGGGCTGTACAATCCCTTTAAGTTTGTATTGAAAGTACTTACCTTTATACTCTGGAATATGAATGGACCATCCAAGGCACTTAATCCAAACTGCCCACTTCTAGAAGAGGTGTCATTAACATTGATTATTGGATCGGTACTATTATTAAAGTATACCTTGATATTCATCTCGTTAGCTACAATCTTCAGCTTATATGTCGTATCAGAACTGATACTTGTGTCATAAGTTCCTAGCACTGTTTTATCTGATTTGCATAATCTAACAACACCACTAGTATCTACCATCGTACAATAGAACTGTGAGGCATTTGAATTTGATCGGAATATGAATCCACCAGCAGCTCCACCTACAGGCTTGATATCGCCTTCCATTACAAAATTCGAACCAGTCTGCGTGCTTAAGCAGATTGAATTTCCTTCGGTATTTGTTGACATTTTACCACCCGTAGCATTTTCCCAATTGCCTTCGATTCCAACCCAATCACCTGTTAGATTACTATCAAATCTGCCAACATTAATATCATCTACATTGATGTGGCCCCACCCGCCAGTAGAATTATCGACAATTTTTATGTAACATGTAGTACCAAGATATTCTGTCGCATCCCAGTATACTCTTTGCAAGGTTTCACTATTGGAGCCCGTTGCTTTGAATAGTTCTTTGCCATCGGAGGCTCTGCAAAGTGTTACATATTCATTATTGATATCATTTCCACCGCCTACCTGAAGATCAATCTTTCCATTGCCAGCAAGTACGAATTTTTCAGATCTTAATTCTCCTGTAGGTGTGTCCCCATCTTCCTTACAACTGCTCAAGAAATAGGTGTTATACTGTCCATATTTTCCGCCCCACCAATCGGTATCGAGTACAACGTTGCTGGATTTGAATGCGTCGCCACTCACTATTTCCCAGCCTGTGAGATCACCGGTTTCAAAATCGTGGTTAGAAATACCCTCAGGAAGCATTTTTAACTCTTCAGCAGATGCTTGTCTAGAAGTAGCTGAATTTAACAAGCAGTAACTCAGTGATTTTAATGTCACATCATCACCAATTGTATATAGTTCTAGTCCATTACTTGTATCATCGGGGAAAATGGAGTCAGTCATACATAATTGTCCATCATTTGCAAATACTTCAACCGAATTCGCATCAACCAGTATTCGCATTTTTATAATATGATCGTTCGGTAAAAGGGCTGCCGCGTGAACTGCTGCAAATCCATTATTTGCATTGTTAGGTAATGCACCTGACTCTGTCCTATCAATTTTTAACTGAGAGTTAACTTTATCATAGAAGATCTTAGTATATTGCGAATCTCCTGTACGTACTTTGAAACCAAATTCCGTTACATTGGTGTTATCGGTTTTAAATTCGGCATCAAGTTCATATTGTTTACCTTGTATTGAGTCAAAGAAGTTGTTGTCGTCAGGAGTTATGGTTTCATTTGTCCACTTTAGTGGAGTTCTTCTTAATTTGTTTAGTTCAGTAATCGGATTGGCCACTAATTTTATTTCTCCATTGATTGTCTTAAGTTCCAGCTCACGCGGTACGGTCATCGCGCTTCTCCAAGTTTTTGCTGGATCTGTTGGAGTATTACAAGCATAATTCCAACAACTCATCCACCCGATGAAGAGTCTTCTGCCATCAGAAGAAGGTATATTGGACCAAGTAACGCCTGCATAATTATCTGAACCGTGGTCAACCCAGTTAATAGCAGCTGGTGGATTACTATTAGTAAAAGTTTTTCCGTCAAAATCTCCGATAAAATATTGTGTACCCGATCCACCTGCTTGAGAACCAGGGTTAGTGCTTACAAAAAGTACCCATTTGGTTGTAGCCCCTCCATCCACTTTAAGCGGGAATACATCTGGGCATTCCCATACACCGCCATGCGAACCATCATTAGTGCCAAATTCACTAGCATATGTCCACGTTTTAAGGTTAGGCGAAGTATAGAACTTTACTCGGTCATGCTGTACAAGTACCGTAATCCACTGCTTTGATGCCTCATGCCAGAACATCTTGGGATCACGAAAGTCGGTGGCTCCTGGATTTGGTATTACGGGATTGCCCTCGTATTTTTTCCAAGTTGTCCCCTTATCATTACTATATGCAATACTTTGATCCTGAACCGTAGTTCCATTACGAGTATAGATTGCAACGATAGGTGCTTTTCCATCTATGCCGAAGCCGCTAGTGTTATGTGTGTCCACTACGGCACTACCTGAAAAAATCATACCTGTGTCATCTGGATATAGTGCAATAGGATATTGGGTCCAATGAAGCATGTCTTTACTTACTGCATGCCCCCAATGCATTGGCCCCCACACTATATCGTATGGATAATGTTGGTAGAACAAATGATACTCCCCATCCAAGTAAAACATACCATTTGGATCATTCATCCAGCCGTGTTCAGGTGTGTAGTGAAACTGAGGCCTGTATAATTCAGAATAGGCATTAGTCGTTGGAACTTTTGTATCAGTTAAATTCATTACAGTCAACTCCTAAATTTTAATATAAAAAGTTTTACCAGTGGTTTCTTACATATAAAGATGCTAATCATTGATTTAAGTAACCATATACAATCACCTCACAATTGGTTTTATCCTTTTGGCAAAACCAATATAACCAAGGGGCTTGTCTGAAGTTTTGTATGTACCTGCATATCAGCTTTCAACTACATACTTTTTCGCCCCTCATTCTTTATCCGTACCCTTAGTAGCAATTTTAGATAGGTGAAAAATAAAAAATGTACAAAAAACATAAGACCAGCTAACTAAAGTCAAGCCCACACGTCAAAAAATATTCCCTTTTAAGGAAAAACATAGGGACAGGGATGTTGTTTCAAGAAAGGAGAAGTGATAAAATAGAGT
>NZ_JAJHJB010000055.1:0-22132 GCF_020819555.1 Pelosinus baikalensis
CCCGTATCGGACTTTCACCGACTAGTAAGCGCCCATGCTGGGCGCACCTAAAAAAGCAGCCACTTTTCAAAAGCGGCTGCTTTTTTTTTTCAATTCTTTAATCTTTTTTAAAAGAATCATAAATCTTTTGGTATTCGGGCGTTGGGGAAATTGGTGTATAAATGTATAGATGAATACCATTTGGGTCATTCACTACAAAGCTTCTTTCACCCCAATGCTTATCCTGCATCTCTTGATATATAATGACGCCTTCTTCTTTTAGCCGCTTATATTCAGCATCTACATCATCCACCTGGAAGGAAATAATTAAACCCTTTCCATTAAAGAACTCGCCTTCTTCTCTTTGGGGTAATGTAAAGCTAATACCATTTGTCGGCAAGTCCCGTGCAATTAATTCTATGTACCAGTCACTTTCATATACTAATTGAAAGTCAAAATGCTTCATATAGAATTCCTTCGACTCTTGCAGTTTATTTGTATTAATAGTTGAATCAACACGTTTTATTTGCATAAAAAATCTCTCCTCTCACTATAGACATTCCATATTTTTATCCTTATATCAAGCCAATATACAAGTGTTATCAAAATAACCACTCTTGTATATGACACTATAGTATTTATTCACCATTATACACTAAAGTCCTTCTAAAGAATATAGCGCTCTCTCGGAAAACAACTCTATATGCAGCTGTCAACAGGCAAAGGATGAGCATAACAATTACATTAAGATTGTAGTTATCATCAATAAAAAATACTGCGCGTCCTTAAAACATATAAAGTGAACCGAACCACAGAGGCACAGAGAACACTGAGAAAAGATGAAATAGAGTTAAAAACCTCTGTGCTCTCTGCAAACTCTGTGTCCTCTGTGTTCAACGTTCCCCTAAACTTATAATTTCTATAAAAAAACGAGTGGCTGCATTGGAAATATGGCAGCCACTCGTATATTACATGTTTTCGACGATTGTTGCTACGCCTTGGCCCCCGCCAATGCATAGTGTTGCCAAGCCCACTTTCGCATCTCTTTGTTTCATGGCATATAACAGTGTCACTAAAATTCTGGCACCACTCGCACCCACTGGATGTCCAAGAGCAATAGCCCCCCCATTTACATTTACCTTGCTCTGATCAAAACCCAATTCCTTACCCACTGCTAGAAATTGAGCGGCAAAGGCTTCATTCGCCTCAATTAAATCCAAGTCTGCTACTGTCAGTCCCGCTTTAACCAGTGCCTTTTGCGTCGCAGGCACAGGTCCGATCCCCATAATACTGGGGTCAACGCCAGCAGAACCAGAAGAAACAAAACGAGCTATTGGTGTAAGACCTAGTTCCTTCGCTTTATCCAAGGACATCACAACCAATGCAGCAGCTCCATCATTCAGACCGGAAGCATTTCCTGCTGTTACAGTGCCATCTTTCTTAAAAGCAGTACGTAATGCTGCTAATTTCTCAACGGTAGTTCCTTTTTTGGGATGTTCATCGGTGGCAAAAACAATAGGGTCGCCTTTTTTCTGGGGAATCACTACAGGGACGATTTCATCTTCGAAACGACCTTTCAGAATGGCATCTAGTGCCTTTTCCTGGCTGCTGGCTGCTAACTCATCCTGCAACTGGCGAGTGATTTCATATTGCTGTGCTACATTTTCTGCAGTAATACCCATATGATAATCATTTGTGGCACACCATAGACCATCCTTAATCATGGAATCAATTAATTCACTATGCCCCATCCGATAACCGCGCCGTGCTTTTTCCAGTAAATAAGGAGCATTGCTCATGCTTTCCATACCACCGGCTACTACCACATCCCCATCGCCAGCTAAAATAGTCCGAGCTGCCAAATTCACAGCTTCTAAACCAGAACCGCATACCTTATTAAGGCTCAAGGCAGGAACCTGAATCGGCAACCCTGCTTTAAGAGCAGCTTGACGAGCAGGATTTTGCCCTAATCCAGCCTGCAGCACATTGCCCATAATGACTTCACTTACTTGTGATGGATCGATATTAGCTCTTTTAATCGCTTCCTTAATGACCAATGCTCCCAGTTCTACAGCAGAAACATTCGCAAGACTGCCATTATAAGCACCAATTGCAGTACGAACTGCGCTCACAATTACAACTTCTTTCATTTTACCAACCACCTTTTGTAATTTTTCTATATAAACCCGTATTACGATTTATTTCATAAAGGAATCCTGTTCTTATACTTATTTTTCTAATTGCTCTAAGCCCTTCATCGCCCCAACATGATCGGGAATGATAAGTTTTGCCTCTGTCTTGGCAATGACCTCTTCCACGGTTGTATAAGGTGAGATCTCCTCTAGCTGCAATCCTTCCGATGTTACTTTAATTACAGCAAGCTCTGTAACAATTAAAGATACAACCCCTTTACCTGTTAAAGGAAGGCTGCATTTTTCAAGGATTTTTGCTGCCCCATCTTTTGCTGTATGCTCCATGGCAACAATTACTTTCTTCGCTCCAGCTACTAAATCCATAGCACCGCCCATGCCTGGCACCATTTTCCCAGGGATCATCCAATTTGCCAAATTACCATTCTGATCAACCTGCAATCCACCGAGCACAGTCACATCTACATGACCACCCCGAATCAAGGCAAAAGACATGAAGCTATCAAAAGTAGCTCCTCCTGGAAAAATGCCTGCCGGTTTCCCGCCAGCGTTCACTAAATCAGGATCGACCTCACTGCCAACAGGAGCCAGTCCGACAAAACCATTTTCTGACTGCAAGGTTATGTTGATGCCTTCTGGTAAATAATTAGAAACGAGTGTAGGTAAACCAATTCCCAAATTTACTACATCCCCATCTCGCATTTCTCCAGCCACTCTACAAGCGATTAATTCTTTTGCACTGTATGTTTTCATTACGAAATCCTCCCGCAGCAGACAACTTTATCAACAAGAATCCCTGGAGTCATTACTTCATCCGGCTTAAGCTCTCCCACTTCTTCCACTTCCACAATCACCAAGTCTGCAGCTAAAGCCATAATCGGATTAAAATTCCGCGCCGACTGACGATATATCAAATTGCCAGCTTTATCAGCCTTATATGCTTTCAACAAAGCGATATCGGCTCTTAAAGGCAATTCCAAGAGATACTCTTTACCATTGACCAGCAATTTTTCTTTGCCTTCCTCCACCACTGTCCCTAACCCTGTAGGAGTCAAAATTCCTCCTAGACCAGCACCACCCGCTCGAATTCTTTCCGCAAGAGTCCCCTGGGGTACAAGCTCAACTACGGTCTCGCCAGCGATCATTTGCCTGCCAGTTTCCGGATTTGTCCCAATATGCGAGGCAATAATCTTTTTCACCTGCCGGTTTACAATTAGTGGTCCTACACCTGTATCAGGTGTAGCTGTATCACTGGTAATCAGCGTAAGATCTTTCACACCTTGCTCTACTAATATGCGGACTAAGGATGTCGGTGCTCCAACCCCCATAAATCCGCCCATCATGACTGTCTCCTTATCTTCAAAAAGGGAAACTAGTTCTTCTTGACTTATAACCTTACTCATCCCGTGCTCCTCCTTTAACTAAAAAGCAGTTCATCCCATCACTTCTTGTAGCTTAATCTAATTGCAAAAATCATGCCAACCCCTCTATACCAATAAGTAAAGGAGCCATAAGAAATGGCTCCTTCACTTATTTCTATTTTTTTATAAAGAAGACTTGATCGACAATGGAGTTTTAACTCCACCTGGATGTTAGTCGTTCTTATCCAGGGGCTAAACAAATCGCAATCGCTGCATTTCTACAGCAAATACCTCTGGCAAAAACACCTTTAGAACCTTTCTAATTATCAAGAAATTTTCTTCTGATTTTCTTAATAATTAGAAACTTATTTGTCATCAGATATCGGTTCTACTTTGATTTTATTGTAAAGGGTAGCAACAGAAATCCCCAACTCCTTGGCAATCCGTTGTTTCGCCTCTACACTCGTTCCATAATGGGCAATGGCATTTTGTATCGTTCTTCTTTCAAATTCCTGGACCATCTGGGACAAGGAATGGATCGAATTTCTTGCTTCATCATCCACTTTAAACCATTTAGGCAGATGAAGAGTCGTGATTACATTATCCTCACACATATTGACAGCGTATTCAATCACGTTACGCAGTTCCCGTACATTGCCAGACCATGAATAGTGCAATAATGCCTTTAGGATCTGCTTATCCACCTCAAAGGTCCTGCCAATCTTCTGAAAATAAAATTGGAAGAATTGATTGGCTAATAAAATAATATCCTGCCCTCTTTCTGCAAGCGGCGGCAAATGTACATTTAACACATTCAGGCGATAGTAAACATCGGCACGAAATTTGCCGTCTTGCACCATCTGATATAAATCTTTATTGGTAGCAGCCATCACCCGAATATCAACGGAAACCTCACTGGTTTCACCAACACGCCGTATAGACCGCTCCTGCAATACACGTAATAATTTTGCCTGAACTTCCAGATTCAGCTCTGCAATCTCATCTAAGAAAATCGTTCCACCACTTGCAATTTCGAATAAGCCAACCCTGCCACCTTTTTTTGCTCCCGTAAAAGCTCCTTCTTCATAACCGAACAATTCGCTTTCAATTAAAGAAGGAGCAATTGCAGCACAATTTAAAGCAACAAAAGGGCCAAATTCACAATTGCTGGCGTTGTGTATGGCTTGGGCAAAGAGCTCTTTGCCGGTGCCGCTTTTTCCTGTAATTAAGATATCGGCATTGCCTTGAGCTGCCCTTTTTGCCACCCGTACAGCTTCCTGAATGGGACTGCTGCTGCCTATGATATCATCAAATGTATACTTGGCTTTATAAATACGATCTACCAGGGTTTTTAAACGACCCGTCTTTTTGGCAAATGTCTTTATTTCTTCTGACAATCTTCGAACTTCCGTAATATCCTTTACAACTGACACGCCACCAATAATTGCTCCTTCAACAATAATCGGAGCCATATCTACAACATATTCTGTATCTCCTTCACGCCTATACACTCCAACAAGGGCCTCTCCCGTTGCAATGACTTGGGGAAGCTTAGCACCTGGACGGACCTTTTTAAGAGGCTGCCCGAGTATGTCTTTTTCTTTAATACTTGTGATACGAGTGTATTGCGCATTAACGTACCGAACAATCAGCTGATCATCCGCTACTAAAATACCATTATTAATAGAATTTAAGATTTGAATATACCATTTTTCAGCATATTCGGAAGACGCAAACACATGTTTAAGATCATTTAAGTCATCGTGGCCTTCATGAACCATACTACCCTCCTAGTAACCCTAATCTATTTCTAACCATCTATCTTGCAAAAATACTAATTACCTATAACAACCATCAGAATGTAAATTTATGTACAGCCTCTTGCAGTTCTTCTGCCATGATTGCTAAGCTCTTGCTGGAAGCAGCCAGTTCTTCTGATGCAGCTGACTGCTCCTCTATACTCGCAGAAATTTCCTGTGTTTGTACAGCTGTACGCCTACTGTCCGTATCCACATCACGCACTGTATACACAATTTTTTCACTGCTCTTTGCCATACCTTGGATTTCACATTCAATATCTCTTACTTGCGTTGCTACTTCATTTACCAAATGGGTAATTTCTCCAAATCGTTCTTTGGCATGATGAATTACAGTTGTACCCAATGCAGCCTCTTCTGTCCCTTTCTTCATTGCTGCGACTGCTTTATCAATTTCTACTTGAATTTCCTTAATTAATTCAGCAATTTGCTCTGCAGCATGATGAGACTGCTCAGCTAATTTTCGTACTTCATCAGCTACTACCGCGAAACCTCGACCTTGTTCACCAGCTCTGGCAGCCTCAATCGCAGCATTTAGAGCTAAAAGATTAGTTTGTCCCGCAAGCGTTGAAATTACACCAACAATATTGCCGATTTCCTTTGAGCGCTCTCCTAGCACTTCTACAACAAGGGCTGAATCTGCCACTGTATCTTCAATGTTCTGCATTTGCTGGATGGCCTCTTTTACAACCTTATCGCCCTCCGAGGCAGAGCTTGCAGTTTTTTCGGTAACACCTGTCATAAAGCTATTTTTCTCAACCACCTTTTGTATTCCACCATCCATAAATTCCATTGTTTTTAACATTTCACTGGTAGATGACTTTTGCCCTTCTGCTGCCGCTGCCACTTCAACAATCAGTGATGCTACCTGGCCTGAAGACTGAGCGGATTGTTCCGAATTAGCTGTCAACTCCTGGGAAGATGCCGCCAACTGTTCTGCCGTTTGCGCAATTTTTCTTAAGAGATCACGCAGATTTTTAACCATTAGCTCAAAAGCCTTTGCCAAGGTCCCAATTTCATCTTTCGAATGAATCTCTAATCCTTCCATTGTTAAATCACCTTTGGCAATACGATTCGCAAAGACACTTAATGCTTGAATCGGTTTGGCCAAGTACCCAGCGAAAAAGAAAACAATACTGATGGATATCAACAATATAATAACAAAACTAATCCCTGCAGAAAACATAAATTTTTGCAGCTTCCCCATCACCTCCGCAACAGGAACACTTACACCAATACTCCAATCCGTTCCACTAACTGGGGCGTAAGCAATGTAATTATCAATCTTTTTATCGCTATAATGGGTAATGCCGCTTTCTCCTTTCACCATCTTGCCAGCAGCATTTTTCAAACTGACATCACTCTCTTCATCTGTCAGTAAATTTGCTTTCATTATTTTTTCCGCCTCAGGATGGACAATCACCACACCATCATTTTTTATAATGAAAGCGCGCCCTGTCTCTCCTATCTTAATCTTTACCACATCACTTGCTGCATTTTCTAATGGGACCGATCCTCCTAGAATCCCCACTACTGCATTGCCTTTTTTAATAGGGGAAACCACTGTTATAATCGGCTTTCCGTCTACCCTCGATATTACAGGATCAGGGGCAAACGCTTGTCCCGTTTCCATAACCTTTTTAAAATAATCCCGTTGTGCAATATTTGCACTTGATCCGTCTGTATAAAATACATTCCCTATTTGATCTGTGAAAAAGAATCGAATATATTTTTTTTGCTCACGCTGTTCTTCCGTTTTTAAATAACTAATGATAGCTTGGCGATCTCCCTCCACCATCGTAGGAGAATTAGCCATTAAGGAAATCTCTGCAATACGTGAACAAAAAAATTCACCAACTTGGTTTCCTGTAGTTACAGCCTGCAAGGTGATATACTCCTCAGTGTCTTTTATTAGCAGTTGTTTTGTGTTCCAGTAATTAAAAGTCCATAATATACCTAATGATATTGAAATCAGTAAACCAACACCCACAAGCAATTTTGTTCTAATTGAATTCATTTTACACTCCTTAAAAAGATATTTTGTTACATTTTTCAACAATATTCTACACAAGCTAGTCGCTGATATCCTGTTTATTGTACGACAAAAGACATTTATTTTACAATAAATGTCTTTTGTCTGTTGTCATCTACATCACAACAGTTATTATTTTAATTGTCGCTACTCTTCCAGAGGGATTTCTAAATTCATTAGAGCAGAACTAAGACCTTTTCCATGAGCATCTAAAGATAAAGTGCGAGTTACTCCGCCGCCCAGTGCACTGTAAAGTACAAAATTAAGGGCACCAATGCTAGGAAGTGTATAGCGAATCACATCACCTTTAACAATTTCTGCAAAGAATTCTTTAACAATTTCTGCAGTAACATACTTTTCAAGAATGGGATATTGTGCTGGATCATGAGCAATTACCGAAATATTGGAGATATTACCTTTGTCTCCAGTTCGTGAGTGAGCAAGTTCTCTTAATTTCATCTTAGATCACCTCATAATGCAGTTTATAATTTATTAATGAACGAGGAACCAAGGCAGATACCATGGCTACCACCTGCTTAGCAGATTTGGTAGCACCACCGCCTCCTGCCGGACCATTTGTATACAGAGTCTCTACTTCATTACCAATGCAAATGGCTTCCTTCATGTTTTGCGTACGACCAGTCACTCTGGCACGAACTTCATAAGGTTCATGTTCCGATTTAGATAGGTTAGAGCCATGAAGAGAATCAATACCAATGAGATCCAATTTAAGTTCTTGATACTGAACGCCCATAAGCTTAAGTCTTTCCTCAACAATTTCTAAAGCCAGTTTTCCACGATTTACGGCTCCCGGCCCAGCATAGCTGATTTGTCCTTCGCCCATATAGCTGTCAACATAGCCAATGGAAGCTTTCAGGAATTCGGTTTTAGGCTGTCCTTTTCCTCCTGTAACTTTAATTTCATTTTCCCCAACCTCGGTAAAATGAACGCCTGTAAAATCAGCCACTACATCAGGTGTGATATAGGCTGCTGGATTGTGTATTTCATAGAGCAACTGCTCTTTGCAAGTCGCCAAAGTCACTTTACCGCCTGATCCTGGAACCTTTGTAATCACAAAGGTTCCATCTTCCTGCACCTGAGCAATAGGGAAACCTAAGCGAGCCAATCCTTGTACATCTTTATAACCTGGATCTGCAAAATATCCGCCTGTGATTTGCCCGGCACATTCCAGTAAATGGCCAATCACAGTGCCTTGGCCCATGATATCCCAGTTTTCCTCGGACCAATTAAATTCATATAGCAAAGGTGCCATGAACAGCGCCGGATCAGCAACCCGCCCAGTAATAATGACATCCGCGCCACCACGAAGTGCTTCCACAATTGGTCTTGTACCAAGATACGCATTCGCAGAAACAATATTGTCTTTTATAGTTGACAATTTTTCACCTGTTTCTAAAATCGTGTAATCTCCATCCCGTACAACGTCTACAACATCATCACCCGTCACTGCTGCAATTTTCAGCCCGCTAATACCTAATTGCTGAGCAATCTCTTTGATCTTTTGCGCCCCTGCAATGGGATTTGCAGCGCCCATATTCGTTATAATTTTGATGCCTTTTTCCTTGCAGCGGAGCAATACAGCCTCCATACGCTGCGTTAACAGTCCATCATACCCTGCATTAGGATCTTTCATTTTAGCTTGTTGAGCAATCGCAATGGTTCTTTCTGCTAAGCACTCAAATATTAAATATTGAATATTTCCCTTTTCTACTAACTCAACTGCCGGTTCGATTCGATCACCTGAATAACCAGCACCTGAGCCGATTCTAATTGTTCCCATAAGATCACACCTCTCTATTTTTTCGTAAAATCCCTAAAATGGGAAGACCCCAACAATTGCACAAGTAATCGTCATAATGATAGAAGCCAGCCAAAGATACGGAATCGAAAACTTTTGGTGTTCTCCTAATTCAATTCCCGTAAGACCGATAATTAAGAAGGTCGCAGGAGTCAACGGACTTACCGGAAAACCTACCGTCATCTGTCCCATAAGAGCGGCCTGCGCTACAGCAAGAGGCTGAACACCTAGCATCTGTCCTACTTCAGCTACTACTGGCAAAACACCAAAATAAAAGGAGTCTGGGTCAAAAATTAAACTAAGGGGCATGGATATAATTCCCATGGCAAAAGGAATATGTTGTGCTAGGGCAGGAGGAACGAAGGAAACAGCCACCTGAGCCATAGCAGTGATCATTTTTGTACCGCTCATAATTCCCACAAAGGACCCTGCAGCCAGCAAAATACTTGCCATCATTAAGGCTGCTTTGGCATGAGCATCTACACGAGCCTTTTGCTCTGTGACTTTTGGATAATTAATCATCAATGCCAATACAGTACCAATCATAAACATCGGTGCCGGATCAACGATGCCTGCAATCATTACCCCCATAACCACAAGGGCAAGAACAGCATTGATCCAAAACACTTTCGGACGTCTGAGGACTTTTTCTTCATCCTTTAATTCTCTTGTTAAAACGATGTCAGTTACTTCACCATCTTTAATACCTAGACGACGAGCTTCTCTTTTCCCTAATAAATATGCCACTGTAAACATGTAGACTAAACCAACGATTTGAGGAATAACTAAGGGTGTAAACACCTCAGTAACTGGTACCTTAAAGGCTGCAGCAGCTCGCAGAGTTGGTCCTGTCCAAGGCAGATAGTTAATCCCCGCCGCCATAGATACCATTAAACACAACAGTCTCTTATCCATTTTAAGTCTCTCATAGATAGGGAGCATGGCTGGAATCGTAATCAAAAAGCACACTGCCCCTGAACCATCAAGATGAATGAGTAAAGCCAAAAGAGCAGTGCCCATTAAAATTCTATGCGGGCTTGCACCTACGGCTTTTAAAACCCTGTTGATAATCGGATCAAATAATCCTGCATCACCCATTACACCAAAGAACAAAATTGCAAAAACAAACATAGTAGCTACTGGTGCAATATTCTGAATGCCGCTGATGATAAACTTACTAGTACCTAAGCCAAAACCGCCAAGTAATGCGGCTATAATGGGAATTACAATTAAGGCAACTAAAGGCGACATACGTTTTGTAATAATTACTGCCAGTAATATTACGATTGTTAATAAACCTAAAAGTGCTAACATCTACTTTCCTCCTTGTTTTTTAGAATAATTGAATAAAATGTATTATTTTCTCTTTATTCAAATGATAATAAATACAATTGCAAGAAGCATGCCAAATCATAAACCCCTGAGAAATGAGTATCTCAAAGGATATTGCCAAACATCTCGCCTCGCTACTTTCTGGATTTTTAGAATAATTCATTCCCATACCATTACATTCTATATCGCGCCTAGGTTAGTAGTATTTCTATTTTTTTAGAATTTCTACTAAATTTTTAGAAATTTCCCCATGGCTTACATCTTTGGATAAAAAAGTAATAGGAGCATCCCGCAGGACGCTCCTATTACTTTTATCCGCATTTTATTATAACCTAAAGACCTAGAAGTTCTAGTATTTTTCTATCAACAATACCATTTGCTTTCACCCCTTGATCATGCTGATATCGTTTGACAGCCTCTTCTGTATCCCTATTAAAAAAGCCATCGGCTCTTCCTTCCAAATAACCTAGCTTTTTCAGCTTTACTTGCAATTGAACTACATCCGTACCAGTGGCTTCATATTTCAGAGTACGCTGCATGGGGATTATCTTCCCTTCAATCCGTACGGGTGTACCTACTGGCACCCATTCAAAAAGCTCTTCAATGTCGTTATTACGCAAACGAATACAGCCATGGCTGATAAAATGACCAATGCTCCAGGGCCGATTAGTACCATGAATACCGTAACCCCCCCAAGGAACATCTAAACCTAAGAAACGTGTCCCGAAAATATCGCCTGATCGAAAAGACTTCCAAATCACTATCCATTCGCCAATAGGTGTCGGCGTATCCCTTTTACCAACAGCAATGCGATACGTTTTATATAATTTCCCATCATTATGCAATTCTAAAATGCGATCGGATATTTTTACAACAATGGTTACTTTCCCTGTAGGTGCTTTCTCTGTCTGACCTGGAATAGCAGCCAATTCTAGCTCATCTAAGTACTCAAATCCCAGCACGCCAATCAACAGGCCAAATATCATCACAGACGCAATTGCGAAATAAGCTTTTCGCCAGTTTATGATTATAGAATGCAGTTTAACCACACGATTTCCCCCTATCCACCTTCACCTTCTACTATATGTAGAAAAAGTCAGAATAGAAGTTTCAAACACGATCAAAATTATTGCTTACGCTCCTATGGTAAGCAACGATTTTGATAAACTGAAACGTCACTGAAACGCTAGTTTCTTTATGCACTGAGATAATCAGTAACCCCTCGCGCAATTGCTGCAGCAAATTCATCACGTTTCACTTCGTCAGCAAGCAGAGCTTCATCGCTTTCGTTTGTAATAAAGGCTGTTTCTACAAGAACTGCCGGACATTCTGACATGCGCAGAACATAGAAATTCCCGGTTTTCACACCACGATCCACAGTCCCCAAATGATCAATGATTTGATTTTGAATGCAAGCGGCTAATTTTTCACTCTCTCCCCCCAATGTATAGCAAAAGGTTTCTGTACCCTGTGCCTCTGCATCATAGGATCCATTACAATGTATGGATATAAACAAATCCGATCCAAATTCTTTTGATGCATCAATAATGTGACGCAATGCATTTACTTGTACTTCCAGCACATCATAGGATACCGCACGAAGAAAATTCGCGACCTTTGCCATAATATCAAGATTGATATCTGCTTCTTGCAATCCTCTACGACCAACTGCACCACTATCATGACCTGGATAGTGCCCACCATTAATGGTTATTTTCATTTAAAAGACACCCCTTCATCATTTTTCCTCTTCTTTTAACACTCCAATGTATATATTATGCAGCAAAATACCGTCTGACCGATTGCAGCCATGTTCTGGGTCAGATATTCTCCCATGTCTAGAATTAAATGGGCATTCTTATGGACAACACTCTTGGTAATTCCTGAATATTTTTTAGAGCACTATACAGATACAATCGAATATCACAGCGGCTATAAATGGTATCATTCTTATCTATTATGGCTTATCAGCTGGTTTATTTGGTATCAATTTCATAAGTGGTTTTATAAGGATTACGCTAAGAAGTACTAAACCCCCTTACCAATAGGGATGATGACACTCTATACCATCCTCAAAACATTTTATCAATGATCTTATAGAAAAATTCCTATTATTATCAAACTAGTACAAAAAATAGTTAAAAAATCCGTCTCACTCAAATACGGCAAGACGGTCAATTATGATTTTTTATTTATCTCTAGCGGCGTAAAATGCATTTTTGTCAACGCCCGCAATCATTCACTTAATAATTTATTAACTCAATACAAATATAACAAAAACCCTACAATCACAATAAACTGAAATAGATTCGTTACCCAATGCCCAAACATCACCATAATACCATCTCCTTAATAAAAAAAATTGCGGAGATCTATATAAACGATCAGTATAGTCATGGATTTTTTTATTACTTTTAGGACTGGGATTAGGTTTCGGCTTTGCCTGTTTTCCTCGCCGTTCTTGTTTTCCCAGACAGTTTTGCTGGCCCTGGCAAGGCTGCTGGCCACGCTAATCCCCTGTCAATCTTTCTCTTTCCCTTAACTGTATATAATCCTTCTGAATCGGACATACTACTTTATGACGACCTCTCATGTCGTTCAACAACTTCTCTCCCATCTAAGCTCTCCTTTGGGAGAGCTCTTTTTTATTTATTCTTCTAAATTTCCATAAACATGCATATATTTATAGGGGGTAGAGTGATCACCTCTACCCCAAACAGAATATAGGAGGCGACTATTATGCGTTTTGAGACGAAACATCTTAGATTAACCGTCTCAGACTGGGTTCTCCTAGTATTATTACGCATTATTGTTGAGTTTCTCCACTAAACCCCCTAACATTTCAAACTGAGCGCCCTTGCTTCAGCGAGGACGCTCAATGCTTTATTTTACGCTTATTAGGCTTAGTTTAGAACTTTTATTTTTTCGATCAAGAAAGTACTTTGCTTTTGGTATCTAGTGAAATTTGAACGCCAACCAATAGCTTTGCACTTAATTTAATACAAACTCCTGCAAGCTGATTTGCTTTGCAGGAGTTTGGTCATTTCCTTGCTGTTTTAAAACAATTACTGCCGACTGTCCACTAATGCATATATTTTGCGTGACATAAGGTTAAGAGGAACTTGTGTTTGAACAGCTCCAATAGTAAAAGCAGCCTTTGGCATACCATAAACAACTGAAGATCCTTCATCCTGCCCCAAGGTTCTTCCTTGGGCTTTACGAATGGCCAGTAAACCGCTAGCACCATCATTGCCCATTCCAGTTAAAACCACACCGATAGCCTTGCTGCCAGCATGCTCAGCTACGGAATGGAAAAGAACATCTACCGCGGGACAATGACCATTAACTTTCTCACCCTTAACACATTCTACCATATAGTTATTATGGATGGGTTTAATCCTCATATGATAATCACCAGGGGCGATTAAAACCAGGCCCGGCAAAATCATGTCTCCGTTCTTGGCTTCTCTCACTTCAACAGCATATAAGCTATTAAGCCGTGCAGCATACATAGCAGTAAAGATAGGAGGCATATTCTGAACGATAACTGTACCCGGCATATTGGCAGGAAAATCCTTGATTACGGTTGCGATTGCCTCAGTCCCACCTGTTGAGGCACCAATAGCAATCATACCGTTTTGTTTCACTAATCCAATCCTTGGGTTGACGGATACCCTACTAACATTCTTTTTCGAAACCGCGACCTTAGCTGTGGATGCAATCTTTATTTTAACAATTAGTTCACTGATAAAGGCCTCTACGCCCCGAGCACCTAGGATATCTGGTTTGGTAACAAAATCAACAGCCCCAGCATTCAAAGCGTCGAAGACGCTTCCACTGACAGCACTTACCACCACAACGGGTATGGGATATTGAGGAATAAGTTTTTTTAGAAACTCTATCCCGCTCATCCGCGGCATCTCCACATCGAGAGTCATGACATCCGGTTCCAACTCTAAAATTTTGTCCCTGGCCATATAAGGGTCGGATGCCGTTGCCACCACCTCAATAATAGAATCCCGTGCAATTTGCCTTACCAAAGTTTCGCGAAAAACAATAGAATCATCAACTACTAATACCCTAATCTTCCGTTTATTACTATTCATAATCCCTATACCTTTCTGTAAATAGCGGGTGCCACAAACTGATAGTTACTTTCGTGGCGGTTAATCGATTCAGAATGCCCAATGAATAAATAACCACCTGGCTCCATGTGATCATAAAATCGATTAATCAACTTTACCTTGGTCTCGGCATCGAAGTAGATCATTACATTTCGACAGAAAATAAGATGAAACTTTTTTTTGAAAGGAAACATTTCGTTCATAAGATTAAATCGTCGAAATATAACTTCCTGCCGAATTGAATCCTTTACTATGCTAGACTCAGCGTCTATCTTAGTAAAGTATTGCTCTCGCCAGCGTTCAGGCAGCTTTTCTAACTGCGTACTAGCATATACTGCTTTTTGTGCTTGTTCCAGCACGACTGTAGAAATATCTGTAGCTAAAATTTTGGTATCCCACCCATACTTTTTAACGCCAAAATAAGAGTTGATCAGTATTGCCAAAGTATAAGGTTCTTCCCCTGTAGAGCAACCCGCACTCCATACCCGCAAATCTTTTTTCCTAGCTTCATTTGCGGCGTAATAGGGCAGGATCACTCGCTCCAAGAATTCAAAATGCTGGGGTTCCCGCAAAAAATACGTGTGATTGGTCGTAAGTTTATTGACTAGAATGACTCCAGATTTACCCGTATGGTCACTTTTTACATGAGAAAAATACTCCGAGAAACTCTGAAAGCCACTTTGAACGATATAATTATTCAAGCGCCCACACACCAGAGTTTTCTTATGCAATAAGTTGATTCCATAGGTTTGCTTGACGAACCCCACAAGCTCAGTAAACTCCCGTTCCGTTATATCTTTCATGGTCTCCTGCCCTTTCTAGTATACCCCGTAATTAATACTTGCCGAATTCTTTGTCGTTAAGAAGGATTTTTGTTTTTGAATTTGAGAGGGCTTCTGCTTTGTTTTTTGTAGATCATGTCCTCAATATGTATAATAGCACTAATATTTACCAAACTCGCTATCATCAAGAACGATTTTTCCCTTTGGCGTCGATACCCGTTGACGATTCTCCTCTGCACCTATTTGTTTATGCTGCTTTTTTTCCATCATCATTTCAATTGCCCCCATCATTTCAGGGCTTAATACTTCTCCCTTTTGAAAGCTACTAGTACTTTGCTTAAGCTTGAATTTGGCAACATTTTCTTTCATTACTTCGGACTGTCCGGACAATTCCTCGCTGGCAGCAGCACTTTCCTCCGCCGTTGCCGAATTGGTTTGCACAACCTGTGACACCTGAGTAATCGCCTGGTTAATTTGCGAAATAGCTGTAGCCTGTTCGTTGCAAGCCGTAGCTATATCACCAACCAGCGCTGCCGCTTGAGCTACACCGTCTACTATACTATTTAACGCTTTAGAAGTATCTGTGGCGATTTGCGTGCCAACATCTACTTTTTTGATGGCTCCCTCAATCATTGCCGTTGTTTCCTTGGCTGCATTGGCACTTCTAGCGGCCAAATTTCGGACTTCTTCCGCTACCACAGCAAACCCTTTGCCATGCTGCCCCGCCCTAGCTGCTTCCACCGCGGCATTAAGAGCCAGAATATTTGTTTGGAAAGCGATTTCATCAATAACTTTGATGATCTTAGATATGTTAGTTGATGACTCGTTAATCTCAGTCATGGCTGTAACCATCGCCTGCATTTGCGTATTGCCTTCCGTAGCTTGTTGTTGAGAGGATACAGCCAGTTCGTTAGCGTGATTGGCATTCACTGCATTCTGCTTGGTCTGAACGGCTACTTGCGTCATTGAGGCCGTAATCTCCTCAATGGAACTAGCCTGCTCAGTAGAACCCTGAGATAAAATCTCTCCAGACGCAGCAATTTGCTGGGCCCCTAAAGCCACCTGCTCTGCTGCTTGGTTAATGCTGCTCATGGTTCGATTGATATTATCGGCCATTTTATTAAATGCCTGAGCTAGCTCCCCGGTCTCATCCCCAGTTTTAACAGTAACTGCAACGTTCAAATCACCACCAGCAATTCGGCCTGCAACAGTAACCATTTCTTTAATCGGCCGGGAAATCAGCCGTGCTATATAAACACCGAGTACTATAGCTATCCCCACGCCCGTGATAACCATTGTTATCATAATAATAATGGCTTTACTTGCGTCAGCCTTGTTATTTGCCGCTTTCTGTTTGGCTAACTCTATTTTTAGTGCACTTAACTGATCGAGAGTACCACCAATGGTATTTGCTAACTGAATGCCCTCTGTTTGCATTAATTGATTGACCTGGTCCGCCTGACCTGCTTGGAACATGGGAAACAAATTTTTAGAATAGGACTCATATTGCCCAAGAGCATCATCGAGGTTCTTAAGTAACTTACGGCCTTCCTCGGTTCCTATTGTTTTTGCAATCTCGCCGCTTGCTGCCTTCATTTGGGTTATGGAGTCGTTAAACTGTTTCATTTTTTCATTTTGGACTCTTGGATCTTTACTGACAAGCGCATCTCTAAAATTTACCCGGCCCTTTTGGTAAACTTCACTAAGATCTCCCATTTGCCCCATAGGCACAGTATAATTTTCGTACAAATCCGTATCTTCCTGAGCTAAGTTAGACAGATTGAATATAGCCACCATACCCACCATACCTGCAATCACCGCCACACCCAGAAACGCAATAATAAGCTTGTTAGCAATTTTTAAATCTTGAAACCAATTCATATCATCCCCGCCTTTTTACCGCTAATTAGATTGTCCAGAACTAAGTTCCTCTAAACTATTCATTTCCTCATCATTCAACAGCCTATCACAATCAAGGATTAACTTTACAACATTGTCTACTTTACCGATCCCTTTAAGAACCTTTGATAATGACTGCCATTCTTGAACTGAGGCGGTAAAACGATGTCCTGACTTTGGATTGTCAGCACTTCTGCCACAGTATCCACAATGAATCCTACAGCAACTTCCTTTATCTCTACTACAACAATGCAGGTTCGATCATTGTACTCTTGAGACGATTTCTTAAACCGTAATCTAACATCGATCACAGGAATGATTTTGCCCCGAAGATTAATAATGCCTTTTACATAATCAGGGAGGTCAGGTATTTGAGTTATCGATTGCATGCCAATAATCTCGGTAACAAACTTAATTTCGATGCCATAGACTTCATCCCCCAAAAAAAATGTTAGAAACTTATCTTTCTGGGTATCTTCTTCAAGTTCTACCTCATTTTCAATAACTTCAGACATGATAGATCTCCTTTCTTGTATAATCTAATACTTACCAAATTCACTGTCATCAAGGAGTATTTTCCCTTTTGAGACCAATGTCCGTTTTTTCTCGTCACTGCTATATTGCTGATAGTTCTTTATCTTTCCTCAGTAAGCTAGCCCAGCCACATCTAATATTAAGCTAACACTGCCATCCCCCAGCATCGTACAACCCGCTATCCCTCTTATCTTTTTGATATAACTAGGTAAAGCCTTCACTACAACCTGCTGCTGGCCTAGCAAGGAATCAGCAAATAAGCAGAGACTTCTGCCATCCACCTCAACCATAACCATGATTCCTTCCCGCAAATCCGTCGTGGTCTGTTGTACATTGAACCGATCGTGCAGACGCAGAACAGGGTAACACTGCCCCCGGATCATAACCATTTCATTTTTTTCAGCATCTGTAATCAAATTTTGGTCTTGCAGCCGAAAAGACTCTTTAATCGCTATAATGGGTATTGTGTAGATTGAATTTCCAACTTTAACCTTCATGCCGTCAATGATAGCTAAAGTTAACGGGATACGGATTGACATTGTTGTCCCTTCGCCCTGTACACTATCCACACTAATAGTTCCGCCAACCTTTTCGATATTCTGAGACACCACATCCATACCAACGCCCCTACCGGAAAACTCTGTAACTTCGTCCTTAGTGGAAAATCCAGGTTGGAGAATAAAAGAATAGACCTGTTTGTCGGTTAACAAGCTGTCTGCCTGTTGTATAAGACCCCGCTCCAATGCTTTTTTCAAAATTTTTTCTCTATGTAAGCCCCCGCCGTCATCTTTTATAATAATCCAAACATCGCCACCAGCACTTTTAGCCTCCAGGCGAATCTTGCCTACTGCTGCTTTTCTTTGAGCGATTCGCTCTTCAGCAGGCTCAATGCCATGATCCACAGCGTTGCGAATTAAGTGCATCAAAGGATCAGAAATATGTTCAATGATATTTTTGTCTACTTCCGTGTGTTCTCCTACGATTTGGAGCTCCGCCTGCTTATCAAGCTGTCGCACCATATCTCTTACAATGCGATTCATCTTGTGAAAAGTTGCTGATAAGGGAACCATACGAATTGACATAACTGTATCTTGAAGTTCACCTGTAATTTTTCTTAATTGTCGGACCGACTTATAGAACTTATCTAGAGTCACGCCTTGTAGTTCTGGATTTTGAGTTACCATAGCCTCAGCAATAACAAGTTCCCCAACTAGATCCATGAGCATATCCATTTTCGCTACATTTACACTAATAAAACTATGCTTGCTTTCTCCTCGTTGGGATATTTCCTGTAAACTTGGCGGCTTAGAATCATCTGAAACAGCAGAATTAGCAATCGACTCCTCCAAATTGATGGTTTTCTTTAGCTGAAAGTTTTTCAAGAACATTGTTTTGGCAAAAAATTCCTCCAGCCTTGCTGACGGATTTACGGTAGCGAACACCACCTTGAAACCAGCTTCTCTAATCATCTCCAATGTGCTGTCATTTTCTAAGATATCTTTGGGAAAAAACGCAATGTCTTCAGCAAGTTCCTCTAGTTCGTGAACCAGCGTAAAAGCCCTTATATTTTCCATCCCACAATCTTCATCAAAAAAGATGACAGCTTCCCATTTCGTTTGCCCTTCACTCACAGGTTTTTCATCTATATCATGCTGGAGTTCTTCATGCTCTAGCGACTTTAAGGAAATATCCTTCAAAGCTGGATCAATCACTTGTAGAGTCAATAAAAAAGCTCCACTTTTTTTTTTAATCTCCGAGCAATCACCTGTAGGACTTCCTCCATTCTCCACCTTTCTAACTTCATCCTTGATAAAATCGACAGCCTGCAAAACCAAATCAGTTAGTTCTGAATAATCCACCAGTAAAGGCTTGTTTTCCCGAAGATAATAAAAAACATCTTCTATGGAGTGGGCCAAATATGAAATATCGTTAAACAACATCATCGCTGCAGACCCCTTAATGGTATGCATAATTCTAAACACTTCATTGATGGATGCTTTTAAACCGCCAGATTTTTCTCCATCTAAAATAAGTCTCTCAAGTTGCTCAAGCATCTGATTGGTTTCGAAAACAAAAAGATCGCTCATCGGGACTCTGCTATCATCATTGTCCATTTAAATCACCCTCACATAAGTACTACCATCTGCGGCAATGCATCGTTTCTACACATATTTCTGTTATTTGAAGGCACTCAGCCCACGAAGGACTTGTTCTTGAACAAATGGTTTTACGATAAATCCGTTAGCACCAGATAATATTGTTTCTTTTACTGTAGATTCATTACCTAACGCTGTTATCATAACGACTTTTGCACTGGGATCAATTTTTTTTATTGCCTTCAAGGCCGTTAAACCATCCATTTGCGGCATTGTTATATCCATTGTAACCAAGTCAGGTTGAAGCTCTTTATATTTCAGGATTCCTTCTAGACCATTTCCGGCTTCGCCTACTACCTCATAACCATTTTGTTCCAAAATCATTTTAAGTGTTCTCCGAATAAAAAGGGCATCATCAACAATAAGTACTCTCATCTTCTCATCCTTTCATCGCTAAGTATTTACTTGCAATCCTGTTTTGATCTGATCTAATGACTATCATTTTAAAGTGCATCATATTACCCATCTAAAATAGAGTAAAGAGCAGAAAATAATCCTGCCCCTCCTCATCAAACCGTACGTGAGGTTTTCCCTCATACGGCTTTCCGACATTCTTCTTCCTTCAGCATTCGTTATCCAGCAAGTTTTAATAAACCAAGTTTGCTAGACAACTGTCGGACATCTTTGATGCCAGAGAGTTGTCTTCTCTTTTGCCGTTTCTTGTTCCACCATATTGTAAACCGCAGTAATATGTACCAATCTATTTTATTGAGCCATTTACTTGCTGTTTTTACGCCATAGTAGTTACGCCAGCCTCGAATCTTAGGATTTAATCTTTCAATTAAGGTTTTCGCGTCCAGCACCAACGTTGTTCTGCTGGCAAGCACCGCCTTAACTGCCTCCCGCATTTTATTCATGGCTTTTTTGCTCGGTAACTGGTGTGTTCGGGTATATTTTTGACCTTTTCCAGTTTCGGCAACTATTCTCCGATGGTGCATTCCAAGAAAGTCAAAGCCTTCTTTTCCGTCCCACATGGATACCAGTTTTGTTTTCTCCGGATGAAGCGTCAATTCTAACCTTTCCATAATCGCACTAACCAGCTTTAGAGCATGTTCGGCATCTTTCTTAGTTCTACAGATGACCACAAGGTCATCTGCGTATCTCACGAGCTTTCCTAGATGACTTCCATGTTTTTCCCACATGGTATCAAGGTAGTGAAGGTAAATGTTAGCTAACAGAGGAGAAATTACTCCACCCTGAGGGCCATTGGTTTTTACTCGTTTCCATGCCTCTTTTAATATATCCTCGCGATATATCTTGTCGTAAAAAGCATGAAATTTTCTCTTGCTGTTTATCTTGGCTGCAAGGTATAGCTTTCTTTGGAGTTGTCGAACTTTTTCTTTGGTGTTATTAGCCTTTTGGGCATTCACTCACTCTTACCTCCTTTAAAAGCCTGAATGAAGCAGGGTTCCTTCCCTCACTATGGTTTTGTTGTCCATAGGGTTATTGGTAGTATGAACCCCTCTGACTCCCTTCCTGCAGAATAGCAATTTCACCATTTAGCTTATATGCTTTCTTCTTACGGGTTCCCGTGCAGGGGAGGGTCTCTCCAGTTCCGAACTGTACTTTCGATACATGCCATCTCCTCTACACCGGAGGGTTCTTCGACGCAGCTTTCCAAGTTCTTCACGTCTTCCATGGCCTTCGCCCATATGCCCAAAGCTCGGCTCCCTCTTTGCTCCTCGTTTACCGAGGCCCTTTTTAACGATGCGGCAAAGTTCACTTGATGTTACAGCCTGTATCTTCGCTCGCCCTGTTGTTTAGACAGGTACTTTATCCTCTCGCTTAGCACCTCGCATTTCGGCGACGCACCGAGATTAGCTAACCAGCCTCTTGGTAGTTACTGGTATGGGACTTTCACCCATAAGCACAGTCCAGCTTCGCTGGACGCGCAACACAAAAAAGCCGCCAAACTCATGAGAGCAAGGCGGCATTTTTGTGGATAACTTTTGTTATATTGCGGTACCATCCCAGGGACGTTTTAAATCGGCAAGCTTGCCGATTATTATGAAATAAAAGTAGCCGCCTCACTCGAAAGCAAGACGGCTAGCAAACTTTAATCGACACTTGCAACGAACATATAGGTTTGACCTTCCGTTAAATTGTTAAAGACCTGAGACGCTTGACCGGACAAAACAATTGTTTCT
>NZ_JAJHJB010000056.1:0-21936 GCF_020819555.1 Pelosinus baikalensis
TACCCAAATAAAAATATTCCAGACTCGTTGCCAATACCAGAGCCCCAAGTAATCCAGCACGTTCATTGAAAAGTTCCCTGCCCGATAAATAGGCTAAAATACTTCCGCCTACTGCGAAAAAAGCGGAAGGAAAACGAGCAGCAAACTCACCCACTCCGAAGATTTTAAATGCCACTGCCACCAGCCAATAATACATCGGCGGTTTGTCATACCAGAAGTCGCCATAAATGCGAGGAGAAATAAAATCATGAAACTGCAGCATTTCTCTGGCGGTTTCGGCATATACCGGTTCATCCGGATCTAATAAAGGGTGAAATCCCAAATAAGAAAACATGAGTATACCAGCTACGCCTAAAATTATTGCTATATAGAACCAAACTTTTTTATTTGTCATCGTATTAGTCGTCCCTTTCTAGTCAAATCTTATAATGATTTTGTCAAAATGAGTATAGCAAGTCATTCTGAAATTAAGGTGAAAAGAAAAAAAGCTGCCGTCATTAATAAAGCAACTTTCAAACAGATGGTTGACAAAAAAAAGGCTCATCCATCTTAGCTAGAAGAGGATGAGCCTTTTTTTCCACTGGGACGGGGTGACAGGTTCCTTGTCCCTGTTAGACAACTTTATACTGTCCATATGTTTCTTTCACTATATAGGGCAATAAGAGAATCGTGTATCCTAGTACAATTCATAAAGTTTTAATGTTTGTCGTATTCGTTCTGCAATGATTTCACGCATATATTCCGGTTCAATTACCTCTACCGAGCTGCCAAACGATAAGATATAACTGTTTTAACCGCCATCAGCAGTTTTTTGCTTTCTCGTTCCGAAACATGTCCTTGTAGAAACACCAAAACGGCTGGCAAGTTCTCTGGCGGTAATCGTTCCCTTATTAAGCAATATGGTTGTGATTTCAAATATTCGATTGCTTTTCATCTTTATCACCCAACTTAGTATACAGCAAATAAGACAAGTTATGTCATATTTGCTGCATTTTTAATTTCTGCGATACTGATTGGAAAAATTATTTATTGCCTCTTCTATCTTTTTGGGACAAACAACCTGTCCCCGTTTCCCATATAAATTAATGAAGGTCGATTATGGATAGCTTCTCTTTAGGAAATAGTCAAACCTATTCATTTTTTACATCAAGATCTGTCTCTTGTCTTCCCAGCAACTGACTCAGTTCTTCGCCATCCAACTTCTCTCTTTCTAATAGAGTTGTTGCAATAAGCCGCAGCTTATCAAGATTGGATTTGATTATTTCTTCGGCTTTTTCATAAGCGTTCTCTAGTATCTGGTGTATTTCTTTATCTATGGTATAGTCCATCTCCTGGCTATTATTGGGACCGCGAGCAATATCACGGCCCAAAAAAACCTGTTCCTGAGATCGTGATAAAGCGACTGGTCCCAAGGTATCGCTCATGCCGTATTCACAGACCATTTTACGTGCAAGTTCCGTGGCTTGTATTAGGTCATTATGGACTCCCGTGCTCGTTTCATTATAAATCAGGCTTTCAGATGCTCGGCCGCCCAGCAGAATTTTAATCTGATCGAAAATTTCCGATCTAGTAAAAAAACAACGATCTTCCTTAGGCAAAGTAAGAGTATATCCACCAGCCTGACCGCGTGGAATAATCGACACCCTATGAATCGGATCAGCGTACCTTAGAAGCATTGCAACTAAAACATGGCCAGCCTCATGGTACGCGGTAAGTTTCTTATCTCTTGCATTCATAAAACGACCTTTACGCTCCGGTCCTGCCACTACCCGCTCCACCGCTTCCTCCATGTCATCCATCTCTATGCATGTTTTACCCTGACGCACAGCAAGAATGGCAGCTTCATTCACTACATTGCTTAGATCAGCTCCTGTAAAGCCAGGTGTACGGCGGGCTAGAACTTCAAGATCCATCTTATCTGCTAAGGGTTTACGTCTAGTATGCACTTTTAATATGTTAAGGCGCCCCCTAAGATCTGGTCGATCTACTACAATACGGCGGTCAAATCGTCCCGGTCGTAAAAGCGCCGGATCGAGAATATCCGTTCGATTAGTCGCCGCAACAACAAAGATACCTTTATTGGCATCGAATCCATCCATTTCTACTAGCAATTGATTAAGGGTTTGTTCTCGTTCATCATTTCCGCCACCTACACCAGCTCCACGCTGCCGTCCAACCGCATCAATCTCGTCAATGAAGATAATACATGGTGCCTTCTTCCTGCCTTCCTTAAATAGATCACGTACCCTGGAAGCACCAACACCAACATACATTTCTACGAATTCAGAACCGCTCATGCTCAAGAAAGGTACTCCTGCCTCACCTGCTAATGCTTTTGCCATTAGTGTTTTGCCGGTTCCGGGAGGCCCGTACAACAGAACGCCTTTAGGAATTCGAGCACCCAAGTCACTAAACTTTCTAGGATGCTTGATAAACTCTAGAATTTCCTTGAGTTCCAGCTTGGCTTCATCATTACCTTCCACATCTTTGAAGGTAATGATATTCGTATGCTTACGTAATTTAGCCTTTTTCTCACCATTGGGCATAGTTGGCAGTTTGCCATTTTCAATCTGTTTCATTATATAAAGCCAATCGCCAATTGAGAGCAGCATAGGCAGATTAGCTATGGACAACACTGGAGCACTAGCTTTTTGTACCAGTCGTTTAAATCTCTTAAAGCTAAATCTGGAGTGTATCACGTTAAGTCTCCTTTCTTTTATCATGTCATACTATTTTATGCACACCAACGAACCATGTTACAATCGATAAGGGCTCACTTCACTTAGGGCACGCGGACAGGTGTCCATCTTTCATCCCTGTGTCAAAAAAATGAGGTCATTAAGGTGGACTTGATTTCTAGATCAATTGCCGGTAATCCTGTTCCTATGACATGCATTAATTGCATATCTCAGTAACCATGAGTGAATACTACGGTCAGGAGGTGATTCTATGACACAGCAGCAAAACAGTAACTTACAACAGCAAAGTATAAAAGAAAAAAGTGAAAAAGAAAAAAAACAGGATATTAAGAATGCAGAATATATTGCTAAGAACGCCCAACCAAATCACCCAAACACCTAAAATCAAACTAGGAGTACCTTGCTATTTTATGTAAGGTACTCCTAGTTTGATTTTGGCAAAGGGTAACTAGTGGATTTAGTTATCTCCAGTATTATTTCAGCAGAATTTCAGTTTATTTTGCTTAACAAAATGAATCTGTGCCAAACTTCCACTGGGAACCGAACCCGTATATTCAGGAATAATGCCGACTTCTTTAGAAAGAATAGTTTCTAAAGCCTTGTTTATACTAAAGTTATAGCTTATGAAGGAGAGGAATGATTTTGAGAGACAAATTTACCAGAGGTTTCATTGCAGGGATTACGGGTGGATTGGTCGCGAATATCGCGAGTTTACTGTTAGGTTTTCTAGGTCTCACCACTCTTCGGTTTGCAGATTGGACTGCAATCATCATTTTGGGTCAGACTCCACCATTTAGCACAGGAGAAATCTTATTTTCACTAGCGGTAAATATCGGTTTTATGGGCATTCTCGGAATTGTTTTCATCTACCTGATTCCTTTAATCAAAATTACAAATCTTCTGTTCAAGGGATGGCTTTTTTCAACCTTCATATGGTTTTTTATTTACTCCATTACTACTTTATTTAAAGTGGAGGGAACGATGCCCATCCCCCTTACTACAGCATTGGCAAACGTTGTAACTACATCGATATACGGTTTAGTTCTGGCTCAAGTTTCGGAAAAAGAATTTGTAAAGAACATAGCTTCTGAACAAGCAGGAAATGTATTTAGACTGATAAAACCAGCTATGAAACCATTAAAGAAAAATGACGATGACCCTGAATAAAACTTTAAAATGTAATATACTGTAGTATCCAACGTTTAAAGAGAAGCTACCCATAGTCTACCGTATTAGTAGATTATGGGTAACTTCTCTTTCATAAAGGCTATTCCAATAGATATAAGGCGTAACAGTAGTAAAAATTACTCGAATAGTTCTTTAACGTTCTTTAATTCTTTACGGATTGGAATCCCTTGGGGACAATGGCTTTCACATTTACCGCATTCTACACATTTGGATGCGGGAGCTGTAAGGCTCGAGCGAAGCTCATAGGTTTTCTTTGCCGCAGGAGTAGCATCAAAAACCCAATGATCATTATAGGAGGAAAAGCATCCAGGAATATTGATACCTGCAGGACAAGGCATGCAGTACGCACAACCTGTACAGTTCACCTTGATTCTTTCTTCGAAGAGATTCTTTACTTTATCGATGATTTCCAATTCTTTTGTTGTCAGTGAATTGGCCTCTGCTTCTTGGGCTACTTTGATATTTTCTGTAACATGATCCATAGTCGTCATACCACTTAAGACAACAGATACTTCCGGATGGTTCCATACCCATCGTAAGCCCCATTCCGCCGGTGTTCTTTTCACATCTGCTTTATCAATGATCTCTATTGCTTCTTTGGGGAGATTTACAATATTACCGCCTCTTAGCGGTTCCATAATGACAATTCCTAAACCTTTTTTCGCTGCATATTCTAAGCCTTCTCTGCCAGCCTGGTATTTCTCATCTAAATAATTATACTGAATCTGGCAGAATGACCAATCATAATAATCCACGATTTCTTTGAACAGCCCAATCTGATCATGGAAAGAAAATCCTGCATACTTGATTCTTCCATCTTTGATCGCTTGCTCTAAAAACTCGCTAATGCCAGCTTCTTTTAATACAGGCCAAACATTTTCATTCAGTGAATGTACTAAATAAAAATCAATTGAATCTGTCTCAAGGCGTTCCAATTGTTCATTTAAGTACTTATCCATATCATCTCTTGTTTTAATTAACCAGCTAGGAAGCTTCGTTGCTAACTTGACCTTCTGTCTGTAGCCATCCTTTAAGACTCTGCCAACAAAAAGCTCACTGGCACCACCACGAGTAAAACCAGTACCATGATAAGGATAAGCAGTATCAATATAATTTACACCTGCATCAATAGCATGCCTTATCATGTCTGTTGCTTTCTCTTCATCAATATTCGTTGGATCGGCACCAATAATAGGAAGCCTCATACAGCCAAACCCTAAAGAGGAAACCATTTCCTTCGTTTTACCAAATTTTCTGTACAACAAGATAATTCCTCCCTTATTTTTCGAATACCATTTAAAACTAGAATTACATTGAAGATCACGTGCAAAATTGGATTCGTTTTTCATTACCGCTTGATTGCGTCCCATATTGCATCCACTCCTGCATCGATGGTTGCTCCATCTAGCTTAACCTTACCAAACAACTTAAGTTTAACAAGAGAGATCGTCGATCCATAAGCAAGAGTGCTTAGCATTTCCATTGGAAGTTTTTTCAGTAAATTTTCGTCTTTGGCACGTTCAAACAAATGATTGACTGGTGCAAACATGCGTAAGCCTTCTTCGCGGGTGGCAGCGGTAATAAGGGGAGAATTTGCATACTGCTCCATAAAAAGCAATTCTGCGGGATTTTCAATAAAATAATCAACAATATTACGTAATAGCACTAAAAAACTTGCGTGAACATCCCGGCTCACTGAATAATTTCGCAGGGTATGCTGGGCAAGACGAGTCTTGACATCAATATACAAATCGTTGATCAAGTCTTCTTTGCTGGAAAAGTAACGGTAAATGGTACCTACGCCAATATTTGCTCTTTGAGCAATTTGTGACATCGGGGAACCTTGAAACCCTTGCTCAGATATTAGTCCAAGTGCGGCTTGCAGCACAGCTGCTTTTTTATTCTGTACCTTTTCTTTCATTGTATTCTCCAAAAATAAAGTTTAATATTTTAGGAATGAACATTCATTCCGTTTTGTATGACTAATTTTACTAAAGAAGAATTTTCCTGTCAAGTCTATGCAGTAACTCAAATAAACAATCCGAAAATCATTCCAAAAGAAACAGCAACTGCCATTCCCACCAAAGCTCTGGTCTTGCAGTCATTACGGCTACACGGTCAGAGAGCAAAATTGCCTCATCAATACTATGGGTAATGAAAACAATGTTTTTTTTATCGGCTTCCCAAATCCGAATTAGCTCCAGCTGCAGAGTTTCTCTTGTTTGAGCATCTACTTTCTGCCATAGTTAAGCATAAGGCTGCTAAAAGTAATCTGAAAAATAAAGAGTTTGCTGAGAAATCGCATCTTCCAGCATCTTAACGGTTTCTAAACTGCATGAAAGGCGGCCTATCTTATGAAGATAGCTGGGACTTTTATAACTGAGCAACATGGTTGTCATAGTTTGGATATCGATCTGGGATTTGCTGCGCTCTCCCACCCGCGCTACCTCACCGTTTCCATTAGGATGAATACATATGGTAAAAGATCCCTGATTCCACGGCAGCAGCGGATCGTCAAGGGTAAACGTCCATACACGTTTCTCAGTATTAGGCTTAAAGGGATATTGAGCAATAAACTGTTCCAAATCTACAATTCGAGCCATGTAATAAGGGGAAATCGTTTCTTTAATATCTCCATCTTCCAGCAGAAAAGCTAACGGCTCATCCGTATAAATATTGCCTACAACCTTTGAAATCATAGAAAAATGGGCGCTAATAAAATTCCACAGCCCGCTGCGGGCTTCTTCATTAATGAATATCATATCTTTAATGTGAAACACTTCATCTGAAATCCAGTAAAGCACATACCCATCAGGCTGCCTATTTTCATTGTAATAAATTGCGGCTGTTAGATTATCCGTATCCCAACGCCAATATTCATTCCAGGCTAACTCGTTGCGCAGCATCGCTCCATGGCTTTGATAGGCAAAACGTTCATAAACTGCTTTTAAGTCATTATTGTCAATATCAATGCGTTCAACCTCTCCGAACACTTGTTTATTTTTTGGCAATTGATAATCCTTGACTTCAAATGTTATTTTATCTGAAATAATTTCCCACCCCTTGCGGCGATAGTAAGGGATCGAATAGGGATACAGGTAAGAGATCGACTGTTTCTTCTCCCGCATGTTCGCCAGTGCCTGGCGGAGCAGCTTGTGCATCAAGCCCTGATTGGAGTATTCTGGAAAGGTTCCAACCCCCGTAAGCCCTCCCATATCATAAATCGCATTGAAAATTCTCACTTGAAAAGGATAGACAGCCACCTGAGACACCAGTTTTTCTCCATCAAACCATCCAAGAACATCCGCTTGTTCCAGCACTGGAGATTTAGCAAGGATCATATCTCTTTCTTTCCAGCCTATCCTGTGTAAATCATTATCAGTCACCTGAAAAACATACCGCAGCAGTTGGTTGTATTGCTCTAAATGTTCTACACCAACCTTTTTTATTTTCAATCTTTTTTCTCGACTCATAAGAACCCGCCTTCACTACATTAAACTTTGGAATTTTTTCTCATTTTAAACTATAGCCAGTTTTAAGTCATTGTATCTAGTCACATCGTCATCTTCAAGAATCTTTTTTGGTTTGAAACCGATTATTTATAGAATATCCCTAAAGCTATTTTGCCATTCTATCCTACCGCATTTTTTGTATGGGACATGAAGACCATTAAGAAGGTTCTCTTATAGACTATATGCCGAAGCTCTTTCACTTTGAGCAGAGAAGGATTTTTGTAGTAATAGAAGAAGTAGTTTCATTGAATGCTTTTACCGATAAGGAGGCAAACTCATGAGAGCTATCGTTAGTAAATCAATCATCTCATTGTCCTCCTTTGGAGCAGATTCATCAATACGCTGCTGATCTGACTCAGCAGCGAGCGGACTCTCGTAAAGATACGAGAGTCCGCTTATTTTATCCTGAAGCTACATTACTTTGAAGGAATAAGTTGCCCGGTATATGAATAACATTAAATAAGAATGTTCTTATTTAATGTTATTCATATGAAATTAGGAGGCTACAATGACACATAAGGTACCGTTAGATATTGTATCGGGATTTTTAGGTGCTGGCAAAGCAACATTGCTATTAAAGATGTTAAAGGAGCGCACTACAAATGAGAAACTATTCATATTAGAAAATGAATATGGCAAAGCTGGAATTGACGGCACATTGTTATCGGTAAGTAATGCCAAAATTGAAGAAATTTATTCAGGATGTATCTGCTGTTCATTAAAGGGTGAATTTACGAATGTGTTACAGCAAGCAATTTCCGAGATAAGACCAGAAAGAATTTTAATCGAGCCGACGGGGATAGGAAAGTTATCTGAGGTGCTTCAGATTGTGAAGCAGCCTTGTTTTCATGATGTTATAATTATTGATCACGTTATAACGGTTGTTGATGTCCATCATGCCCATTCTTTTTTAGTAAATTTCGGCGAATTTTATAAAGATCAAATTTCTTATGGACAAACAATTGTCTGCAGCAAAACCCAGGATGTTTCACCCCAGGAAATTGAAGAAGTCGTAAAGATGATTCGTCGGTATAATGCTTCAGCGAGGATTGTAACGACTCCTTGGAATCAGTTATCAATTCAGCAGATTTTAGCAAAAGATCCGTTATATGAAAACCAAATTGCTAGTGAGCCTGCTAGCAGCATAGGGAAAAGATTTTCCCCAGGAAAAAAACAACAACAATCTCCAAATCATGTGAAGAGACATTCAGGAACAGATACTTTTCAGAATGTTTCCTGGAAAGGTTCTCGCGTATTTTCTGTTTCAATATTAAAGAAAATGTTAGATCATATAAGTACGGGGAAATATGGTCAGATTGTGCGAGCAAAAGGGCTTGTTGCCGGGGAAAAAAGTTGGTTTCATTTTGAATATGTTAATGGCAGATGGGAATATAAGTCGGCAAAACCGCATACCATTGGTCAGGCAGTATTTATCGGTCAAAATTTGCTTTCAGAGCAGTTATTAAGGACATTAGAGGGACGTAATGCTGAAAGTTGTTGACATCGTTCAAGGATTTCTTGGCTCGGGGAAAACTTCTCTGATCAATCATCTCATTCAACATGTTTTTGAGGATGAGATGATTCTGGTTATTTTGACTGAATGGGGCAAAACACAGGTCATTGAAATAGGTTCCAGAGTGATAACGTACTCATGGGATTGTTCATTTATGAGCTAAAATACAAAATCCTGCAAATTGGTGTTTAAGCTTTGCAGGATTTTTCAAGACTACTTCACAACATGAAAACCTTGATGTTCGATCTCTTTTGGGTCAATATGTTGATCTAAATGCATACAGTAAACTTTATTCCGTAAGTCTGAGTTAATTGTCTCTTTCAGCTTTCTTAATGACATATGGCTGTTACCTTCATAATCAAGTCCACAGGTATCTTGATAGATCCGATCAATTTCTCCATTCTTAAGTCTAGTGATAATTTCATTTTCTATATGATTTGAATCTCCGCTATAGTAAAACACACCTTCCATTTGTCTCATAACAAATCCATATGCCGGAATGGTTTTTACATGTGAGACTGGTAAAAATTCAACATTTATCTCTCCCAAGTTTTCATCTGCGAACCCCATTTTGCTGCCACTTTCCAGCAAATACATTTCCTTCTTGACTCCTATACTAGTCAAGAAGCTCTTCATTAGTTCCCGATTGGGAAAAAATACAGTTGGCTTATGCCCTAGAATGTAATAGGAATAAAAAATTACTTCCCCTAGACTTCCTACATGGTCAGGGTGGGTATGAGTAATAACAATGTATATCTTTTTTAGTTCTTTAAGTATATTTAATTCTCGCAGCCTGTGAAAAACTGTCCCACCGCTGTCAATAAGCAATAGACTATCCTTTTTCTTTATAAAAGCGCTTGTATTTCCTAATTGTGTATTAAAAGCACTTCCGATACCAATGAAATTAAGCATCTACAAGTATCCTCCAGAAATTTTTATCCTTTTTCTTATGATAACTTTGCGACAAGAAAAGTTCCCGCGCCCTTTCTAAAATCACAGCACGTGTGTTTAATTGATTCGTATTATCCGTCACAATACCTCCATTAGGGCAGAATTCCCTTATAGCTTGTCCAGTAATCTCTGAAATGGTACAACCATTTTTCCTATCATCATTTCATTGTAATTTTTTTACGCAACGTCTCACTTGCCTTACTAGAAAAAGATGCCTAAAGAGCTGGAAATTCAGCATCCTAGGCATCCTTACTACGCTTTGTTTTTATATGAAGACATATGAGACATACAGACTAGCTAATAAAAGTCAAATAAAACCTACTATTATGGCAGCACTATCTCTTATATTGATAATAATCTTTAATTTTATTATCTAAATCTCTACTTATCTTTAATGCCTCTGTGGATACTGGTCCTTTTTAGCGACAATATGAATCAAATTTAAACGCATCCGTTCTATTTCTTCCTGTAGCTCTTTTAAATTTATATCAGAAATAACCAACGCCTCCTATATCGATATAACACTATCATCGAATAAAAGAATTTAAATTTCATTTGATTTATGGCAACAAAAAGTAAAAGTATAACAAAAGCGCCCCATAGGGCGCTAACGTGGCAATTCTATCTTTTTGACGTCCCTTTCTCCTGTTATGAATGCCTGGATAGTAACTGAAACTGATACCCGAATGCCTCAATTTGCCGCATTTTGCATCAATGAATGGTAGATCATTAAAGCCTTAACACTCTTTTACTGTTTCATCCAATCATTTCCCGAACTTTGGCTCTTAGTCCCGCCTCACCTTGAGTGGCAAGTACTTGATAAGACCGCATAGCCGAAAATTGAGAAAATACATAATTGCGCAGGGCGTTGAATTTTTTACCATTTAACTCCTGATCATTCATCTTATATTCCTGCTGAGCAATCTTTTTTAACGCTGGCAGTGTCCATTTCACGGCTGGTCCACTTAAAACCCAGTCGTGGTCACCTAAATGGGTAACAAAATTTTCTTGACGGCGAGGAATCGGCAGCGTGCTGCCGTCAGCTGACAAAAGGCCTTCTCCTATTGGATCTTTATCGGCAATGATACAGGCTGCTTTGATCCACTCGATGACTTCGACCTCATCTTTCTCTGAACCGGGATGGTTATGGGCGCAGGCCTGGGCGACAACTACGTCTGGAGGAAATCCTCGATAAATCGACTCAGCAATGCCTAATACATGATGAGCTCCCTGTCCTGCAAGGGTAATCTCCTTTAGACAGCTTCCATCTTCCTGCCATTGAAAAACCCAAGGTTTGTGTAAATCATGTAATGCCTGAGCCGCAATAATCAAGTCTCGGTCAAGTTTATAGTCGAAAGTTTCAAAATATCCTTGGGATACATTAAGGGAAGAACGTATGTTAAATGCAGTGTGTGTTGCCAAACCACCTGGATAAGCATGATGACTCATGTAGCCACTTCCAGGAGCCGCGTAAAAAGGTTGCGAAGCTTTCTGGATATTTTCACTAGGCGGTAAAAAATCATCTACTCCAATTGTTTCGCTTAGATACTTAGCAGCAACTAATTTTTGCCAAAGTATTTTTTGTGCGTCACTCGTAGTATACCTTTGCATAAATGTGGGGGCAGGATTATGAATTACCTGTAATACTCGATCACGCAATACCTGATTGGTAATTTCACCGCAAATTCCAGTAATATAATCGTAAGAAGCTTGAACTAGATTAGATTTCTTAGCCATTTGCAATGGCGTCAGGCTCAGGCACTGCTCAAGACCGACTTTTTCTACTTTTAAAGCCTGAGCCCAGGAAAAATTGGGCAGGGCAGTGACCATCATTGCCGCTGCGGTACCTGCAGAAACTTGCAAGAACTTACGTCGTGTAAAACCATCCTTGTCATCCAATTGTAGTCCCATTATTATGCACCTCCCATGATTCTCTATCTCATATTCTAATATTTTCCTTTCTACATATTGTTACTGCTATGTAAACATTTCGTTAATTTACGTACTGTTTCTTTCATCTTTTGGGACAGATAACTTGTGATCCCTGCTGATATAGCAGGAAACGGTGGTGAGCACATGGAATAGTTACAAGAAATGTAATACCTAAATGGCGATTATATCAATATTCGGGTGATGACAGTAGGATGGTGATACAGGTGAAGATTTCAGTTTTAGGATGCGGTCGTTGGGGAACATTTCTAGCTTGGTATGCAAATCGGGTCGGGCATAGGGTAATGTTATGGGGCAGAGAGTCTTCGAATAATTATTTAAAATTAAAAGAATGTAGAATGAATGATTATGTGACATTGCCGCAAGATATTATGTTAAGTAATTCTTTAGAGGCAGCAGTCTCTTTTGGTGAGATTATTATTATTTCCATTAGCGCTCAGGAGCTGCGCTCTTTTGCACATAACATAAGTTTACAAAAAGGGTTAGAAGATAAAATATTTGTCTTATGTATGAAAGGCATCGAAGCGAATAGCGGCAAGCGGTTATCCCAAGTATTTAGCGAAGAAATGGGAATAAATACCAATATAGGGATTTGGGTAGGCCCAGGGCATGTACAGGATTTTGTTAGGGAAATACCCAATTGTATGGTAATCGGTTCTGATCATATTGAAGTAACGAAAAAAATTGTTGAATCGTTTAATAGCTCCTTAATACGATTTTATTATGGTCAAGATCTGATTGGGAATGAAATCGGAGCTGCCGCCAAAAACGTTATAGGAATAGCTGCAGGAATGTTAGATGGGCTATGCTATAGCAGTCTAAAAGGTGCGCTTATGGCAAGGGGTACACGAGAAATGTCACGCCTTGTCAGAGCCATGGGCGGAAATGATACAACTATATATGGCTTAAGCCATCTGGGAGATTATGAGGCAACACTCTTTTCCCTGCACAGCCACAATAGAAGATTTGGGCAAGCTTTTGTAAGTGGTGAAAAATTTGATAAATTAGCGGAAGGTGTTTCTACTGTGGAAGCATTAAATTATTTAGCACAAAAATATGAAGTGGAGCTTCCTATTTGTAATGCCGTATACGAAATTCTATTTGAGAAAGCAGATCCAAAAGAAAAACTATTAGATTTATTCTTAAGACCGATTAAGTTTGAGTTTTAAGACAATAATAGAGCAAATCTTTTTCTAACTAGTAGGATGGGTTTTAAAGTATCCTTTTTGATAGTATCTGACTAAAAAGTGCATACTATTTTTTTCAGCAAAATAATATACAATATAAGAGTAAACAACGAAAAATTTGAGAATGGAGTGGTGACGTGAAGCTACGATTGTATTTGCTAATTACTTATATTCTTCTAGGAGTTAGTTTTAGTGGAGTGAATACCGTTTTCGCGGAAAGTAGTGTTATTCCTTATCCTTCTGGCTACGACCTTACCAGTGAAGGTGCCTCTTCGTATAACGGTCTGGGCAATGTTAAAGACTCTGTCTATTACAAAGCTGTCGATTTTTTCAATATGAAATCAACTGATACATTAACAATTTTACCAAAGTATAAAACGTATCAGCAAACAACAGAAATCACTTGTGGTCCTGCGGCTGCGCTAACTGTGCTGTATTACTCCGGGAATACAAAGTGGGATGAACTCAAAATTGCTGAAATAATGAAAACAAAACCAGGAACCGGCACAGATACAAGCGGAATGGTTGCATTCTTTAAGAGCATTGGCTGGGATGTTAAATCTAGTTTAACTACCCCTAAGAAAGATGGCACGACATTTTCAAGCATTAATGATTTCAAAGAATTTGTAACCTCAAACTTAAAAAATAATACTCCTATAATGGTCGAAAATATTGATTGGGGCGGTCATTGGAGAGTGATTATCGGTTATGACACTATGGGGACGGAGACAACAGCGGATGATGTCCTCATTTTGGCAGATCCCTATGATACGGGGGATCACCTCCAAGATGGATACGTTATTAACCCAGTAGAAAAATTTTATTATATGTGGTTTGATGCCCACATGCTGCCAAAAGGTCAAAAAACACAACAATGGCTGACAGTGAAAGCACCTCATTAAAAAATATAATGGAGGCGTTACTATGGATTTTTTAGAATTGGCAAAAGCAAGATACTCCGTTAGAAAATTTAGTCAGCAGCAGGTAGAGCCAGACAAGCTGGACCGCATTCTAGAAGCTGGCCGCCTGGCCCCAACTGCAGCAAATGCACAGCCACAACGTATTCTTGTGCTCAACAGCGAGGCTAGTTTAAGTAAATTGAAAACCTGCACAACCTATCATTTCAATGCACCTTTAGTTCTGCTTATTGGCTATGACACTACCGCAAGCTGGAAAAGGCCCTATGACAACAACGATAGCGGCTATGTGGACGCCAGTATTGTCACAACCCATATCATGTTAGAAGCGGCCAATTTAGGTCTGGGAAGCACATGGGTCGGACACTTTGATCCAGCCGTAATCCGAAATGCCTTCGCCTTACCCCCTACTATTGTTCCCGTTGCCTTATTGCCCATTGGCTATCCGGATAAAGCTTCAATACCAAATCCAAACCACGACAAACGATATGAGAAAGACAAAACCATATTCTATAATACTTTTGCGGCTATTTCTGCTAGCGAATAGAAAATGACGAAAAGATTTAACGCCTCATATATCTACTAAATAAGGTAGATATATGAGGCGCTTTTCTTTGCTACACGCTAGTTTCTGCTAACATTTTGCAGATATAATATTTTTCATCATCTGTCAGTGATATATTAAGGGCTCTCTTAAAAATTTCACAGGTATGATCTACAGCACGAATAATTTGAATAGCAATAGGATCTTTATCTGCCACACACGTTAATCCGTCATTAATGATGATTCTCTCCAGTGCATAACCTACATGAACAATGATTTTGATTTTCATGGCGTTATCGAAATCTGCCTGTAGTTCCCGTTCTAGCTCCTCTACAAATTTCAATAATATCCCAATTATTTTATGAGGATTTAGATAGGTAAGGAATTGTTTTAAATTGTCTTCACATAGTTCCTTAATCACAATGCTTGACTTTTCCGGTAATACTATAAACTGATTCCCCGCAATAATTTCTCTTAATATCTTTTCCCCATTACCATCAATAAGTTTTTCCAATGGAATAAAAGGAATATTTTCCTTAGGCTTCTTTACGCCAACCACTGCCAAAACATCATATTTTTTTTGCAACGATGCTACTTTTTTATCCAATTCTCTAATTTCTACAGGTATGATATCAATATTTTTCTCCGTCAAATTAGTTATGATATTTCCCACAAGTTCCTTTAGTTTTACGGCTGTTCCTTTACCAGAGGTACATACGGTAATGATGACTTGATCGCTACATTTATTTTCTTTATTAAATTCATTATTGTATCCCTTAAAATCTCGAAGTGAATTGTATATGTCTTCAAGTTCCATATTAAAAATGCTTGATTTTCTTGATGCTTCCAGTACTAAGGGAGTAGAAACCATATCAATTGTTTTTACTTTAATTCCTGTCTTTTCAACAATGGTGGCTTCAAAATTAAATAAAGATCCCATATCAACAAGTAATAATACACCTTTCCCCTTATCTATGCTTTTGACATTATCTATAATAATCTCTAATATCTCTTTGGGATTTACATGTAATGGCATATCAACGGCACATATGGAGGATACATCCCCTAACAGATCTTGCACAACACTGACCATACTGCTAGCAGTGCTGCTTCCATGAGCAGCAACAATAATACCAACCTGCTTCTGGGTTTCTTCCTCCACTGATTTTAATAAAATCGCAATATAGGTAACTTCTATTTCTGGCACTTCTACTCGGAACATTTGACTCATCATAGCCTTTATTTTCAAAGCAACTTTATATTCCTCATCATTATCTTGTATTGAATGATACATGTATTCCTTATTATCATAGCTTTTGTCTTTTATTCGCTTGAAAAAAGCACTTAAATGAAAGCTTAATGCATAGACAAATCGTTCACTATATTTTCTTCCTAGATCGATTTCAGCTAAATCCTTCATTTTTTCTGCAAAATCCAGAATTTCTTTATCGATTATTTTTAAAATCCGATTTCGATTCTCTTTATTTTTGTTGAATTTATTATAAAATATTTTTAGATTTATATTGAGATCCGTAATAATGAATTTATTAATGTCATTATCGTCCATCCGTTCTTCCTTTAATAAGCTTACTTTATCTTCTATAAGTTTGTATAAATTAAAAGGCGGTTCTTCATCTGAATCCTCGATAATTACTTTATAGCCATCAGGACTTACTAATAAGGGAGCATCTAAAATATTACCGATTTCTTCAAATTCTCTGGAATTTCTGCCCATTTCAAATAAACCATTTTTTATATCAGAAGAAAGTATTTTAAAATCTAACTCTATACATTCTTTGCTACTGTTTATACTACTCAAAAAACCTTTCGCGCATGTAAGTTGAATATTGGATTTAAGCTGACCAATATTCCCGTAAGAAACACTGCCGATTAGAGCTTTTACTACTTCAGTAGAGATTTTTATTTTTTTATTTACTCGATGGGCTTCGTTCACAAATAAATATTTGATGATATCTATTTTTTCCTCGACAGTTCTCTCTTGTAAGGTTGGAATGCTGATTATGATTGGTATTCTCCTCATAAACGTCTTAAGCATGTAAGAATTAGGGTCCTCCGTGGTCGCTCCTACGATCAATACATTAGCTTTTCTTTTTCTTTCCGTTTCTCCCAATTTATTATACGTACCTGTATCCATAAAATAAAATAGCATTTCTTGCCCTTCTGGCGGCAGCCTATGTATTTCATCTAAAAATAGTATTCCACCATGGGCTTTTTCAACTAATCCTTCTTTTTCATCCGCTCCTGTAAAAGCACCTTTTATATGTCCAAAAATATGGGATAACAATAATTGAGGATTATTATAATAATCAGCACAGTTAAAAATGATAAAGGGAGATTTTTCAGTAAAGCGTTTGATATACTTTCCATAATTGTACATCATTTTTGCAAACAAAGTTTTTCCCACGCCGGTCTGTCCAAAAATTAATGTATGCAGCCCTTCAGGTGGGTATATAATCGCTGCTTTCGCCTGTTCGACTTGGTTTTTTAAGCTTTTCTCTGCTCCTATAAGATGTTTAAAGGGTTCTTCATTCTCTCTGTTAAAGATAAAGTCTCTTACATTGTCTACTTCTATAAATCTTTCTTTTATTTCAACATTTAATATTTTTTCAACACTCGATTTGTGTAAGAATTTTACTGGTCTGCCTTTTATTTTTATGATTTTGTCCAATCGTAATAATTCATTTAGTTCTTTACTAACGTTATTTCTTAAGATCTGCAGTTGCTCTGCTATTTCACTTGCTTCAAATCCATTATTTTTAAGCAATTCTTCCATTGAAAATTTTTGTGTATTCTCCTCTAAGTAGCAATAAATTTTATCAATTCTTTTCATTCTCAACATCAACTTCCTAATTTTATTATAAGATGGATTGTATGCTAAAGTGAAAGAGTAAACTTTCAAATGTACATTTTATTGAAAGCTTACTCTCTCTTTTTATTCTTTGATTAAAAAACCGAATAAAGAACAACTGAATTCAGTTAGAGCCTTAGAGTCGATAGTCTACAAAGAAAGTATTTATATTTTACCATAGAATAAATGAAAGAACGACTTGTTCCTAAAATCCTAGTCTTCGTGATTTCCATTACAAAATATATTTATTAATTGCAAATACCACACCATCCTCATCATTCGATAAGGTAATAGCATTGACACAATCTTTCACTTCCTCTGGTGCATTTCCCATTGCAATATCCAAACACAACAATTGATATGTATTCACTGCAATCTCTCCTTGCCTTATCTAAACTCTAAAAGAAGAAGAGGCTCATAAATTTTAACTTAGCATTCTTTAGCACGTTGTGGAAGCTAAGGGTGTCGTTACCTATTGTTCAATTATGCCAGCACACCAAGTGCATAGCCGATAATTCCCACTGCAAATAAGCCAAATATAATAACGATTGCGTTTACCTTCTTTTTTAATAAATACATACATATAAAAGTTAATGCTAAAGGCAATAATCCTGGCATTAATTGATCCAAGATAGTTTGTACCGTTGTAACTACAGTCTTTCCATCTGAACCTGTAACGGTTGAAACTACTAATGGCACATTCATACTCGTCCATTTGGAAACCAAGGAGCCCATTACAAACAACCCTAATATCGATGCTCCTTCCGTTAACTTCTGCAATCGATTTCCTGACATGTCAGAAACAATATTTGTTCCTGTTGTATATCCATATTGTAAACCATACCATTTTGTCGCCAACCTAAATATATTAAACAGCACAAAGAATAAGATAGGCCCTAATATGCTTCCGCCCACTGCTAGTGATGCACCTAAAGCTGCAGTAACAGGTCTTATGGTTCCCCAGAATATAGGATCGCCTACACCAGCTAACGGTCCCATTAGACCTACCTTTACACCGCTGATGGAAGCATCATCAATAGGAGCACCATTTGCCCTCTGCTCTTCCATTGCTGCTGTGATTCCCATAATGGGGGCAGATATAAATGGTTGTGTATTGAAAAACTCTAAATGCCGTTTTAGGGCTTGCTTACGCTCATCCCCTTGATACAATCTTTTTATGGCAGGAATCATGGTGACACAAAAGCCCATTGACTGCATTCTCTCAAAATTAAATGATGCCAAAAGAAAATTAGAACGAATAAACATATTGAATATATCGCCTTTTGTCAATTTTTTCTCACTCATTTTTTATATCCCCCTTTATAATTCATCTAATTCATCAAAGGCTACTGTTGATTTATTATATTTTGGATTTAATTGAATATAAATGACTGCCAATACTACCCCAACAATACCGAAGGCAACAAGATTCAAATTAGTAAATGCAGCAATTACAAAACCTAGAAAGAAAAATGGCATTAAATATTTTGCTTCCATCATATTAATTACCATTGCATAACCAACTACTACGATAAAACCACCCGCAATTTGTAATCCTCTGGTAATAACATCTGGTATGGATGCTAACATAATATTAACCGTGTCAGTACCAGCTACGGCGGCCACTAATGCAGTTGGAATGGCAACACGTAATGCTTGCAGAGTCCAAGCAAGAAAGTGACACATTTCTATACCGCGAAAGCTGCCTTTTTCTGCATATTTATCAGCAAGATGTTGAAAAAAGGTGGTAGCGGATCTAACAAAAATAGTAAGTACCTGGCCTGCTGCGGCAATTGGTATTGCTACAGCGATACCGGCTCCGATAGATTGCTTGCCTACAATTACCAATATAGCAGCAATTACACTGGCAAGTGCTGAATCAGGAGCCATAGATGCTCCTACGTTCATCCAGCCCAAGGCCATCAATTCAAGAGTACCACCTAAGATAACTCCCGTTTTAAGATCTCCTAACACCAATCCGACTAACGTACACGCGATTAAGGGTCTATGCCCCTGTCCTTCATCAACTACACTTTCCAGACCCGCAATACATGCGACAAGAATTAATAAAATCATTTGAATCTCACTCATTGCTATCCCTCCAATATATTTAATTTTTCACTTCTTTACTCTTTACTTAAAACGGCAAATTAAGGCTCATTAAATCAACTTTACTATCACTCGCTACCTTCCGAACTTCTAGTTCGATTCCTTTTTCATGTAATTTTCTAAAGGCTTCTACATCTATTTTATCCACAGATACAGCGGCAGTAATTAAAACCTTTCCGTCCTTATAACACATTCCGCCAACATTTACAGATGTAATGTCAACACCACCTTCTACCATTCTCAGGACATCCGTTGGGTTAGTGAATAAAAATAGTGCTTTAAAATCATCATATTTGGGGTTTTTATACACTTCTATAGCCTTATCAATCGGCAAAACATACGCTTTTATCCCTGTAGGTGATACCTGCAGCAACAAACTTTTTCTTAGTTGGTCAGCAGCTACCTCATCACTGCATGCAATAATCTTATTACATCCCACTGCCTTTACCCAAACCGTTGCCACTTGACCATGGATTAAGCGATCGTCAATTCTAGCTAAACAAATTTTCATATCATAGCTCCTCTTCAACATTGTTATCAAAATTTGTTTTGAAAGATTTTACAGAATCACGACCTGCGTGAATTGCAACATCTACTAATTCCGATAAACATAATTCATTTCTTGACATATAGATTTCTAGCATCATTGGTAAATTTACCCCTGCTACAATATCCAGGCGTTCATTATCTGCAACGATTCGGCTTGCCGCATTATATGGACTACCGCCAAATAAGTCAACGATGAAAAGAGTTTCATCCTTATTATCAAGTTCTTTTATCGCCTTTTTATATTTTTCTACAAGTCCATCTGTACTTTCACCTAATTCAAATGTCACATACTTTAAATTTTCCTGCTTCCCAGATATCATTTCAGATGCTTTTACTAATTCTTCTGAAAATTTTCCATGGGTACATATTATTAGATTTACCAAACCTATCACCTCCTTTATTACCCTACTTATAAAGCAATTTCCATGCCAATAAGTGTATTAAAAAATAGTGGTTATTATTCTTCCTTAAATTCATCCAGCTAACCTGCCCAAAATAGCAAGTAATGGTTCGGATAATCCATTCTTTTAAATACAAACAGGTATCATAAACAATAGGCTCGATCTTACTATTTGATACATAACTTTCTTTTTTGATACACTAGTTACGTAATTACTTTTTTATTGATACATTAAAGTTATAATTTCGTAATTTAATATTTTTCGTATTAATCCATGATATAAAAATAAGAGGCCCGAACTGCATTTTTACAGTACTGGTCTCTTATTCTATATTTTACTCTTAATGAATGGCTTTCTTTTTAAACGTGCCACCCATTACATCATGCACATCGTTAATCGTTATAAAAGCATCTTCATCAATCTCTGAAACAAGTGATTTAAATTTTGCCATCTCTAGTCTGGTAATCACGGTGTAGAGGATATGTTTTTCGTCACCTTTATAGGCACCTTCGCCGTGCAAAATCGTCACACCCCTACCCAGACGGGCCATGAGGGCTTTGGCAATAGATGCCGAATGATCTGAAACAATGATAACAGCTTTTGATTCATCCAAGCCTTCAATGACGATATCAATTACTTTTGAAGCGATAAAATATGTAACCAGAGAATACATGGCTCGATCCCAGCCAAACACCAATCCAGCTCCACTTAAGATAAACAGGTTAATGATCATGACAATTTCGCCTACAGAAAAACTGCTTTGCTTGTCCATTAAGATAGCTATAATTTCCGAACCGTCCAATGAACCGCCGTAACGCACAATGAGTCCTACGCCGATCCCTAGAATGATACCTCCGAAGATTGACGCTAAAAATAAATCATCTGTGAAACCGGGAATCGGCAAGAACATTTTGGTGAAATAGGACAAGATTATAATAGAAAATATCGTTGATAATGTAAAAGTTTTACCAATTTGCTTATATCCCAAATAAATGAATGGTATATTTATGGTAATCAAAAATATACCCAGCGGCAAGCCAGTCAGATGACTAGCCATAATCGCAATACCAACCACACCACCATCAATCACGTTGTTAGGAACTAAGAATATTTCCAGTCCAGCAGCGTAGATAATAGAACCAATAAACAGTATAATATATCGCTGTATTTCTTTCCAGACCCGTTGTTTTTTAGGCATGTACAGACCTCTCTTTATATAGAATGAGCCGCAGAAACGAAGATTGCATCTTGTTACATAGCGGCATTTGCCATATTAATTATGAATTGTTAAACATTTGGTCTTTATATTACAATCATAGCCTCACCAATCAATTCAACATAATTACCTTTTGTATGTCGAAGTATGATTCAAACCTCCTACTCGCTGCTTGATTATGTACTTTTTATTTTGTTCATTAATTATAATTTCATCCTCATAAGACAGGAAGGGTGACTACGTTGCAGGATTTTTTTCATTTAAGGATTTTATATTAGATAGATTGTAAAATGAAGTGCGACAGTTAAATAACAATAAATAGCTCACAGAG